>NZ_JBHSIU010000037.1:0-27512 GCF_042653625.1 Dactylosporangium cerinum | reverse complement strand
GCGGGCGCCGCGGCCGGGGCCGCGCGCTCCGTCGCCTGCGCGGCGGCCGGCGCCGCGGTGTGCGGGTTGTAGGTGCCGGCCAGCCGTTCACTCTGGTCCGGCGTCCGCGGCTTCTCCACGGTGGCGGTGGCTTCAACAGGCATTGAGGACTCCTGCCAGAATTCGGTGTCAAGGTCGGACAGCTGTGGGCGGGGCGGGTTCGGGCGCTGTGGTGCGCGCCTTCGCGGGTCCATCCGCGTCTGTTCGGGCCGGTTGCCGCCGTCGCCCGGGGCGCCCCACGGCATCCCACGGGGATCGACGGGCGGCGGCTGATACCGCTGCGGCTGCGGTGGTTCGGGGCGCTGCTCGAAGCGCGGGTCGGCGTTGACCTGCCGCACGCCGAGCTTCGCGATCGGTTGGTTCGCCGCCGGCCGGAACGGGCGCACCGAGGGCGTGCCCCCGGCTGCCTCGGCGGGCGCCGCGTCGCCCAGCAACCGGTGCAACGCGTCGGCCGCGGTCGGCGGCCGGTTGGCCGCGTCGGCCACGTTTCGCGGCCGGTTGGCCGCGTCGGCCGGGGCGGCCGGCCGGGACGGGCCGTCGGCCGCCGGCGGCCGCGGCGGGCCGGCGGCGGCCGTTGCCCGGGACGGGCCGCCGTCCCGGGCGCCGGCGAGCACGTCGGCGAACGTCGGATTCCGGCCCTGCGCCTCGGCGGCATCCGCCATCGCGGCCAGATCCTGAATACTCAGCGAACGATTCGGCGTGTCGTTTTGGCGGGCGGGCCGGCCGGATGATTGAGTTGTCGAAGCGGCATCCGGGACCTCCACCGTCAGCTCATATTTCTGAGTGCCGAAAAGGCCACCGACTCCACCGGTGCGCACTTTCTCGGCGGAGACGATGACAGCGTCCGGCCTGTGCTCGGCGCGGACCTGCGCGAGCAGTTCTTCGAGGTCACGACCCTCAAGCAGCAACCGGGTAGGCACCATTCACCACCCCAATAGTCTCAATCCGCAGCGTACTCCCGGCGATCTCTGAGTAAGACAGAACCGGCAAACGCGGCAGCGCCATCAACACCAGCTTTCGCAGTGCGTTGCGCAGTTGCGGCGAGCAGACGAGGACCGGGCTGGTGCCGCGTTCCTCGCCGAGTTCGGTGATTCTGGTGAGGTCGGCGAGCATCGACTCGGCGCGGGCCGTGTCGATCAGCAGTTGCAGCCCGCTGTCGGTGGGGCGCAACGACTCCAGCAGTTGCTGCTCGAGTCGCGGGTCGAGCGTGATCGCGGTCAGGGTGCCGTCGTGGGCGTAGCGCGAGGCGATCGCCGGCCCGAGCGACGCACGCGCCGCCTCGACCAGCGAGTCCGGATCGGTGGACTGTTTGGCCTGCAGCGACAGCGACTCGAAGATGCGCACGAGGTCTCGGATCGGCACGCCCTCGTCGAGCATCGTCTGCAGCACCCGCTGGACCTGGCCGAGGCTGAGCGCCGCCGGGGTCAGCTCCTCCACGACGACCGGGTGGGTGCGCTTGACGATCTCGGTGAGCGCGCGGACGTCCTCGCGGCCGAGCAGCCGGCTGGCGTGCACGCGGACGATCTCCGCCAGGTGCGTGATGATGACCGAGGCCCGGTCCACGACCGTGGCGCCGGTGAGGTCGGCCTGGTGGCGCAACTCGGCCGGGACCCACTTGCCGGCGAGGCCGAAGACCGGCTCGACGCCGGCCCGGCCGGGCAGGAACTCCAGGCCGTCGCCGATCGCCAGGACCGTGCCGGGCGGGGCCTGGCCGCGGCCGACCTCGACGCCGCTGATGCGCACCGCGTAGGTGGACAGCGGCAGCTCCAGGTCGTCGCGGGTCCGCACCGGCGGCATGACGATGCCGAGCTCCAGGGCCACCTTGCGGCGCAGCGCCCGGACGCGTTCGAGCAGGTCTCCCCCGCTTGCGTCGACGAGGTCGACGAGGTCCGGGGCGAGGGCGAGCTCCAGGGGGTCGACGCGCATCTCGCCGAGGAGCGTCTCGGTCGGGTCCGGCGGTGGCGGCTCGGCCTCGGCGGCGGCCGCGGCCTGCTGGTCGGCCTCGCTGACCGGCTTCGGCAGGCGCTGCGCGATGATCAGCACCGCGGCGCCCACGAGCAGGAAGGGCAGCTTCGGCAGTCCCGGGATGAGGCACAGCGCGAGGGCCGCGCCGCCGCCGATCTGCAGCGCGCGGCGGTTCTGGCTGAGCTGCTTGCTGACCGTGGCGCCCATGTCGCCGTCGTTGGCGGAGCGGGTCACGATCAGGCCGGTCGCCACCGACAGCAGCAGCGCCGGGATCTGCGAGACCAGGCCGTCGCCAACGGACAGCAGCGAGTAGGTGGCGATCGAGTCGGCCGGGGACATGCCGCGCTGCAGCATGCCGATGGCGAAGCCGCCGATGAGGTTGACCAGGGTGATGATGATCGCGGCGATCGCGTCGCCCTTGACGAACTTCGACGCGCCGTCCATGGCGCCGTAGAAGCTCGCCTCGGACGTGATCTCGGTGCGCCGCTTGCGGGCCGTCGCCTCGTCGATGAGACCGGCGTTGAGGTCGGCGTCGATCGCCATCTGCTTGCCGGGCATCGCGTCGAGGGTGAAGCGGGCGCCGACCTCCGCGACGCGTTCCGCACCCTTGGTGACGACCATGAACTGGACGATGAACAGGATGAGGAAGATGACGAGGCCGACGATGAGCGAGCCACCCACGACGAAGTGGCCGAACGCGTCGATGACGGCGCCGGCGAAGCCGTCGGTGAGCACGAGCCGGGTCGCGCTGATGTTGAGCGCCAGCCGGAACAGGGTCGCGATCAGCAGCAGCGAGGGGAACGAGGAGAACTCGAGCGGCCGCTTCACGTACATGCTGACCAGCACGATCACGAGCGCCAGGGTGATGTTCGCGGCGATCAGCGTGTCCAGCAGGAAGGCCGGCAGCGGCACGACCATCATGAGGATGATCATCACGATGCCGATGGGCACGACGTACTGCGACAGGTGTTTGGGCACGCTCTCCCCGTCTTTCTGATGTGACGCGATCCCCTGATCGGTGTCGAACGGGTAGTTCTGAGGGTTTTCCTTTGGTTGCAGCGCCCCGTGCCGATCGTTGGGGCGTGCAGCCCGCAACGACCTCCCCCGACTCGACGCAGCTCGTCCACATAGGCCGGCAGCCGCTCTATGACTGGTCCGGCCACGTCGTCGGTTACGAGCTGCTGTTCCGTGGTGCCGCGGACGAGGTCGAGGCATCCCGGCGCACCGCGTACGCCACCAGCCAGGTCATCGTCAACGCCTTCACCGAGTTCGGCCTCGAGCAGCTCGTCGGCGGGCGCAGGTGCTTCATCAACCTGACCCGCGACTTCCTCGTCGGCGAGCTGCCGCTGCCGTTCGACCCGGACCACGCGATCCTGGAGATCCTGGAGACCGTCGAGATCGACGACGCGGTGCTCGCCGGGACCGCGCGGCTGGTGCAGCAGGGGTACGAGATCGCCCTCGACGACTTCGTGTTCGGCCTCGGTCACGACCGGCTGCTGGGGCTCGCCTCCTACGTGAAACTGGACCTGCTCATCCGCGAACCCGACGAGCTCGCCGAGGTGGTGGCGCGGTGCCGGCGATACCCCGGCATCAAGCTGGTCGCCGAGCGGGTCGAGTCCGAGGAGCACATCCTGCTGGCCCAGCGGCTCGGGTTCGACCTGCTGCAGGGCTACGCGGTGGGCCGGCCGCAGGTGCTGACGGCGGTCGCGCTGTCACCGTCGCGGCTGCGCCGCCTGGAGCTGCTCGGCGCGGTCACCGCGGAGGACGCCGACCTCGCGAAGGTGTCCACCATCGTGCAGAGCGACCCGGCGCTGTCCTACCGGGTGCTGCGGGCGACGAACTCCGCCGCGTCCGGCCTGCCGCGCAAGGTCGCCTCGGTCCGCGACGCGGTCGTGCTGCTCGGCTCGGCGAAGATCCGGCAGTGGGCGGCACTGATGCTGGTCAGTGACGTGGCGGAGTCCGCGACCGAGGACCAGCTGTCCACGACGATGGCCCGGGCCCGGCTGTGCCAGACGGTGGCGGAACGGCTCGGGCTGCAGGGCGAGGCGGCGTTCACCATCGGGCTGCTCGCCGGTGTCGCCGAGCTCATCTCGGAGCCGGTCGCTGAGCTGGTGAACCGGTTGCCGCTGACCGTGGAGGTGGCCGACGCGCTCGTCGACGGCCACGGCCGGCTCGGCCAGGTGCTGTCGATCGTGCGGGCGTACGAGATCGCCGACGAGCACGCCCTGGCGAGCGCCCCGGTGTCCTCGGCGGATCTGGCCAAGGCGTACCTGTCGGCGGTCGGCTGGTCGATGCGGACGATCGAGGGGGCACTCGGCCGCTGATGGCGGGTGAAAAGACCGAGGAGCCTACCGAACAGAAGAAGCGGAAGGCGCGCAGTGAGGGCACCCGGGCCCGCACGCCGGATCTGGGCGCCTGGGGCGGGGTGCTGCTGGCCAGCATGCTGCTGCCGATGACGGCCCGCAACATCATGTCGCGGACCCAGGAGCTGTTCACCCGGAGCACGCAGGCGATGGTCGACCCGGAGCCGGCGAAGGCCCTGGAGCTGTTCAAGACCGGCGTGAAGGACATCGTGATCCTGGCCGCGCCGATCACGGTGGGCCTGTTCGTGTTCGCGATCCTCGCCACCGCCGCCCAGGGCGGCCTGCGCCCCGCGACGAAGACCCTGAAGCCGGACTTCAAGAAGCTCAACCCGCTCAAGGGCCTGAAGAAGACCTTCGGCGGGCAGGCCGCGTGGGAGGCCGTGAAGTCCCTCGCCAAGGTCGTCATCCTGGGCATCGTCGTCTACAACACGATGCAGACCCTGATCCCGACGCTGCTCGGGGCGACGGCGATGCCGCTGCAGACCATCATCGGCCTGGTCGCCGACACCGTGCTCGAGGTGATCCGGGTCGCCGCGGCGACCGGCCTGGTGCTCGCCTTCGCCGACTACTTCGTGGCGAAGCGGCGGACCAACAAGCAGCTGAAGATGTCGAAGGAGGAGGTCAAGGAGGAGCACAAGAAGTCCGAGGGCGACCCGCACGTCAAGGGCCAGATCCGGCAGCGGCAGCACGAGATGGCCCGCAGCCGGATGATGTCCGACGTGCCGAGGGCCGACGTCGTGGTGGTCAACCCGACGCACGTCTCGGTGGCGCTGCGGTACGACCCGACGAAGGGCGCGCCCCGGGTGGTGGCGAAGGGCGTGGGCGTGATCGCCCTGAAGATCCGTGAGGTCGCCGACGAGCACCGGGTGCCGATGGTCTCCGACGTGCCGCTCGCGCGGGCGCTCTACGGGGCCTGCAACATCGGCGACGAGATCCCGGCCGAGTTCTTCGGCGCGGTCGCCCGCGTCCTGGCGTTCATCATGATGCTCAAGTCGAAGGGTTCCGCTGCGGGCGTGCACACCGTCCCGGACAGTCGCTAGCTTTTGTGCCATGGACGAGTTCGACGTCGTGGTGGTCGGTGCCGGGCCGGCGGGAGCGTCGGCCGCGCTCGCCGCGCGACGGGCCGGCGCGAGCGTGCTGCTGCTGGACAAGGCCGACTTCCCGCGGGACAAGCCGTGCGGCGACGGGATCGCGCCGCATGCCCTCGACGTGCTCGCCGGGCTCGGTGTGACCGGCGTCGAGGCCGGATACGCGCCGGTGCCGGCGTTACGGCTCGTCGGGCCCGCCGGCGGAGCCGTCGCCAGGGCGCACGCGCGTCCCACGTACACCATCCCCCGGCTTCAGCTCGATCAGCGGATCGTGGCCGCGGCGGTGGCGGCGGGCGCGGTGTTGCGGCGCCACACCGTGCGCCGGGTCGAGGAACGCGACGCCCGGGTCGTGCTGGACGGTGTGGTGTCGGCGGGCGCGGTCATCGGCGCCGACGGCGCGTATTCGGTCGTGCGCAAGGCGCTCGGGCAGGCCCCGAACGGCCCCGGCCACCTGGCCCTCGCGATCCGTGGATACGCACCCGCTCCGGCGGGCCCGGTGGAGCAGCGCATCGTCACGGCGTCGCGGGAGTGGCCGGCCTACGCGTGGGCCTTCCCGATCGGCGACGGCACCGCCAACATCGGCTACGGCGAGGTCCTGCACGGCCGGTCGATCTCCCGCGCGCACCTGCTGGACCGGCTGGCGGCGCTGCTGCCGGACGTCGACGTGGCCGCGGCAGGCGGTCTGCGCGCGCACCACCTGCCGCTGTCGACCCGGCGCCCGCCGCCGGCCCGCGGGCGGCTGCTGCTCGCCGGCGACGCCATGTCGCTGATCAACCCGTTCACCGGAGAGGGCATCTTCTACGCGGTGCTGTCCGGCGCCCTGGCGGGTGCGGCCGCGGCCGGGGACGCGCCGGGGCGCCGCTACGCCGCCGCGTTCCAGGGGCGGCTCGGCCGGCACCTGCGGCACTCGAGGGCGGCGGCGCTGCTCGGCGGCCGGCAGTGGATCGTCAACGCCGCGGTGCGCGCCGCCGACCGCCGGCAGGCCGTCTTCGACGACCTGATCGAGCTGGGTCTTGGCGACGGCACGCTGACCCCGCGCACGATCGGCGCCATCGCCCGGCACACCGTCATCCGCCGCTGAGGTTGCCGGCCATGTGGGCCAAGGTGCGCACGGTGGTCAGGTAGTCCTCGTCCGGGATCCCCTCGGCGGCCCGCCGGCGGACCGTGGCCACGTCCACCGCGATCTCCGCCCGGGCCCGCTCGCCGCCGGCGGTGAGCGCGCCGTCCGGCGTCGTCCAGCCACGGGCGGTGAGGTCGGCGACGACCTCCGGGTGGGACCGCTCCCCTGGGCCCCAGAACGGATCGTCCGGGCCGAGCCCGTTGAGCACCTGCCAGTGCCGCCGGGTCAGCCCCCGCGCGTCCAGGGTGGACGTGAACGCGTCCTCGATGCGGCGGTCGAGCTCGCGCAGCCAGTGGCCGATCGGCCGGTCCTCTGCTTTCATGGAGTCCCCCTGTACATGTCGAAGGAATGTAGATAACAAAGATTATGCATGATGCACTTGGTGCGGTCGAGGCCGCGATGGTCGCGATCCGGCGCAGCCAGACCCGCCGCGCGCTCGCCCGCAGCGGACCGACCGGCGGGGTCGATCCGGCCGTCTTCGACGTCGTCGACGCCGTCGAGGGCGCTTCCGCTGCCGTCGAGGGCGCTTCCGCGGCTCCTGCCGGCGGCGGGGCCACGGTGATGTCGGTGGCGGCCGCGCTGGACGTGGCGCAGCCCCGTGCCAGCAAGCTCGTCGCCGCCGCCGTCGAGGCCGGCTGGCTGCGGCGGGAGGCGGATCAGGGCGACGGGCGGCGGTCGCTGCTGGTCCTCACCGAGGACGGCCTGGCGCTGTCCGAGCGGGTCCACGCGGCCCGCCGGGCCAGGTTCGCCGCCGCGACCGGCGACTGGTCCCCCGCGGACCTGGCCACGTTCGCCCAGCTCCTGACGCGCTTCGTCGCGGGCCTCACCGAAACGGCTGGATCACGGCACTGAGCGTCGATTCTTCAATGCCTCCCGGCACGGTAATCTTCGCGCCAGGGGTGATGCGGTGACCGCCGAAGACGGCCGGGACGATGCGCTCATCGAGCCTGCGCTGTCCGAACTCGCGCACCGGTGGGTCGCCGCCGTGCGCCAGACCAGCTATCTCGACCTCGGCGCCGAGGCGCTGCGCAGCCGGTTCGACCAGTTCGTCCGGCTGCTCGCCGAGGTGCTGCGCTCCAAGCCCTTCGAGCCCGCCCCAGCGGCCGCCGTCGGGTCCGCGCTCGTCGAGGTCGGCCTGTCCAGCCCCGATGCGCTGCAGCGCACGATCGCGGTGCTCGCGGGGCTGCCCGCCGCCGCGGGCGAGCTGCCCGACGAGGACCGCATCGGCGTGATCCTCGGTGCCGTCGCGGCCGGCTTCACCCGCGCCGGGCGGCAGCGCATCCTCGACGACCAGGAGCGCATCCGCCGCGCCTGGGCCAGGGCGCTCACCGACGCCGAGCACAGCCTCCAGCTGGAGCTGCACCACCAGGCCCACCACGACCCGCTGACCGGGCTGCCCAACCGGGTCCTGCTGCACCGGCACCTCGTCGACACCCTCGACGCGGCCGGCAACCGCGCCCGGATCGGGGTCTGCTTCCTCGACCTCGACGAGTTCAAGACCATCAACGACACCCTCGGGCACGGCTCCGGCGACCGGCTCCTGGTCGCCCTCGCCGACCGGCTGCGGGCCTGCGTCAACGGCGCCGGGCACTTCGTGGCCAGGGTCGGCGGCGACGAGTTCGTCGTGGTCGTGCGCGACAGCAAGGGGCCCGGTCAGCTGACCGAGCTGGCCGAGGCGATGCTCGCCGAGCTCAGCAAGCCGGTGCGGCTGGACGGTCACGAGCTGTCGGTGTCGGCGAGCATCGGCATCGTCGAGCAGCCCTGCCGCGGCGCCGCGCCCGAAGAACTGCTGCGCGCCGCCGACGCCACCCTCTACCTGGCCAAGGAGGAGGGCCGGGCGCGCTATGCGCTCTTCGACGTCGAGCGCAACGCCCAGCAGGTGCTGCGCTACGGGCTGACCGGCCGGCTCGCGGGCGCCCTGGACCGCGGCGAGTTCGAGCTGGTCTACCAGCCTCTTGTGGCCCTCGCCGACAACCGCCTGCGCGGCGCGGAGGCGCTGCTGCGGTGGCGGCACCCGGACCTCGGCACGGTCTCGCCCAACACGTTCATCCCCGTCGCCGAGCAGTCCGGCATGATCCACCCGCTGGGCCGCTGGGTGCTGCGCGAGTCGTGCCGGGTCGCCGCCGACTGGCAGCGCGCCCACCCGGACACGCCGCTGCTCATCAGCGTCAACGTCTCACCGCGCCAGTGCACCGACCCGCGGCTGCTCGACGACGTGCGGCACGCCCTCGCCGACACCGGCCTCGACCCGGCCAACCTGCAGCTGGAGCTGACCGAGACGGTGCTCATGCAGTCCACCGGCCAGCCGATCCAGACCCTGCGCACCATCGCCGACCTCGGCGTGCGCATCGTCATCGACGACTTCGGCATCGGCTACTCCAACCTCGCCTACCTGCGCCACCTGCCGGTGCACGGGCTGAAGCTGGCCGGCGCCTTCATGGCCGGCATCCGCTCGCTGGCCAGCGACCACGTCGACGAGCAGATCGTGGAGACGGTGATCCGGCTCGCGCACACCCTGCAGATGACCGTCACCGCCGAGGGGATCGAGACGGCCGACCAGGCGGCCCGCCTCGCCGCCCTCGGCTGCGACCTCGGCCAGGGCTGGCACTTCGGCCGCCCGGTGCTCCCCGGGTCCTTCCCGACGCCCTGAGCGCCGTCCTAAGCGGCGCCGCGACGCAGGCGGATCCAGCGGTACCCATACCCGGACAGGCGCAGCGCGGTGAAGTCGCCGACCTCGTCGTACTCCTGATTCGCGAAGACCTCGTTCGGATGGTCGGTGTCCCCGGCCAGGTTGCCCAGATCGACCGTCACGTCGTCGGTGCCGAGGTTGTGCAGGAACAGCATCGAGCCGGTCGGGCCGTCGGCGCGGTGCACCAGCACCCCCGGCGGCAGCGGCTGGTCCACGCAGGCGCAGGTGCCGTTGCCGACCTCCGGGCTCTCCCGCAGGGTGCGGATCATCCGCTCGAACCACGCGAGCAGCGACGCCGGGTCGTGCCGCTGCGCGGTGACGTTGACCTGTTCGAAGCCCCACTCGCCCTTGCTGATCACGGGCCGGATCGGCTCGGCGTCGCTGAACCCGCCGTTGGTCGCATAGGACCACTGCATCGGCGTCCGGATGGCGTACCGGCCGGCCTGGGTCAGGTCCTCCCCCATGCCGATCTCCTCGCCGTAGCGCAGCACCGGGGTGCCCCGCAGCGTGAACTGCAGCGAGTAGGCCAGCTCCAGGCGGCTGCGGTCACCACCGAGCATGGGGCCGAGGCGGCGGCGGATGCCGCGGTCGTACAGCCGCATGTCCTCGTCGGGGCCGAACTGCTCGAACACGTCCTCGCGCTGCTCGGCGGTGAGCCGCGACAGGTCGATTTCGTCGTGGTTGCGCAGGAACGTGGCCCACTGGCCGCCCGCCGGCAGCTTCGGGGTGGTCTTCAGCCACTCGATGACCGGCTCCGGGTTCTGCCGGGCGAGTGCGAGGACCAGGCGGCCGTTGAGCATGAAGTCGAACAGCATGTGGATGCGGTTCGCCGACCCGCCCGCGTCGCCGAAGTACTCCGGCAGCTTCTCCGGCTCCACGTTGGCCTCGGCGAGCAGGACCGCGTCACCACGCCGCCACTGGATGTGCTGGCGCAGCTCGGTGAGGTAGTCGAAGTCCATCGGGGCCTCGCTGCGCCCCGGCTCGGTCAGCTCGATGATGAACGGCACCGCGTCCATCCGGAACCCGGCGACGCCGAGCTGGATCCAGAACGCGAGGATCTTCTTGATCTCGGCGCGGACCAGCGGGTTGGCGAAGTTCAGGTCCGGCTGGAAGTCGTAGAAGCGGTGGTAGTACCAGGCGCGGGCCCGGCGGTGGTAGGTCCACGTCTCGGCCTGCTCACCGGGGAACACCATCCCCTGGAAGCGGTCGGCGGGTTCCTTGTCGGCCCAGACGAACCAGTCCCGGTAGGGCGAGTCCTTCGACGCGACCGCCGACTGGAACCACGGGTGCTCGTCCGACGTGTGATTCACCACCAGGTCGATGATGACCTTGATACCGCGGTTCGCCGCCTCGTGCAGCAACTCGGCGAAGTCGCCCAGCGTGCCCAGTCTCGGATCGACGTTGTAGAAGTCCGTGGCGTCGTACCCGTCGTCCCGGCCGGGTGTCGGATGGATCGGATGCAGCCACAGGCAGTTGATCCCGAGCCTGGTCAGATAGTCGAGGCGGCTGATGAGACCTTGAAAGTCGCCGATGCCATCCCCGTTGGAGTCCTGGAACGTCTCGACGTCCAGGCAGTAGATGACACTCTCGGTGTACCAGCGCTCGCCCATGTGCTCGGGGTTACCGAATCGGCAATTACGCAAACGCGCGCTTGCGTGCGCCCCGCCCCGACCGCGAGGATGGCTCCCGGGGGGCTGATGGTCGACTTCGCCGGCGCGCTACGTGACGCCATCCAGGCACGGGGCCTGGGACTGGAACGCATCCAGGAGCGGCTTCGCGCCGAGGGTTTCTCGGTGAGTCTCGCCACGTTGAGTTACTGGCAGACCGGACGGAGCCGCCCGGAGCGGCGTGAGTCCCTGGCTGCCCTCGCCGAGCTCGAGAAGATCCTCGAGGTCGATCCGGGGTCCCTGGCCGCGCTCGTGGGGCCTCCGCGGCCGCGGGGCCGGCACCTGCACAAGAGCCAGGAGGCGCCCGCGCTGGGGGCGTTCTGGTCCGAGCAGGACCTCATCACCGACCTGGCGCAGGGCGTCGACACCCGCTGGGACGAGCGGCTGACCCGGCTCAGCCAGCACGACCGGGTGAATGTGGGCCCGGAGCGCGGCGAGATGTCGTTCCTCGTCCGCCAGGTGTTACGCGCCGAGGCCGACGGCCCCGACCGCTACGTGGTGATCGTGCGCCTCGACGAGCTGGAGCACCCGCTCCCACTGGTGACCGCGGTCCGCAACTGCCGCCTGGGCCGGGTGGTCGAGCACGTCGAGAGCGCGTTCCTCCTGGCGGAACTGCTCTTCGACCGCCCCCTCGCCAAGGGCGAGACGGTCATCACCGAACATGCGCTGCATAATTATCCGCCGTTTCCGACAGCGACCAATTATGAGCGCAAGTTCCGGCTTCCGGTGCGTGAATACGTGCTCGAGGTGTGTTTCGATCCGGCCGCGCTACCACGGGCCGTCTATCAGTTCCAGCAGATGGACGGCCAGACCGAACAAGTGACCCCTTACGAGGTCGACGTGGGCAATTCGGTCCACGCGATCGCGCTTGACTACGGCCCGGGTCGATACGGGTTCCGATGGGACTGGGACTGAGTTGGCTGCTCAGATGGTCTTGGGCAGTTGAGAACAACGGGGCGCCGGTGTGGCCAGCGCCCCGCCTCTGTTCCCGGACATTACCGGCGTCACCATCTGAACGGCTGGGATGTCGCCGCGACGGTAAGGGTGGAACGCATGTGCCGCCTCCACAAGGAAGTTCGTTTTCCTTGTCAATGACGTTATGGCGGCACCCGAACCACCGGAAGATCCCCTGAAGGCTTAACAGTTAACCCTAGGACCCCAACCCCCGTTAACAGTTAAGTATGGGAAACAGCCCATTCACAAACCCGATCACCAGCGAGGCCGGCACCGACCGCAGGCCGCCGCACGACACCCCGCACAGATCGAGGTCACAGACCGGCCGTCCGACGCCACGGGACACCCGCACCAGAGGCAGGTGTCAACCTCAACAGCCTCGAAAGTCAGCGCGGAGCGTGCGAGCCGGCCGCGCGAAGCGCAGGCCTGCGGCCGACAGCGGCCCCCCGTAGGAGGTTGGGCCTGCCTCCGCGTCTCGCGCAATGCAGGCGAGTTGGACGAAAGACCTGAGCGATCCGAAACCTGAACCCCCGGTCTTTCGGGTGCCCACGCGCATGCGTCTGAGTCGACCGCGCCCGCCAGGGCGCAGGTCGTGCGAGCGCAGCGAGCATTGGGGGTGTGGGGTGAGAATCCCCCACTGCTCTTCCGGCCGAAGGCCGCAGCGGAAGAAACAGCCCGCCGCGGAAGAAACAGCAGACCGGGCGGTCGCACCCGCCAACTTGTGCGACCGCCCGGCGATCAGGGGCGCCGCCCTGGCCGGCTGGCGCTGGGCTCGGTGGCGGCCGGGGCCCAGCGCCAGGTTCCAGGCGGCGTATGCGGGGTGCTGTGGTGCGTCAGGACAGCCGCAGCCAGGCTGAGGCGTCCGCGGGAAGCGTGCCGTCGTCGTTGAGCGGCACGCTGCTGACGAGCACCTCGCGGTGCGGCGGCAGCGGGGTCGGTGCGGTGCCGAGGTTGGTGACGTTGGCGAAGGTGTCGTCGCGGGCGAAGGCCAGCACGTCCGGCGCGGAGTCGAGCCAGCGCATCGGGCCGTCGCCGAGGGACGGCTCGGCACGGCGGACGCGCAGGGCGTCGCGGTACAGCTCCAGGAACGAGCCCGGGACGCCCTCCTGCGCCGTGACGGTCTTGCCGGCCCAGGTGGCGGGCTGCGGCAGCCACGGCTGGCCGGCGGCGTCGGCCGGGCTGAAGCCGAACGGGGCGGCGTCACCGGACCAGGGCAACGGCACCCGGCAGCCGTCCCGGCCGGGGTTGGTGCCGCCGGAGCGGTGGAACATCGGGTCCTCGCGCAGCGCATCGTCGAGGTCCTCGACCTCTTCCAGGCCCAGTTCCTCGCCCTGGTACAGGTAGACCGCGCCGGGCAGCGACATGATGAGCAGCGCGGCGGCGCGCGCCCGGCGGGTGCCGAGGGCGAGGTCGGACGGCACGTCGCGGCGCTTCTCGGCGAAGGAGAAGTTGGTGGACTCGCGGCCGAAGCGGGTGACCTCGCGGGTCACGTCGTGGTTCGACAGGACCCAGGTGGCCGGCGCGGCGACCGGTGCGTGCACCTCGAGGGTCATGTCGATCTCGTAGCGCAGCCGGGCGGCCTCCCACGGCGCGTTGAGGAACGCGAAGTTGAAGGCGGTGTGCAGCTCGTTCGGCGCCAGGTAGCGGGCGAAGGCCTCGTGGTCGGGCAGCCACACCTCGCCGATGAGGGCGCGCGGCGGGCTGTACGTGTCGGAGATGCGCCGCCAGCTCTGGTAGACGTCGTGGATGCCCTCGTTGTCCTCGTAGACGTCACTGACCAGCGGGTCCTTGATGAGCACGGCGGCGGAGTCGATGCGGATGCCGTCGATGCCCCGGTCGAGCCAGAACCGCACGATGTCCTCGAACTCGTCGCGGACGGCCGGGTGGTCCCAGTTGAAGTCGGGCTGCTCGGAGGCGAAGAGGTGCAGGTACCACTCGCCGTCGGGGACGCGGGTCCAGGCGGGGCCGCCGAAGATGGACTGCAGGTCGGTCGGCGGCTGTTCGCCGTCGGCGCCGCGGCCCTTGCGGAACCAGAAGAGGTCGCGTTCGGGTGAGCCGGGCGCCGACGCCAGGGCCTTCTGGAACCAGGCGTGCTGGTCGGAGCAGTGGTTGGGCACGATGTCGCAGATGACGCGGATGCCGGCGGCGTGCGCCTCCTCGATCAGCTTCTCGGCTTCCGCGAGGGTGCCGAAGATCGGGTCGATGGCGCGGAAGTCGGCGACGTCGTAGCCGCCGTCGGCGAGCGGGGACGGATACCACGGCACGATCCAGATCGCGTCGACGCCCAGGCCGGCCAGGTACGGCAGCTTGGAACGCAGGCCCGCCAGGTCGCCGATGCCGTCGCCGTTGCCGTCGGCGAAACTCCGCAGATAGACCTGGTAGATAGCGGCGCTGCGCCACCAAGCTTGGTGGTGTTGGTCGGCCACGTGGAACCTGCTTTCTCACACTCGGATTGCCTGTACGCGACTGTCGGGGGCGTGGGGTGCTGCGAAGGGTGGTGGGCTCAGCCCTTCACGGCTCCTCCCAATCCTGCGCCGGAGAGGAACAGCCGCTGGAAGGCGATGAAGAAGATGACCGGGATGAGCGTCGAAATCGCGAGGGCCGCGAGGAACACACCGAGGTCGGTCTGTGACGCGATCGCGGGCAGGCGCACCGACAACGGCTGCTTGGTCGGATCCTTGAGCACCAGCATCGGCCAGAGGAAGTCCTTCCAGCTCGCGATCAGCGCGAACACCGACACGACGCCGAGGATCGGCTTCGACATCGGCAGGACCACCGACCAGAACAACCGGAAGGAGCTGGCGCCGTCGACCTTGGCCGCCTCGAACACCTCGCGCGGCAGCCCGTCGAAGAACCGGGTCATGAGCACGACGTTGAAGGCGCTCGCGCCGGACGGCAGCCAGACGGCGAGGAAGTTGTTGATGAGCGAGGTGCCGACGACCGGCGGGTTGAGGATCGTGAGGTACAGCGGCACGAGGAGCACGACGCTCGGCACGAACAGGGTCGCGATGACGAGACCGTTGACGATTTTGCCCCAGGCCGGCCGCAGGACCGACAGCACGTAGCCGCCCGTGGTCGCGACGACCATCTGCACGAACCAGGACCCGACCGCGAGCCAGATCGTGTTCATGAAGTACAGCCTGATCTGGACTTCGTTCCACGCGATGGAGATGTTCGACAGGGCGACGCCGTGCGGGAAGATCGCCAGCGGCGTGCGGATGATGTCCTGCGTCGGGGTGATCGCGAACTTGGCGAGCAGCAGCATGGGCCCGACGCCGACCACGAGCAGCAGCGCCAGCAGCACCGTGTGCAGGGTCTTCATGGTGAAGCGGACTCTGGGGGTGCGCCAGTCCTTCTCGGACACGTAGCCGCGGCCGCCCTCGAAGTCGGACTTGCGGCGCTTGCGCAGCCGGACGGCCTTGGGCGAGCCGGCCGGACCGGCCCCGCCGGGCGTCTGTCCCCACGCGCCGGCGGCGGCGAGACCGGCGTCCCGCTTGCCGGTGGGATTGGTGACGGTCATCGTGCTCTTCCCCTCCCGGGCGTGGTGTTGGCCGGTCACGACTTGCTCCAGCCGGACGTCAGCTTGAAGTACACCAGCGACAGGATCGCCAGGAACGTGGCGAGCAGGACCGACAGGGCCGTCGCCGCGCCGTAGTTCCCGCCGAGGGACCGGCCGAACGCGTAGTCGTAGATCATCAGCAGGATCGTCAGCGTGGCGCCCGCGGGACCGCCGCCGGTGAACAGGTAGGGCTCCAGGAACACCTGGACCGTACCGATGATCTGCAGGATGAACGTGATGAGCAGGACGCCGCGCAGTTGCGGCATGCTCACGTGCCAGACCCGGCGCCAGATGCCCGCGCCGTCGACCTCGGCGGCGTCGTACAGCTCGTCGGGGACGCTCAGCAGGGCGGCCAGGTAGATGATCACGGTGCCGCCGGCCGCGGCCCAGGTCGCTTCGAGGACGAGGGAGGGCATGGCCAGATCCTGGTCGGAGAGCCAGGCGTACGGGCCGAGTCCGACGTACCCGAGGATCGTGTTGAACACGCCGCCCGGGGCCCCGTCGTAGAAGAACTTCCACAGCAGGACGGCGACGACGGGCGGCACCACCACCGGCAGGTAGGCGAGCACCGAGAACAGACCCTTGCGGCGCCGGACCGAGCTGATGAGCACCGCGGTCACGAGCGGGAGCGGGTATCCGAACACCAGGGCCAGCAGGGCGAAGTACAGCGTGTTGAGGATCGCCTTGGGCAGGTCGGGGTCGGTGAGCACGAACTCGAAGTTCTTCCAGCCCACCCACGTCGGTGTCCCGATGAGGTTGGTCTTCTGGAAGCTCATGATGATCGACCGCACGATCGGCCACCACGAGAAGACCCCGAAGATGATCAGGACCGGCAGGGCGAACAGGACCGAGCTCAGCCCGCCGCGCTGGACCCAGGTGGCCAGGCTGCGCCGTTTGGGGCGCCTATCCGTTGCCGGCTGGTGGTTGCCCGTAGGCCGCAGGGCGCCCGGAGCACTCACGGCACATCACTCCTCGTCCTCATTGCCAGTCCTGGTTGCGGGGCAGAGCCCCAGGTGTGGGCCGCGGTCTCCCGCGGCCCACACCTTGCGGATCACTTGGGTGGTGGTGAGGATCAGCCGGCCGAGTCGATGGCGCGCTGCGCCTTCGCGTTGGCGTCGGTGAGGAGCTTGTCGATGTCGGCGTTCTTATCGGTCAGGACCGCCTGGACCACCGTGTCGAGCGACTTGTAGACGTCCTGGGTCGCGATGGCCGGCTCGTTGACGAGCTTGGCGTCGAAGACCTTCGTGGTGAAGGAGGTCATCTGGTCCAGCGGCACGTTGACGTAGGACTTGATCCAGTCCTGGTAGGTCTGGTACTGCTGCTGCGAGAAGATCGGCAGCTCGGGGGTGCCGACGGGCTGCTTGCTGGCGACCTGGATCTCAGCGTTCTTCTTCGCGGCGTCCTGGTTGGTGTACTTGCGCAGGTAGTGGTAGTCGATCCACTTGACCGCCGCGGCCTTCTCGTTCGCGGTGGCCGTCTTGGCCACGGCCGCCATGGTGCCGCCGCCGAGGACGCCGGCGTCGCTGCCCGTGAGCGGGATCATCGTGAGGCCGTACTGCTTCGGGTTGATGTTGTTGGTCTGCACGAGGCTCGTGTAGACGTCCTGGCCCGAGGTGTACATGCCGACCTTGCCGGCGGCGAAGGCCTGGTTGATGCCGGTCCAGTCGTAGTCGAAGTTGGCGCCCATGGAGTTGTCGGTCCAGCGCATGTCCTTCAGGAACTGCAGCGAGGCCTTGGTCGCGTCGTTGGTGAGGGTGGCCTTCTTGCCGTCCTCGAGGCGACCGCCGCGGGCGTAGGTGTCGACCGTCAGCTGCCAGCCACCGGTCGCGTCCTTCGCCATCTGGGCGAAGCCGGCCACGCCGGGGTTCTTGGTCGCGATCGCCTTGGCGGCGGTGCGGACCTCGTCCCACGTCGTCGGCGGCTTGTTGGGGTCGAGCCCGGCCGAGGTGAACAGGTCACGGTTGTAGTGCAGGCCGATCGCGTAGACGCTCTTCGCGGGGATGGCGTAGGTGTGACCGTCCGGGCCCTGGCCGTACTGCAGCAGGTTCTTGTTGAAGTTGCCCGCGTACGACAGCGTGCTCAGCGACGACTGCATGTCCGCGATCTGCCCGTTGGCGATCAGCGTCTTCGCGTCGGTGAAGGGGATCTCGAAGACCGTCGGCAGCGTGCCACCCGCGAGGTCGGCCGCGAACGTGGTGGCCTTCCACTCGTAGTCCTTGGTCTTGACGGTGATCTTCGGGTTTTCCTTCTGGAAGTCCGCGACCTCGTCCGCGAGCGCCTTCTGGGCCTCGGGCTTCGCGCCCGGAAGCAGACCCACGACGTTCAGCGTGACGGCGGCGTTGGCGTCGGCGGCAGGTTCCTTCTTGTCGTCGCCGCACGCGACGAGCGTGCTGGTGAGCGCCAGCGCACCGGCGATGGCGATCGCCATCCTGGTACGGGAGTACTTCATCGTCGCTCCTTGTTTGGGGTGTGGAGTCATCCGGCCCATCACGGACTGGGCCGATAGTTCGGGGTCGTGCGGTGCGGCTCGGGGCGTCCTACCTGGACCGCTCCGCACGGTTGCGCAGCATGGGGTCGGCTGCCGGGTATGCACTCGTGCTTTCAGGTGCATTGCTGATCGGTTTCCGTCGTATCGCGTCAGCGTTTCGGCCTGGCGTAGGCAAGAGATTAGGCTCACTCACCACAAGAAGTCCATGGGCCGTTGCAAAATTTTAATGATCCACAAGCAGTTCCTTGCATGGACCCGCTCCCATGCGCCGGTGACTTGCACGAAAGCGCCCGAAATCGTGCAGCACGGCGGGATCACCCTTGACAGCACGCGCAGGTAAGGTCGCGATCCGCGACGGGAAGACAGTTGCGGGCACAACGAAAGAGCGCCACGACTCCATGCAGGAGTCGTGGCGCTGCGCGCAGTTGCGGAACTTACGCGGCCGAGGCCGCCTTCGACGGCTTGGGCGCGGCGACCTTCAGGGCGCCCGTGGAGCCCCGCACGACCAGCTCCGGCTCGAAGAGCATCTCCTCGGTCGGCACGAGCGTGCCGGCCACCTGGCTGACGAGGAGGGTCACCGCGGCCTGCCCCATCGCCTGGATGGGCTGGCGGACCGTGGTCAGCGGCGGGTCGGTGCAGTTCATGAAGAGGGAGTCGTCGAACCCGACCACGGAGATGTCGTCGGGGACCTCACGGCCCAGCCGCCGCGCCGCCCGGATCGCGCCGAGCGCCTGGACGTCGCTGGCGCAGATGATGCCGGTGACGCCGTGCTTGATGAGCCGCGTGGCGCCGGCCCGGCCGCCCTCCATCGAGAAGATGACGCGCTCGACGTCCTCGTCGTTGACGGTGTCGTTGAACCGTGCGGCCGCCTCGAAGGCGGTCAGCTTGCGGTTGGACGGGGCGTGGTCCGCCGGGCCGAGGATCAGCCCGATGCGCTTGTGTCCGAGCGAGACCAGATGGTTGAAGGCCTGGTCCACCGCGTGGCCGTCGTCGACCGACACCCGCGGGAAGCCCAGGTCGTCGATCGCGGCGTTGACCAGCACCGCGGGCAGGCCGCGCTCATGCAGGCGGTGGTAGTGCTCGTGCTCTGCGGCGGCCTGGTGATAGAGCCCGCCACAGAAGATGATGCCGGACACGTGCTGGTCCAGCAGCATCTCGACGTAGTCGGCCTCCGAGACACCGTCCGCGGTGCGGGTGCACAGCACCGGCGTGAAGCCGCGCTTGGACAGCGCGCCGGCGACCACCTCGGCGAAGGCCGGGAAGATCGGGTTCTGCAGTTCCGGCAGCACGAGGCCCACGAGGCGGGCACGCTCGCCGCGCAGTTTCGTCGGGCGCTCATAGCCCAGGACGTCGAGCGCGGTGAGCACAGCGGTGCGGGTAGCGTCTGAGATGCCGGGCTTGCCGTTGAGCACCCGACTCACGGTCGCCTCGCTCACGCCGGCGTACTTCGCCACCTCAGCGAGTCGTCGAGTCATGTCCGCAAGCGTAGTGCATGGCTACGCAATTTTTTGCACGATGTCGCCCACCCAACCGCCCCGACCCTGATCATGCGGCTGCGACCGCCGGAAAACCGGTACAAAAGGTCGCAGCCGCAACGATCAACCGGCGAGTGCGATCGAGATCTTCCCGGCGCCGTAACCGGAGACGTCGACCTTGAGGTCGAGCCGCCGTCCGAGCGCGAGGAGCCAGTTCACCGCGTCGGTCGGCGCGCTCTCCCCGGGCAGGAACGTCTGGTACAGCTTCAGGCGCGGGACGCCCTCCTTGTTGAGCAGGCCGGCGAGGATGTTGCACACCTCGATGGCGTTCTCACCGATCATCTTGGAGATCTCGTTGTCCTCGATGCACGCCTCCGCGCCACCCGGCGGGATCAGACCGATCGCGGCACCGGCGAAGGCGGTGAGCGCGAAGTCCATCCCGATCACGGCCAGCAGCTGCGACCGTTCGTCGGTGTAGAGGGCGACCAGGGTCTTGGGGACGTCAGCGGACCGGAGCGGTTCGGCCGGGTTGACCGTGACCGGCCGGCCGAGAAGGTCGTCAAAGAGGTCCTTGACAGCCTTAGGAACGGGCAGAACATGCGACATGGCTCAAATCATCCCAAAATTGGGTCGAGTGCGTCCTTGAATGTGTCCGCTGTAAACGGCTTGGTGACCAGGAACAGCGCGCCCGCGTCCTCCGCTGCCTGCCGCATCTCCGGCGTGCCCTCGGACGTCACGAAGCCGAACGGCACCTGGTCGCCGTTGGCCCGCAGCATCCGCAGGACCTCGACGCCGGTCATGTGCGGCATGTTCCAGTCCGACAGCACCAGATCCGGCTTCTCCGCGACGGCCTTGTCGAAGGCCTCCTGCCCGTCGCACGCCTCGACCAGATCGTGTCCTTCATAGCCGGCCTGCCGAAGGGTACGGGTCACGATCTGCCGCATGACCCGGCTGTCGTCGGCGATCAGAATCTTCATGCGCTTGCTCCAGCAAGATCGGTGGTGCTCTCCAGAACGGTCACGGTGACCGACTCGTCCATCCAGGTGCCGTCGAGGTGGCACACCTCGGTGACATGCGGGTAGCGACCCTGCGTCCCCTCGACGTGCACGTGCGGCAGTGACAGTGCGCTGGGCTCCGGCAGCAGGCTCTTCACGTTGCCGCCGATGATGTTCGCCAGCTCACCCAGGGCGTCGGCGACGTCTTCCTCGGCCACGTCGTCGAATTCGATGCCCAGCAGCGCCGCGGCGACGTTCTTCGACGCCGCGTCGGAGCAGCTGACCAGGACGTGCCCACGCCAGGCGCCGGTGACGGAGACCGAGGCCGTGACGTCGGCCTGGTGTTTCTCCGCGGGGACCGGCACCAGTGGACTGGAGCCGTCGAGGTCGAGGTAGGAGGACCAGACCTGCTCGGCGATGACCTTGAGGTCATCCTCGGTCGGGTTCGTCGTCATGCTGCGACTCCGTTCGGGACGAGGCCAAGCAGTGCCAACTTGTCGATGATCGCGTCCGGCGTGAACGGCTTGATCACGTACTCGTGCGCCCCCGACGCGAGGGCCCGCACGATCTGGCTCTGCTCGCTCTCCGTCGTGACCATCATCAACGTCATCCCGCGCAGGCGGGGCTCGGCACGGACCGCGGTCACGAACTCCAGCCCGTTCATCTCGGGCATGTTCCAGTCGACCAGCGCCAGGCCGGGGATCTCGCCGTCACCGTCGAGAACGTTGGCCGTGAGGTAGTCCATCGCCTCTTGGCCGTTGCCCGCCTCGACCACGTCGAAGCCGAGCTGTGCCACGATCCGCTTCAAAATGAGGCGCATCGCGCGCGAATCGTCGATCACCATGGTGAGCATCTGGCGTCACCCCTTTCCTACTGCGCTCACGGAAGCGGCGGTCTTCGGTGCGGTCCGCAGCTTGTAGGCGGACGTCCGGCCGGCGACCACCCGTTCGAATCTGTCGTCGATGCCGATCGTGGTCTCGGCCGACCCCAGGAAGAGCCAGCCGTCGGGCCGTAGCGTGCCGGCGACCCGTTGCAGCACCGTCCGCTTCGTCTGCACATCGAAGTAGATCAGCACATTACGGATGAACACGATGTCGAACGGCCCCATCGAGGGGAACGGCGCGGCCAGGTTGAGCCGGCGGAACGAGACATGTTTGCGCAGGCCCTGGGCGACCTGCCAGTGCGCGCCGCTGCGCTCGAAGTGCTTCACCAGCAGGGGCGCCGGAAGTCCCCGGTTGACCTCCAGCTGGGTGTACTGGCCCGCCTCGGCCCGGGTGAGCATCTCGGTGGAGATGTCGGTGCCGATGATGTCGAAGGACCAGCCGGGCGGCAGGTTGTCGTGCAGCACCATCGCGATCGTGTACGGCTCCTGCCCGCTGGAGCTCGCCGCCGACCAGACCTTGATCGAGCGGGTGGTCGCCCGGCGGACCAGCAGGTCCGGCAGCACCGTGTCGACGAGTTGCTTGAACGGCTCACCGTCGCGGAAGAACGACGTCTCGTTGGTGGTGAGCGCGTCCACGATCTTGCGGTGGACCTCCGGCTCGGGGCGCTGCTGGGCCCGGGCGACGAACTCCGACACGCTCGGCAGGCCGGACTGCCGGGCCAGCGGCAGCAGCCTCGCCTCCACCAGGTACTCCTTGCCCGCCTCGAGCACGATTGCCGCATCGCGTCGAACGAGGCCGCTGATGAAGGCGAACTCCTGGGCAGTCAATGTCATCGGGTCACCTCCATGGACTTCGCACCCCGACCACCGGCGGTACGGCTGATGAGATGGTGGGCGATCTCGCCCAGCGGTAGGACGGCGTGCGCGAGGCCGGCCGTCGCCACCGCGCCCGGCATGCCCCAGACGACCGAGGTCGCCTCGTCCTGCGCGACGATCTCCGCGCCGGCACCGCGCAGCTGCTCGGCGCCGCGTTTCCCGTCCTGGCCCATCCCGGTGAGGATGATCGCGAGCGTGGCGCCGCCGTAGGTCTTCGCCACCGAACGGAACAGCACATCGACGGCCGGCCGGCAGAAGTTCTCCGGCGGACCGGTGTTGAGCTTCGTGACCACCTCGGTCCCGCGACGGTGCACCTCCAGGTGGAAGTCGCCGGGCGCGATGTACACGGTGCCGGGCCGCACGGTCATGTCGCCGGTCGCCTCGACGACGGTCAGCGCCGCGGTCCGGTCGAGCCGGTCGGCGAACATCTTGGTGAAGACGGGCGGCATGTGCTGCACCACGACCACCGGCACCGGCAGGTTCGCCGGCAGGGCCCGCACGACGGTGGTCAGCGCGTCCGGCCCGCCGGTCGAGCAGCCGATGGTGACGACCTCGACCCGGTCGCCGCGCGGCGACGTGCGGGCCGGCGCGGTCGTGGGCGGCGCGGTCACCGGTGGGCGGACCGACCCCGGCAGCGGGTTGCCACCGGGGCGGGCAAGGGGCGGCGCGACGGCGTGGCTGGTGCCGAACGTCCGGGTGTTGGGCCCGATGTTGGGTCCGATGCCGATCGGCGGCCGCGTCGGCGCCGTGAGCGCGGACCGGCGGCCACCGCACAGGGCGTGGATCCGCGGGATGATCTGCTCGCGGACCGACCGGATGCTCTCCGCGACGCTGCCGACGTTGGCCGGCTTGGTGACGTAGTCGCTGGCCCCCGCCGACAGCGCGTCGAGGGTCGCCGTCGCACCGGCCGCGGTGAGCGTGCTGAACATGATGACCGGGAGCCGGACGTACAGGGCGCGGATCGCGCGCAGGGTCTCGAGACCGTCCATGATCGGCATCTCGATGTCCAGGGTCACCAGGTCCGGGCGGAGCTGCTCGATCTTCGTGAGCGCCACCTTCCCGTTCGGGGCGGTGCCGACCACGCGGATCTCCGCGTCGTCGCTGAGCGCGTCGGTGATCAGACGCCGGACGACGACTGAGTCGTCCACCACCAGAACCGAGATCACGCGCCCTTGCCTCCAGCACCGGGGGCCTCAGGCGAACAAGCGAGGCCCATCACGTTCCAGCGGGCTAATCGGCGGTGCTCCGGGGACGATGAGGGAAATTCCAAAAGAACCGCCCCTGCCCGGAGCATTCCGGACAGGGGCGATGTTTGGGCTCAAGGGGCGAGCGGCCCCATCGCGGTGAAGTACGGGTCCAGCAGCCGGCGCGACGTCGTGGAGTCCAGCAGGTCGCGCACCATGAGGGCCTGGACCGCGCCGCTGAGCAGGTTCCACACTCCGCCGGCCCGGTCGCTGACCGGCACCCCGGAGCGGTCCAGGGCCTGCACCAGCAGCAGCTGCGCGGCGGCACCGGCGCGGACCCGGCCGGAGAGGAAGACGGCCCAGGACGCGGAGTGCACGGCCGGCGCCCAGTCGGTCAGGCCCGGGCGGGAGGTGTCGGTGACCTTGTTGAGCTGGCGCATCTCGGCCGGGGACAGCGAGCCGACCCGGCGCAGCAGCTGGTGCAGGTCGTCGGCCTGCGGGCCGAGGTCGTGCTCGCGCTCGGGCAGGGCGCGCAGCGCGGCGGCGTAGGGGGCGCTCAGCCGGCGCCGCGACTCGTCGCTCAGCAGCTCCCGCAGGTAGGCGGCCGCGGCGGCGTCGGACAGCACGCCGGTGGCCTTGCTCGCGACCTCGCTCTGGCGCTGCCGCGGGGCGCGCACCTGTGGGGTCGGCATCGTGGCCTGCGCCGGGCGGTTGCCCCAGGTCCAGTCGAGGATGTCGTAGCGCAGGCAGTGCAGCAGCCCGTCGAGGGTGCCGAGCGGGGCGCGCTCGACCACGGCGAGCGCACCGGCGTCGGCGTTCACCGCGCGGCGCTCCTGAGCGGCGGCGTCGACGTCGCGCCACAGGTCGACCCGGTCCCAGTCGTCGTCGGCGCGGGCCGACGCAACCGCATCAAGGTCACTCTGAGTGAGCGAGAGTCCGCGGAGCAGCACATCGGCGGCGGCCGATCCGCCCTGCAGGCGGGAGAGGTCGAAGCCGAGAACGGGGGCGCTAACCAGGCTGTACATGGCAACTAGTCTGCAACGCAGCTGCACCCCGGTCTGTCAGCCAAAAGGGTCGCGGGCGGGGCACTGGGAGCGTACCCCGCCCGGCCGGGTCAGATCTTGAACCGTGCGACGAGTGCGCGCATCTCGCTCGACATGCGGGACAGATCCGAAGCCGCGCGTTGCGCCTCGGCTACGTTGAGTGACGTGTTCTGGGTGGCGGCGGCGACCGTGGAGACGTTGGTGGCGATCTCGACGGAGCCGGTCGCGGCCTCGCTGACGCTGCGGTTCATCTCGTTGGTCGTGGCCGTCTGCTCCTCGACGGCGGAGGCGATGGTGAGCTGGTAGTCGTTGATCCGCGAGATGATCTGGCTGATCTCACCGATCGCGGCGACCGCTCCGGTGGTGTCCGCCTGGATCGCCTCGACCCGCCGGGAGATGTCCTCGGTGGCCCGCGCGGTCTCCTGGGCCAGGTCCTTGACCTCGTTGGCGACGACGGCGAAGCCCTTGCCCGCCTCGCCCGCGCGGGCCGCCTCGATCGTGGCGTTCAACGCGAGCAGGTTGGTCTGCTCCGCGATCGAGGTGATGACCTTGACGACGTTGCCGATCTCCGTGGAGGACTCGCCGAGCCGGGCGACCGCCTGGTTGGTCGACTCGGCCGCCATCACCGCCTGCGACGCGACCTTCGCCGCCTCGCTGGCGTTCTGCGCGATCTCGCGGATCGACAGCCCCATCTCGTCGGCGCCGGCCGCGACGGTCTGCACGTTGCGGGAGACCTGTTCGGCCGCGGCGGCGACGAGGTTGGCCTGGTCGCTGGCCTCGCCGGTGCCGCTGGCGATCTGCGCGCTCACGCCGGTGAGCTCACCGGCGGACGCGGCGAGGGACGAGGCGGTGTGGTCCATCGTCTGCACGGTGGTCCGCATGCTCTCGGTGGCCTTGTTGAGCGCGTCGGCCATGACGCCGACCTCGTCGTTGGAGCTGACCTCGACGCGGTTGCTGAGATCGCCGGCGGCGACGGCGCCGAGCACCTCGGCGACCCGGCGCAGCGGCCGCACGACCAGCCCGGTCACCCACAGACCGACGCCGAACGCGGCGAGCAGCCCGAGCACGGCCGCGCCGATCATCATCATCCGGCTGGACTCGTAGTTGTCCTGCGCTTCGGCGCGCCACTGCTCGGCCTCGGCGAACTCCGACGCCTGCAGCTCGTCGACGATCTCCTGCGCCTTGACGATCTGCGGGGTGCCCTTGGCCGCGGCGATCTGCACGTACAGGTCGACCCGGCCGGCGTTCGCGGCGGGGATCATCTCGGCGTCCCGCACGGTCTGGTACGCCTTCATCGCCGTCGCGGCGGCCTCGGCCCTGGTGGCGCGGGCGGCTGCGGCGCCGGCACGGTACCGCTCGATCGCCGCCATGACGCTCTTGTCGGCGGCGACGCGCTTGTCGTCGGAGAGCGCGCTGAGCGTGTCGGTGATGCCGTCGCGGATGTCGGAGAGGGCGGCGAACTGCGCGCTCTTCGCCGTGACCTTGCGGGTGGTGTCGTTGGCGTCACTCAGCCCTTTCAGCGCACCGAAGGTCATCGCGACCATGGCGATGCCGGCCACGGCGACGGCGCTGAGCACCTTCGCACGGACCCCGCGGTTGGTGAACCAGTTCATGGGGACCTATTCCTCGCGGTTGGTGCCGGGCTGGCTGGTGTTGACGGCCTTGGTGGTGTCGAGGGCGAGCAGCAGCCGGCCGTCGAGCTTGAACGCGCCGGTGATCAGGTGCCGGCTCGGCCCGTGCAGGGTGTCCGGCGGCGGCTCGAACGTGTCGTCCTGGAGCGTGACGACCTCGCCGATCCGGTCGACCAACAGGGAGACGGACTCCTCGTCGGTCTTCACGATCACGTTCATGGCCGGTTCGGCGCTCTTGGTGCGCGGTGGCAGGCCGAGCTGCACCCGCAGGTCGACGGCGGCGATCACCTGGCCGCGGAGGTTGAACAGCCCACCGACGGATTCCGGGGCGAGCGGCACGGGCGTGTACTGGTCGAAGGAGAGGACCTCCTGCACCTTGGCGACGTCGAGCCCGAAGAGCTGGTCGGCGACCTCGAAGGTGGCGTACTGGCGGCTGGCCATGATCAGGCTCCGGCGTGCTGGTAGGTGTAGTCGGCGTTGGAGTCCGACTGATACGGGTCGTACGGGTCGACGCTGTCGTCGATCTTGGTGTGGAAGAGGGGGTCGGCGGCGAGGATGGCGCGGCGCACGTCGAGCAGTTCGGTGACCCGCTGCTGGATGACGGCCGAGCCGAGCAGCCCGTCGTCGCCGAAGTCGCGGCGGGAGTCGTCCAGGCCCTCTTCGACGATGTCGAGGATCTTCTCCACCGCCAGGGCCATGGACCTGCCGTTCTCGGTGTAGACCACGACCGGGACCGTCGGCCCGGATTCGGTCTCGTACGCGCCGAGCAGGTGGGACAGGCGCAGCACCGGCAGGATCTGGTCGCGGTACTGCACCACCTCGCGGCTGCCCGTGCGTTCGATCCGCTCGACCGGGAACTCCTCCAGCCGGGTGACCATGTCCAGCGGGATGGCGACGCGGCGGTCGCCGACGCCGGCGATGAGGAGCCGGTCGCCGTTGCCGCCGCCGCGGCGGACGGTGGTGTCGCCGTCGGCCCGTTCCGCGCCGGCGGCGAGGTGGGCGCGCCGGGCGAGGGACGCGACGTCGAGGATGAGGGCGACCCGGCCGTCGCCGAGGAGGGTCGCGCCGGCGTAGGTGCCGATGTCCTTGAACCGTGAGGTGAGCGGCTTTGACCACGACCTCCTCGGTGTTGAGGACCCGGTCGACGACCAGCCCGAACCGTTTGCCCTCCGCCTGCAGCACGGCGACGTAGACGTCCTTGTCGTGTTCGCCGTCGCGGTGCAGCCCGAGGGTGTCGTCGAGGTAGACGAGCGGGAGGAGCTTGCCGCGCAGCCGGTACACGGGGGCGTCCATGGCGTGTTCGACGACCCGGCCCGACTGCCCGTCCAGATACACCAGCTCATGCACGGCGACCTGCGGGATCACGTACCGCTCATCACCACACTCGATCGTCAACGCCTGAATGATCGCCAGGGTCAACGGAATCGTCAGCCGCCACGTCGTGCCCTGACCCACCACCGAATCGACATCGACCGCACCACCGATCCGCTCGA
>NZ_JBHSIU010000036.1:0-1862 GCF_042653625.1 Dactylosporangium cerinum | reverse complement strand
ACTCGGCAACCCAGGACAAGCCAACTACGCCGCCGCCAACACCTACCTCGACGCCCTCGCCGGGCACCGGCATGCCCACGGACTGCCGGCCACCTCGCTGGCCTGGGGGCTCTGGGCCGGCGACGGCGGCATGGGCGGCGCGCTCGCCGGGACCGACGCCCAGCGGATGCGCCGTGGCGGGCTGCTGCCGATGGCGCCGGAGGAGGCCCTCGCCCTGTTCGACGCCGCGGTCGCCGACCCCGCCGCGGCGCTGGTGCCGGCCCGCCTCGATCCGGCCGCGCTGCGTCGCCTCGCCGGGAGCGCGGAAGTGCCATCGCTGCTGCGCGGGCTCGTGCGGCCCGCGCCGCGGCGAACCGTGGCGTCGGGGACCGGCCGGGGCGGATCGGCGCTGGCGCGCAGGCTGGCCGGGCCGGACCGGCTCGCCGCGCTGCTCGGTCTCGTCCGCGAGCACGTCGCCGCGGTCGCCGGGCACCCGTCCGCGGACACCGTCGACCCGGGCCGGACGTTTCAGGAGCTGGGCTTCGACTCGCTGACCGCGGTCGAGCTGCGCAACCGGCTCACGGCCGACACCGAGCTACGGCTCCCGGCCACGATGATCTTCGACTATCCGACGCCGCAGGCGCTCGCCGCGTATCTGCTCACCCAGGTCGCACCGGCGACCGCCGGCCCGGCCGGGCCGGCGGCGTCGGCCGTCGCGCCCGGCGAGCCGATCGCGATCGTGGCGATGGCCTGCCGTTTCCCGGGCGAGGCGGACACCCCGGATCGGATGTGGCGGCTGCTGGCCGAGGGCGCCGACACCATCGGCGAGTTCCCCGACGGGCGCGGCTGGGATGTCGACGAACTCTACGACCCGGACCCCGACGCGCCGGGGAAGTCCTACGCCCGCGAGGGCGGCTTCGTGCACGACGCGGCCCGCTTCGACGCGGACTTCTTCGGCATCAGCCCCCGCGAGGCCACGGCGACCGATCCGCAGCAGCGGCTGCTGCTGGAGACCACCTGGGAGGCGTTCGAGGCGGCCGGCATCACCCCGGCGACACTGCGCGGCACCCCGACCGGAGTCTTCGCCGGCGTCGTCGCTCAGCAGTACGGGACCGACGCACGGCTGGAGATCGAGGGCTACAGCATCACCGGTACGACGACCAGCGTGGCGTCGGGGCGGATCGCCTACACGTTCGGCCTCGAGGGCCCCGCCGTCACCGTCGACACTGCCTGCTCCTCGTCACTGGTCGCGATCCACCTGGCGGCGCAGGCGCTGCGCGGCGGCGAGTGCGATCTGGCCCTCGCGGGGGGCGCGACCGTGATGGCGAACCCGACGGTGTTCACCGAGTTCAGCCGGCAGCGTGGGCTGGCCCGCAACGGCCGCTGCAAATCCTTCGCCGCCGCGGCCGACGGCGTCGGCTGGGGCGAAGGCGCCGGCATGCTCATCCTGGAGCGCCTCTCCGACGCCCAACGCAACGGCCACCCCGTCCTTGCCGTGATCCGCGGTTCCGCGGTCAACCAGGACGGTGCCAGCAACGGCCTCACCGCCCCCAACGGACCGTCCCAGCAACGCGTCATCCGCCAGGCCCTCGCCAACGCCCGCTTGAGCTCCTCCGACGTGGACGCCGTCGAGGCACACGGCACCGGCACCACCCTCGGCGACCCCATCGAAGCCCAGGCTCTGCTCGCCACCTACGGCCAGGACCGCCCGGCCGACCGGCCGCTGTGGCTGGGGTCGATCAAATCGAACATCGGCCACACGCAGGCCGCCGCAGGCGTCGCCAGTGTCATCAAGATGGTCCTCGCGATGCGGCACCGTGAGCTGCCGCGGACCCTGCACGTGGACGAGCCGTCCCCGCACGTCGACTGGACCGCCGGGAACG
>NZ_JBHSIU010000035.1:0-21036 GCF_042653625.1 Dactylosporangium cerinum | reverse complement strand
GACCCCATCGAAGCCCAGGCCCTCCTCGCCACCTACGGCCAGGACCGCCCAGCCGACCGGCCACTGTGGCTCGGCTCCCTGAAGTCGAACATCGGCCACGCCCAGGCCGCCGCCGGCATCGGCGGGGTCATCAAGATGATCCAGGCCATGCGCAACGATCTTCTCCCGAAGACGCTGCACGTCGACGCCCCGTCCCCACACGTCGACTGGACGACCGGAGACGTCGCGCTGCTCACCGAGGCCCGGCCGTGGACCCCGAACGGCCACCCGCGCCGGGCCGGTGTCTCGTCCTTCGGCATCAGCGGCACCAACGCGCACCTGATCCTCGAGGAGGCGCCCACCACGGAGGAACCGGAGCGCACCGGAACGCCCGTGCCGTGGCTGCTCTCGGCCCGCACCCCGCAGGCGTTGCAGGAAACCGCCCAACGGCTCCTCCAGCTCGACGGGAAGGCAGACGACGACGTCGCGTACACCCTTGCCCGCCGCGCCCAGCACGCTCACCGCGCCGTCATCCTCTCCGACCACCGCGAAGCGCTCGCCGCCCTCGCCACCGACGATCAACACCCGTCGCTGGTACGCGGCACCACACGACCCGCCGGGAAAACCGCGTTCCTGTGCACCGGGCAGGGCAGCCAACGCCCCGACATGACCATCAACCACCCGGCCTTTGACGCCGCCTGCACCGAACTCGACAAGCACCTCGACCGGCCCCTCCGCGACGTGCTGACCGACCCCTCGCTCATCCACGAAACCCGGTATGCCCAACCCGCCCTGTTCGCGGTACACGTCGGCCTGCACGCCCTGGCGTTGAGTTGGGGCATCACACCGGACTACCTCACCGGACACTCCATCGGCGAACTGTCCGCCGCACACCTCGCCGGAGTCCTCAGCCTCCCCGACGCCGCGCTCCTCGTCACCGCCCGAGGCAGGCTGATGAACGCCGCCACTCCCGGCGGCGCGATGATCGCGATCGAGGCCACCGAAGCCGAACTCGCACCGATGCTCGACCCAGCCCTGGCCAGCATCGCCGGAGTCAATTCACCCACCAGCACCGTGATTTCCGGCGACACCGACGCCGTCACCCAGGTAGCCGCGCACTGGGCCGCGCTCGGGCGACGCACGAAGAAGCTGACCACTTCTCACGCGTTCCACTCCCCGCACATGGACGCGATCCTCGACGAATTCGCCGCGATCGCCGCGACCGTCACCTACCACCCCGCCACGATCCCGGTCATCTCCAACCAGACCGGCGACATCGCCACCGACGAACAACTCTCCAGCCCTGAATATTGGGCCCGGCACATCCGCGAAGCCGTCCGCTACCGCGACATGGTGACCACACTGCACGGCGCCGGCGTCACGACCTACGTCGAACTCGGGCCGGACAACACCCTCAGCGCCCTCACCCACACCTGCCTACCCGACGGACACACCGCCACCATCACCGCCGCGCACCTCGGTGACCACGCCCACGCCGCACTGCACACCGCCGGGCACCGCACCGTCTGGACCACCACCACCCCCGCCGGACGGCACACCGACCTGCCGACGTACCCCTTCCAGCAGGCGTCGTACTGGCTCGACGCACCCGACGCGACGCGCGACGCGGCGAGCCTGGGCCAGAGCACCGCCGCCCACCCGCTGCTGCAGGCCGAGGTGGAGCTGCCGGACGGCGACAGCCACCTCTTCACCAGCCGGATCTCGGCGCGCACCGACCCGTGGATCGCCGAGCACGCCGTGCACGGGGCGCTGATCGTGCCGGGCGCTGCGTTCGTGGGCATGCTGCTGCACGCCGGTGACCGGGTCGGCTGCGACCTGATCGAGGAACTGACCCACCACGTGTTCCTCGCCGTCCCCGAGCAGGGCGCGCTGCACCTGCGGGTCTCCGTGGACGCGGCCGACGCCACTGGACGGCGCACGTTCAGCGTCCACTCCCGGCTCGAGGACGCGGCGCCCGGCACGGACTGGACCCGGCACGCGACGGGCGTCCTGGCCGTCGCCGACCCGGACCAGGAGCCGGCGGGGCTGGCCGAGTGGCCGCCCCCGGGTGTGGCGATCGACGTCGCGGACCTCTACAAGCGGCTGGCGGGCGCCGGGTTCGGCTACGGTCCGCTGTTCCTGGGCCTGCGGGCGGCCTGGCGGGACGGCGACACCATCTACGGCGAGGTGTCGCTGCCGGAGGGCGCCGACCCGGACGACTTCGGGCTGCACCCCGGCCTGCTCGACTCGGCCCTGCATCCGATCGCGGTCGGCTCGGCCCTGCGGCCCGAGGAGGACCCGGACGCGGGCCAGGTGCGGGTGCCGTTCACCTGGGGCGGCATCGCCCTGCACGCGGTCGGCGCGAGCGCGCTGCGGGTCCGGATCGTCGTGTCGGGTCTGGATCGGCTGGCGCTGACCATCGCCGACGGCACCGGCGCGCCGGTGGCGACCGTCGGCTCGCTCATCACCCGCCCGGTGTCGGCCGCGCAGCTGGCCGGGTCCCGGCCGGACACCGGGCTGCCGTTGTACGGCGTGGACTGGGTGCGCCGGCCGGGTCCAGGCCCGCTCGGGGGCGCTCCGGTGGAGCTGCTGCACCCCGGGGACTGGCCTGCGGTGCCGGCGGACCGGATCGCCGCGAGGGTGCCGGCCGGTGCCGGTCCTGCCGACCGCGGGCCGGTCGCCGACGTCCTGGGGCTTGTTCAGCGCTGGCTCGGTGCGCCTCGGCCGGCTGAGGCGCGGTTGCTGTTGCTGACCCGGGGCGCGGTCGCCGCCGGCACCACCGAAGACGTCTCCGATCTTGCCGGTGCCGCCGTCTGGGGCCTGGTCCGCAGCGCCCAGACCGAACACCCCGGCCGCATCGTCCTGATCGACGCCGACGAGGATCCGGACGCCGACCTCCTGGCCCGGCTCGCCGACGGCGACGAACCGCAGGTCGCCCTTCGCGGGAGCCGGATCCTGGTCCCGCGGGTGACGGCCGTGGCCGCCGGCACCCCGCCCGTGCTCGATCCCGAAGGCACCGTCCTGATCACCGGCGGCACCGGCGCCCTCGGCGCGCTCCTCGCCGCCCACCTCGTCACCCGTCACGGCGTCACCCGGTTGCTGCTCGCCAGCCGCCGCGGACCCGACGCCCCCGGCGCCGCCGCACTCCGCGCCGCTCTCACGGACCTGGGCGCGCACGTCGACATCGTCGCCTGCGACGTCACCGACCGCGGCCAGGTTGCCGAGCTGCTCGGTGCCGTCCCCGGCGCGCACCCGCTGACCGCCGTCGTGCACGCCGCCGGGGTCCTGCAGGATGCCGCGCTCACCTCGCTGACGCCCGAGCATCTCGACGTGACGCTGTCGTCCAAGGTGGACTCCGCGTGGCACCTGCATGACCTGACCGCCGGCTCGGGGCTGGCCGCCTTCGTGCTCTTCTCGTCGATCGCCGGGACGCTGGGGACGGCCGGGCAGGGCAACTACGCCGCCGCGAACGCCGCTCTGGACGGGCTGGCCGCCCACCGGCACGCGCACGGGCTGCCTGCGGTCTCCCTGGCCTGGGGGCTGTGGGCACCCACCGGTGACGGCGGGATGGGCGCCACGCTGGATGATGCGGCGGCGGCCCGGGTCGCCCGCAACGGGATCGTCCCGCTCACCGTGGCGGAGGGCCTCGGCCTGTTCGACGCGGCGCTCGCCGGTGAGCGGCCCATGCTGGTGCCGGCCCGGCTGGATCCGGTGGCACTGCGCGGGCTGGCCGACGACGGTGAGCTGCCGGCCGTGCTCCGCGGGCTGGTGCGCACGCCGGCCCGGCCGGTGGCGCGCGGTGGCCGGGCCGGCGGTGACGAGTTGCGCCGGCAGCTGGCCGGGCGGCCGGAGCCGGAGCGGCGGCGCATCCTGACGGACCTGGTCTGCGCGCAGGCGGCGGGCACACTCGGGCACGCCTCGGCGGCGATGGTGGAGGTGGACCGGCAGTTCCAGGACCTCGGCTTCGACTCGCTGAGCGCGATCGAGTTCCGGACCCGGCTGGGCAAGGCCGCCGGGTTGACCCTGCCCGCGACGTTGATCTTCGACTATCCGACGCCGGCCGCGCTCGGCGCCCACCTGACCGCCGAGCTGTCGGAGGCGGCCGCGGACGTCCCGGCCCGGGTCGTCCGGCGGACCCGGACGGGCGGCGATGAGGCGATCGCGATCGTCGGCATGGCGTGCCGGTTCCCGGGTGGTGCCGACACCCCGGAGGCGCTGTGGGACCTGGTCGCCGGCGGTGTCGACGCGGTCGGTGGTTTCCCGGCGAGCCGGGGCTGGGACGTCGACGACCTCTACGACCCCGATCCGGACGCCGGCGGCAAGACGTACGTGCGTGAGGGCGGCTTCGTCTACGACGCGGAACGGTTCGACCCGGAGTTCTTCGGGATCAGCCCGCGGGAGGCGCTTGCGATCGACCCGCAGCAGCGGCTGCTGCTGGAGACCTCGTGGGAGGCGCTCGAACGGGCCGGCATCGACCCGGCGACGCTGCGCGGCACCGCCACCGGCGTCTTCGCCGGGGTGTCGGCCCAGGAGTACGTCTCGCTCCGCCACACCGGCCCGGAGGGGGTGGAGGGCTATCTGCTGACCGGGACCACGACGAGCGTCGCGTCGGGCCGGATCGCCTACACGTTCGGCCTCGAGGGACCGGCCGTCACCGTCGACACCGCCTGCTCCTCATCGCTGGTCGCCATGCACCTCGCCGGTCAGGCGCTGCGCAGCGGCGAGTGCGACCTCGCCCTCGCCGGCGGCGCCACCATCATGGCCGGCCCCGGCATGTTCATCGAATTCAGCCGGCAGCGCGGACTCGCACCCGACGGCCGCGCGAAGTCCTTCTCCGCCACCGCAGACGGCACCGCGTGGGCCGAAGGCGCCGCCATGCTCCTCCTCGAACGCCTTTCCGACGCCCAGCGCAACGGTCACCCGGTGCTCGCCGTGATCCGCGGTTCCGCAGTCAACCAGGACGGTGCCAGCAACGGCCTCACCGCGCCCAACGGCCCCGCCCAGCAGCGGGTCATCCGTCAGGCTCTCGCAAACGCTTCCCTGACTCCATCCGACGTCGATGCGGTCGAGGCGCACGGCACCGGCACCACCCTCGGCGACCCGATCGAAGCCCAGGCCCTCCTCGCCACCTACGGTCAGGACCGGCCCGCGGACAGTCCGTTGTGGCTCGGCTCCCTGAAGTCGAACATCGGCCACGCCCAGGCCGCCGCCGGTATCGGCGGGGTCATCAAGATGGTCCAGGCCATGCAGCACGGCGTGCTGCCGCAGACGCTGCACGTCGACGAGCCGTCCCCGCACATCGACTGGGCGGCCGGCGAGGTGGCGCTGCTGACCGAGGCGCGGGCCTGGCCGGCGACCGGCAGGCCCCGGCGGTCCGCGGTGTCGTCCTTCGGCATCAGCGGCACGAACGCGCACCTCATCCTGGAACAGGGGATGACGCCCGCGGCGCCGCCGTCCGGCAACGGCGCGGCCGGGTTGCCGTGGCTGCTGTCGGGCGGCACCGCTGAGGCGTTGCTGGACAACGCCGCACGGCTGCGCGACCACCTGGACGGTGAGGCGGACGACGACGTCGCCTACACCCTCGCCCGCCGGGCCCAGCACACCCACCGCGCCGTCATCCTCGACAACCACCACGAAGCACTCGCCGCCCTCGCCACAGACAGTCCCCACCCGTCCCTGGTCCGCGGCACCACCCGACCCGCCGGGAAAACCGCCTTCCTCTGCACCGGGCAGGGCAGCCAACGCCCCGACATGACCATCAACCACCCGGCCTTCGACGCCGCCTGCACCGAACTCGACAAACACCTCGACCGGCCCATCCGCGACGTCATGACCGACCCCACGCTCATCCACGAAACCCGCTACGCCCAACCCGCCCTGTTCGCCGTCCACGTCGGCCTACACGCCCTCGCACTCAACTGGGGCATCACACCGGACTACCTCACCGGACACTCCATCGGCGAACTCTCCGCCGCACACCTCGCCGGAGTCCTCAGCCTCCCCGACGCCGCGCTCCTCGTTGCTGCCCGAGGCAGACTGATGAACGCCGCCACACCCGGCGGCACGATGATCGCCATCGAAGCCACCGAAGCCGAACTCACACCGATGCTCGACCCAGCCCTGGCCAGCATCGCCGGGATCAACTCACCCACCAGCACCGTGATCTCCGGCGACACCGACACCGTCACCCAGGTCGCCGCACACTGGGCCGCGCTCGGACGACGCACCAAACGACTGACCACCTCCCACGCGTTCCACTCCCCACACATGGACGCAATCCTCGACGAATTCGCCGCCATCGCCGCCACCATCACCTACCACCCCGCCACGATCCCCGTCATCTCCAACCAGACCGGCAACATCGCCACCGACCAGCAACTCTCCAGCCCCGAATACTGGACCCGACACATCCGCGAAGCCGTCCGCTACCGCGACATGATCACCACACTCGAGCGGGCCGGCACCAACACCTACCTCGAACTCGGGCCGGACAACACCCTCAGCGCCCTCACCCACACCTGCCTACCCGACGGACACACCGCCACCATCACCAGCGCACACCTCGGCGACCACGCCCAAGCGGTGCTGCACGCCGCAGGCCGGGAGACGACCTGGACCACCAAGACCCCCGCCGGCCACCACGCCCCGCTGCCGACGTACGCCTTCCAGCACCGGCCGTTCTGGCTGACCCCGCCGGCGACCACCGGCGACCCGAACAGTCTCGGCCAGCACGGCGCCACCCACCCGCTGCTGCAGGCCGAGGTGGAGCTCCCCGACGGCGGCCGGCTCTACACCGGGCGGATCTCCCGGCGCACCCACCCGTGGCTCGTCGAACACGCCGTGCACGGCACGGTGGTCCTGCCCGGGGTCGCGTTCATCGACCTGCTGCTGGAGGTCGCGGACCGGGTCGGCGCGGCGGCGATCGAGGAGCTCACCCACCACGTCTTCCTCGCCGTGCCCGAGCGGGCCCCGCTGCACCTGCGGGTCAGCACGGGCACTGCGGAGGTCGGGCGGTGGACCTTCGCCGTCCACTCCAGGCCGGAGGACGCGGCGCCGGGCACGGCCTGGACCCGGCACGCCAGCGGCACGCTCACCGCCGAAGCCCCCGGGTCCGCCGAGGCGCTGGCCGCGTGGCCGCCGGACGGCGCGTCCCCCCTGGACACCGAGAGCTTCTACCGGGAGTTCGCCGAGCGCGGCTACCACTACGGCCCGCTGTTCCAGGGCATGCGGGCCGCATGGCGGGACGGCGAGACGATCTACGCGGAGACCGTCCTGCCCGAGGGGACCGGGCCCGATGCGTACGGCGTGCACCCCGCCCTCTTCGACTCCTCGCTGCACCCGCTGAACTTCCGCTACGACGGCGGCACGGTGCGGTTGCCGTTCTCCTGGACCGGCGTCAGCCGGCACGCCGTCGGCGCCACCGCGCTGCGGATCCGGGTCACCCCGGCCGGACCGGACACGGTGTCGCTGCTGATGGCCGACCCCACCGGCGCGCCCGTGCTGGCGGTCGACGCCCTCACCATGCGCCCCGTCTCGCCGGAACAGCTGGCCGCGTCCCGCCCGGACGCCCGGCCGCCGCTCCACCGCATCGCCTGGACCGCCGCGCCCGCACCGGCCGGAAACACGCCGTCCCTCGCCGCCCTCGGCGCGCCGGGCGACGCTCCGGCCGGGGTGCCGGTCCACCCGGACCCGGCCGCGCTCGCGGACGCGGGTGCCGTGCCCCCGATCGTGCTGGCCCGGGTGCCGGCCGCCACGGGCCCGGACGACCGTGCGCCGATCCGGGCGGCGCTCAGCCTGGTCCAGGGCTGGCTGGCCGACGAGCGGCTGGACGGCAGCCGCCTGGTGCTGCTGACGCAGGGTGCGGTCGCCGCCCAGGACGCCGAGGACGTCGCCGACCTGCCTGCGGCTGCGGTGTGGGGTCTGGTGCGCAGCGCGCAGACCGAGCATCCCGGCCGGTTCGTGCTCGCCGATGCCGACGCCGCACCCGCGGATCTGGCGCGGGAACTGCTGGCCGAGGCGCTGGGCGGCGACGAACCGCAGCTCGCGCTCCGCAACGGCCGGGCTTTCGTGCCCCGCCTGGTCACCGTCGACCGCCCGGCGGAGCCCGCGGCCGAGGGCCGGTTCGACCCGGCGGGCACCGTCCTGATCACCGGCGGCACGGGCGCGCTGGGCGCGCTGCTGGCCCGCCATCTCGTCGTCCGGCACGGCGTCCGCCGGCTGCTGCTGACCAGCCGCCGCGGCCCGGACTCCCCCGGTGCCGACGCCCTGATCGCCGAGCTGGCGGAGCTGGACGCGCACGCCGAGGTCGCCGCCTGCGACTCCGGCGACGGGGCCCAGCTCGCCGCCCTGCTCGCCGCGATCCCGGACGCGCACCCGCTGACCGCGGTGATCCACGCCGCCGGGGTGCTCCGGGACACCACCGTCGGCGCGCTCGACGACGAAGGCCTGGAAGCCGTGCTGGGGCCGAAGGCCGACGGCGCCTGGCACCTGCACCGGCTGACCGCGGACCGGCCGCTGGCGGCGTTCGTGCTCTACTCGTCGGTCGCCGCCACGATCGGCAGCGCCGGGCAGGCCAACTACGCCGCCGCGAACGCCTACCTGGACGGGCTCGCCGCCCATCGGCACGCACACGGGCTGACGGCGGCGTCGCTCGCCTGGGGGCTGTGGGCGCCGACCGACGGCGGCGGCATGGGCGCGGCGCTCCAGGACGCCGATGCGAACCGGATCGGCCGGACGGGCGTCCTGCCCCTGCCCGCCGCGGATGCGCTCGCGCTCTTCGATGCCGCCCTCGGCAGCGGTGCGCCGACCCTGGTGCCCGCCCTGTTCGACCACGGCGCGTTGCAGTCCCGGGCCGCCGCCGGCAGCCTGCCCGCGGTCTTCCGCGCTCTGGTGCGGGTCCCGCAGCGGCGGGCCGCCACCGGCACCGGCCACGGCGGTGACGCACTGCGCCGGCAGCTGTCCGGACAGCCCGCGGCCGAGCAGCTCCGTGCCGTCCTGCAGCTGGTCCGCTCCCGGGTTGCCGAGGTGCTCGGCCACACCGACGCGGACCGGATCGACGCCACCCGCGCGCTGCTGGACATGGGCCTGGATTCGCTGACCGCGGTGGAGTTCCGCAACATGCTGAGCGCGGCGACCGGGCTGCGGCTGCCGGCCACCCTGGTCTTCGACTACCCGACCCCGCTCGCGATCGCCGAGTTCCTGCACGGGCGCCTCGCCGACCTGCCCGCGGACCGGACCGTCGCCGCCGCACCCGCCCGCACCGTGGACCTCGGTGACGAGGGGATCGCGATCGTCGGCATGGCCTGCCGGTTCCCGGGCGGCGCCGACACCCCGGAGGCGCTGTGGGACCTGCTCGCCGGTGGGATCGACGCGGTCGGCGCCTTCCCGGAGAGCCGGGGCTGGGACGTCGACGACCTCTACGACCCCGACCCGGACGCCAGCGGCAAGACGTACGTGCGGCAGGGCGGTTTCCTCCGGGACGCGGAACGGTTCGACCCGGAGTTCTTCGGGATCAGCCCGCGGGAGGCGCTTGCGATCGACCCGCAGCAGCGGCTGCTGCTGGAGACCTCGTGGGAGGCGCTCGAACGGGCCGGCATCGACCCGGCGACGCTGCGCGGCACCGCCACCGGCGTCTTCGCCGGGGTTTCCGCCCACGAGTACCTGTCGCTCCTGCACACCGGCGCCGAGGGGGTCGAGGGTCACCTGTTGACCGGGACCACGACGAGCGTCGCGTCGGGCCGGATCGCCTACACGTTCGGCCTTGAAGGGCCGGCCGTCACCGTCGACACGGCCTGCTCCTCGTCGCTGGTCGCCATGCACCTCGCCGGTCAGGCGCTGCGCAGCGGCGAGTGCGACCTCGCCCTCGCAGGTGGCGCGGCCGTGATGTCGACGCCGGGCATGTTCATCGAGTTCAGCCGGCAGCGGGGGCTCGCACCCGATGGCCGCGCGAAGTCCTTCGCAGCGGGCGCGGACGGCACCGCGTGGGCCGAGGGTGTCGGGATCCTCCTCTTGGAGCGGCTGTCCGACGCCCGACGCAACGGCCACCCCATCCTCGCCGTGATCCGCGGTTCCGCGGTCAACCAGGACGGCGCGAGCAACGGCCTCACCGCGCCCAACGGCCCTGCCCAGCAGCGGGTCATCCGTCAGGCTCTCGCCAACGCCCGTCTCGCACCCTCCGATGTGGACGCCGTTGAAGCGCATGGCACCGGTACCACCCTCGGCGACCCCATCGAAGCCCAGGCGCTACTCGCCACGTACGGCCAGGACCGCCCAGCCGACAGTCCGCTGTGGCTCGGCTCCCTGAAGTCGAACATCGGCCACGCCCAGGCCGCCGCCGGTATCGGCGGCGTGATCAAGATGGTCCAGGCCATGCAGCACGGCGTGCTGCCGCAGACCCTGCACGTCGACGAGCCGTCCCCGCACGTCGACTGGGACTCGGGCGAGATCGCGCTGCTCACCGAGGCGCGGCCGTGGGAGCGCAACGGTCACCCGCGCCGGGCCGGGGTGTCATCGTTCGGGATCAGCGGCACGAACGCGCACCTGGTCCTCGAGGAGGCGCCCACCACGGAGGAGCGAGAGCGCACCGGGGCGCCCGTGCCGTGGCTGCTCTCGGCCCGCACCCCGCAGGCGTTGCAGGAAACCGCCCAACGGCTCCTCCAGCTCGACGGGAGGGCCGACGACGACGTCGCGTACACCCTCGCCCGCCGGCCGCAGCACGCCCACCGCGCCGTCATCCTCGCCGACCACCAGGCGGCACTCGCCGCCCTCGCAACAGATGATCAACACCCGTCGTTGGTGCGTGGCACGACACGACCCGCCGGGAAAACCGCCTTCCTCTGCACCGGGCAGGGCAGCCAACGCCCCGACATGACCATCAACCACCCGGCCTTCGACGCCGCCTGCACCGAACTCGACAAACACCTCGACCGGCCCATCCGCGACGTCATGACCGACCCCGCACTCATCCACGAAACCCGCTACGCCCAACCCGCCCTGTTCGCCGTCCACGTCGGCCTACACGCCCTCGCACTCAACTGGGGCATCACCCCCGACTACCTCACCGGACACTCCATCGGCGAACTCTCCGCCGCACACCTCGCCGGAGTCCTCAGCCTCCCCGACGCCGCGCTCCTCGTTGCTGCCCGAGGCAGACTGATGAACGCCGCCACACCCGGCGGCACGATGATCGCCATCGAAGCCACCGAAGCCGAACTCGCACCAATGCTCGACCCCGCGCTGGCCAGCATCGCCGGGATCAACTCACCCACCAGCACCGTGATCTCCGGCGACACCGACGCCGTCACGCAGGTCGCCGCGCACTGGGCCGCACTCGGACGGCGTACCAAGAAACTCACCACCTCACACGCGTTCCACTCCCCGCACATGGACCAGATCCTCGACGAATTCAAGACCATCGCCGCCACCGTCACCTACCACCCCGCCACAACCCCGGTCATCTCCAACCAGACCGGCGACATCGCCACCGACGAACAACTGTCGGACCCCGCGTACTGGACCCGGCACATCCGCGAAGCTGTCCGCTACCGCGACATGATCACCACACTGCACGACGCCGGCGTCACCACCTACCTCGAACTCGGGCCGGACAACACCCTCAGCACCCTCACCCTTGCCTGCCTGCCCGACGACACCACCGCCACCATCACCAGCGCGCACCTCGGCGACCACGCCCACGCCATGCTGCACGCGGCAGGCCGGGAGACGACCTGGACCACCACCACCCCCACCGGACGGCACACCGACCTGCCGACGTACCCCTTCCAACGCCAGCCCTACTGGCTGCGGCCGGCGGCCGCCGGAACGGCCACGAGCCTGGGCCTGTCCACCGCCGACCACCCGCTGCTGTCCGCCGCAGCCGAGTTGCCGGACGGCGGCCACCTCCTGACCGGCCGGATCGGCCTCACCACCCACGCATGGCTGGCCGACCACGCCATCCACGACACGGTCCTGCTCCCGGCAACCGGCTTCGTCGAGCTGGCGCTGTACGCCGCCGACCAGGCCGGGGCGGACGGCCTCGGCGAACTGACGCTGCAGGCCCCGCTGGTGCTGCCCGCGCAGGGGGCGGTCCACCTGCGGGTCCAGGTCGGCCCGGCCGAGGACGCCAACGACCGGACGATCACCATCCAGTCCCGCCGGGAGAAGGCGCCGGCCGGGACGGCCTGGACCACCCACGCCACCGGGACCGTCGGCGCCACTGCACCGGTTGCCCCGGAGGACACGACACCGCCGGCCGGTGCGGACATGGTGGCGCTCGACGGTCTGTACGACGCGCTGGCGGTCCGGGGCTACGGCTACGGAAGCCGCTTCCGCGGCCTGGAAGCGGTGTGGCGGGACGGCGAGACGCTCTACGCCGACGTCGCCCTGCCGGCCGGGGTGGACCCCGCCGGGTTCGGCGTGCATCCGGCCCTGCTGGACGCGGCGCTGCACCCGATGCTGCTGGACGTCGCCGGACGCGACACCGGCACGGGCGGGGAGATCCTGCTGCCGTTCGCGTGGAGCGGCGTGACCCTGCATGCGTCCGGGGCGACCCGGTTCCGGCTGCGGGTGACGTCGATCGGCCCGGACACGGTGAGCCTGACCGCGGTGGACGGCACGGGTGCCCTCGTGGTGAGCGTGGAGTCGCTGACCGCCCGGCCGGTCTCCCGGGCCCAGATGGCCGGCGCCCGGGTCGCGGACACCGACCCGCTCTACGCGACGAAGTGGATCGCCGCCGGCACGAGCGACGGCGGGCCGGACCGGATCGGTGCGCTGCAGGAGCTCCCGGGTGCGACCGTCTACCGGGACCCGGACGAGGTGGCCGGGGACACCGACCGGCCGCCGGTGGTGCTGGCCGTGGTGCGGCCCGGCCGGACCGCCGCCGATCCCGGGCCGGCCGAGGACGTCCTGCGGCTGGTGCAGGGGTGGCTGACCGACGACCGGTTGGCCGACACGCGCCTGGTGATCGTCACTGGTGGGGCGGTCTCCACCCGTGCCGGGGAGGATGTCCAGGATCTTTCGGCGGCCGCCGTCTGGGGCCTGGTCCGGACCGCGCAGAGTGAGCACCCGGACCGGTTCTGGCTCCTCGACTCGGACGTTCCGGCGGCCGCGCTGCCGGCGGACGTGCTCCGGCGGGCCGTGGCCGGCGGGGAGCCGCAGCTGGCGGTCCGGGCCGGTGAGATCGTCGTGCCCCGGCTGGCCGCCGTGCCGCCGACCGGCGACGACTCGCCGGCGCTGGACCCGGACGGGACCGTGCTCATCACCGGCGGCACCGGTGCGCTCGGCGCGATCCTTGCCCGGCATCTGATCACCGCGCACGGTGCCCGGCGGCTGCTGCTGACCGGCCGGCGCGGACCGGCCGCGCTCGGTGCCGCGGAGCTGCGTGCCGAGCTGTCCGCGCTCGGCGCCGAGGTCACGATCGCCGCCTGCGACGCCGCGGATCGCGACGAGCTCGCGGCGCTGCTGGCCGGGCGCCGGCTGACCGCCGTAATCCACGCCGCCGGTGTCCTCGACGACGGCATGCTCACCGGTCTGAGCCCGCGGCGGCTGGCGGTGACGATGCGGCCCAAGGTGGACGCGGCGTGGCATCTGCACGAGCTGTCCCGTGGGCACGACCTCGCCGCGTTCGTCCTGTACTCGTCGGTCTCCGGTGTGCTGGGCGGTCCGGGGCAGGCCAACTACGCGGCGGCGAACGCATGGCTGGACGGCCTCGCCGCGCACCGGCACGCCCGGGGGCTTCCCGCCACCTCATTGGCGTGGGGGCTGTGGGCGGCAGGCATGGGCGGCACGCTCGACCCGGCGGGCGCGGCCCGGATCGCGGCGTCGGGCGTGGTGCCGCTGACCGCCGCGCAAGGGCTGGCGTTCTTCGACGCCGCGCTGCGGTTGCCGCAACGGCCCGCCCTGGTGCCGGTGCGGCTCGACCTGACCCGGCTGCGGGCGCGGGCGACGGCGGGATCGGTGCCGCCGCTGCTGCGGGACCTGATCCGGGTCCCGTCCCGGCGGACGGTCCAGACGGCCGTGGCGGACGCCGAGGCGCTGGCCCGGCGGCTGGTGACGCTCGCGGTCGACGACCGGCGCCGGGTCCTGCTGGACCTGGTCCGCGGCACCATGGCCGCCGCTCTCGGGCACGACCGGCCGGACAGCATCGAGGCGGACCGCGGCTTCCTGGACATGGGCTTCGACTCGCTGACCGCGGTGCAGTTCCGCAACCGGCTGGCCGGGGCGGTGGGCGTCCGGCTGCCGGCCACGATCCTCTTCGACTACCCGACGCCGGCGGCGCTGGCCCGGCACCTGCTGGGCCGGATCGTCCCGGAGCCCGGCGTGGCCGGGCCCGTCGGACCGGCGTCGGACGGCTCGGAGCTGGCCGCGCTGGACCGGCTGGAGGCCCGGATGCCGGGCCTGGCGCCGGACGCGCTCGGCCCGCTCGCGACCCGGTTGCAGATCCTGCTCGCCCGGGTGCACGCCGCCCGGGCCGACGGCGCCGCGGTCGCGGAACGTATCGACACCGCCAGCGACGACGAGATGTTCGACCTGATCGACAAAGAACTCGGCATCTCCTGACGTGACGCCGCTCAGCACGCCGGATCCCGGAGGAATGAACGTTCATGGTGAATGAGGACAGGCTCCGCGATTACCTGAAGCGGGTCACCACCGAGCTGCACCAGACGCGGCAGCGCCTCGTCGAGGCCGAGTCCGCGGCCCGCGAGCCGATCGCGATCATCGGCATGGCCTGCCGGTACCCGGGCGGGGTGAGCACGCCGGAACAGCTGTGGGACGTGGTCGCGGGTGAGGTGGACGCGATCACGCCGTTCCCGGAGAACCGGGGCTGGGACACCGCCGCGCTCTACGACCCGGACCCGGAGCACACCGGCACCAGCTATGCCCGGGAGGGCGGTTTCCTGCACGACGCGGACCTGTTCGACCCCGCGTTCTTCGGCATCAGCCCGCGGGAGGCGCTGTCCATCGACCCGCAGCACCGGCTGCTGCTGGAGACGTCGTGGGAGGCGATGGAGCGGGCCGGGATCACGCCGGAGTCCCTGCGCGGCTCCGACACCGGCGTCTTCGCGGGCGTGATGTACAACGACTACGGTTCCCGGCTCCAGGAGCGCACACCGGCCGGCTTCGAAGGGTTCATCGGCACCGGCAACGCGGGCAGCATCGCATCCGGCCGGGTCGCCTACACGTTCGGGTTCGAGGGCCCGGCGGTCACCGTGGACACCGCCTGCTCGTCCTCGCTGGTGGCGATGCACGTGGCCTGCCAGGCGCTGCGCAACGAGGAGTGCGGGCTGGCGCTGGCCGGCGGGGTGGCGGTGATGGCGACGCCGAGCACGTTCATCGACTTCAGCCGGCAGCGCGGGCTGGCCCCGGACGGGCGGTGCAAGTCGTTCGCGGAGGCCGCCGATGGGGTAGCATGGGCGGAGGGCGCGGGGATCCTGCTGCTCGAACGGCTCTCCGACGCCCGGCGCAACGGGCATCCGGTGCTCGCCGTGATCAGCGGCAGCGCGCTCAACCAGGACGGCACGAGCAGCCAGCTGACCGCGCCGAACGGGCCCTCCCAGCAGCGGGTGATCCGGCAGGCGCTGGCGAACGCGCGGCTGACCTCCGACCAGATCGACGTGGTCGAGGCGCACGGGACCGGGACGACGCTCGGCGACCCGATCGAGGCGCAGGCGCTGCTGGCCACCTATGGCCGGGAGCGGCCGGCGGACCGGCCGCTGCAGCTGGGCTCGGTGAAGTCCAACATCGGGCACACCCAGGCGGCGGCCGGCGCGGCCAGCGTGATCAAGATCGTCCAGGCGATGGCGCACGGCATCCTGCCGAAGAGCCTGCACATCGACGCACCGTCATCGCACGTGGACTGGTCCGAGGGCGCGGTGGAGCTGCTGACCGAGGCCCGGCCGTGGCCGGAGACGGGGCAACCGCGCCGGGCCGCGGTCTCCTCGTTCGGCATCAGCGGCACCAACGCGCACCTGATCCTGGAGGAGGCACCGGCCGACCAGCCCGCCGACCAGCCCGCTGCCGAGCCGGTGCGCCCGGTGCCGGGGCCGTGGGTGCTGTCGGCGAAGACCGAGCCGGCGCTCCGGGCCCAGGCCGCCCGGCTCCGCGATCACCTCGACACCCACCCGGACGCCGACCCCGCCACGATCGGCTCCGCGCTGGCCACCACCCGGACCCGGTTCACCCACCGGGCCGCGATCGTGGCGGACGGACCGGACGAGCTCCGTCAGGCCCTGGACGCGCTCGCCGCGGGCGAGCCCTCCGCCGCCGTGGTCACCGGCACCGCCGCCGGGTCCGCCCGGACGGTCTTCGTCTTCCCCGGCCAGGGCTCGCAGTGGGCGGGGATGGCCGCCGAACTGCTGGAGACCGCCCCGGTGTTCCGCGACCGCCTCCTGCAGTGCGCGGCGGCGCTGCGCCCGCACACCGGCTGGGACGTGCTGGACGTGCTCACCGGGCACCCCGACGCGCCGCCACTGGAACGGGCCGACGTGGTGCAGCCGGTCCTCTTCGCCGTCATGGTGTCGCTTGCCGAACTGTGGCGGTCGGCCGGGGTCCGCCCGGACGCGGTCGTGGGCCACTCCCAGGGCGAGATCGCCGCGGCGTGCGTCGCCGGGGCGCTCAGCCTGCAGGACGCCGCCCTGCTGGTGGCGCTGCGCAGCCGGGCGCTCGCCGCGATCGCCGGCCGGGGTGGCATGGCCTCGATCCCGCTCCCCGCCGCTGAGGTCGCCGCGCTGCTGACCGACGAGGGCGACCGGCTCGGCATCGCGGCCGTCAACGGCCCGACGTCCACCGTCGTCTCCGGCGACGCCGAGCCGTTGGCCGCGCTGATCGCGCGATGCGAGGCGGACGGCGTGCGGGCACGCCGCATCCCGGTCGACTACGCCTCGCACGGCGCGCACGTGGAGGCGATCGAGGAGGAGCTGATCGGTCTGCTGGCCGGGATCCGCCCGGAGGCCGCCGCCGTCCCGTTCTACTCCACCGTCACCGGTGGGCAGTTCGACACCACCGGGCTGGACGCCCGCTACTGGTACACGAACCTGCGCCGGACGGTCCGCTACGAAGCAGCGGTGCAGTCCCTGCAGGCGGCCGGTTTCCGGGTCTTCATCGAGGTCAGCCCGCATCCGGTGCTGACCGTCGCGACCCAGGAGACGCTGGACGCGGCCGCGCCGGGCGCGTCGGCGACCGGCTCGCTGCGCCGCGACGACGGCGGCCTGCGCCGGTTCCACACCTCCCTCGGGCAGGCGCACACCGCGGGCGCCGAGGTGGACTGGTCCGTCTTCCATGGCACCGCCCCCGTCCGCGCGGACGAGCTGCCCACCTACGGGTTCGTCCGGCAGCGGTACTGGCTGGACGTGCCCACGGGCGGCGGGAACGCCGCCGACCTGGGCCTGCGACCGTCCGGGCATCCGCTGCTGGGCGCGGCGGTGACCCTCGCGGACAGCGACGGACACCTGTTCACCGGCCGGCTGTCCCTGAACGCGCACCCGTGGCTGGCCGACCACGCGGTGCTCGGCGACGCGCTGCTGCCCGGCACCGCCCTCGCCGACCTGGCGTTGCACGCGGCCGAACAGGCCGGCGCGGACCGCATCGAGGAGCTGATCCTGCACGCGCCGCTGACGCTGCCCGCGTCCGGCGCCGTCCAGGTCCAGTTGCAGGTCGGCGCGCCGGGGCCGGACGGCACCCGCGCGCTGTCGATCCACTCCCGGCCGGCGGACGACGACGCGGACCCGGGCTGGACCCGCCACGTCACCGGCACTGCGGGCACGGGCGGGACAGAGCCGGCCGGGCTGCAGGTGTGGCCGCCGGCCGGCGATCCGGTCGACCTGGCCGACTTCTACCCGTCGCTGGCGGACACCGGGCTCGGTTACGGGCCGGTCTTCCAGGGGGTACGGGCCGTGTGGCGCGACACCACCACGGTGTACGCCGAAGTGGCGCTGCCGCCGGACACCGAGACCGAGGGGTACGGCATCCATCCGGCGCTGCTGGACGCCGCCCTGCACCCGATCGCCCTCGCGCACGAGCGGGACACGGTGCGGCTGCCGTTCTCGTTCGCCGGCATGCGGCTGCACGCCACCGGTGCCCGTGCCGCCCGGGTCCGGATCATCCCGGCCGGGGACGACTCGGTGACCGTGGCCCTCTTCGACCCCGACGGCGCGCCGGTCGCGACGATCGACGCGTTGGTCACCCGGCCGGTCTCGGCCGCACAGCTGGCCGCCGCGCGGCCCGCCGGGCGGCAGCCGCTCTACGCGGTGGAGTGGATCCCGCGCGAGCTGCCCGGGGTGGCGGACACGGCGGCGGTGACACTGCTGGACGGCGACGGGCCAGTGGACGCGGCGGCGGCGACGCTGCTGGACGGCGACGGGCCGGTGGGCGTGGCGGATGGCGGCGTGGTGGCGGTCCGTGTCGTCGCGGGCGCTCACCCGGCCGACCACGAACCGGTCCGCCAGTCGCTCCGGGTCCTGCACCGGTGGCTCGGCACCGAGGCGCGCATCGTGCTGCTGACGCGGGGCGCGGTCTCCACCCGTGCCGATGAAGACGTTCGTGACCTTCCCGCCGCGGCGGTCTGGGGCCTGGTCCGCAGCGCCCAGGCCGAGCACCCCGACCGGATCGTCCTCGTCGACGCCGCCGACGATCCCGGCCCCGCCCTCCTCGCCCGGATCGCCGCCGGTGACGAGCCGCAGGTCGCCGTCCGTGACGGCCGGCTGCTGGTGCCCCGCGCCACCGCCGTGACCGGGGGCGACGGGACCCCGCCGGCCCTCGACCCCGACGGCACCGTGCTGATCACCGGCGGGACCGGCACCCTCGGCCGGCTCCTCGCCACCCACCTCGTCGCGAACTACGGCGTCACCCGGCTGCTGCTCACCGGCCGCCGCGGCGCCGACGCCCCCGGCAGCGCCGAGCTCCGCGACGCGCTCGCCGCGCAGGGCGCCGACGTCACCATCGCCGCCTGTGACCTGGCCGACCGCGACGCGGTGGCCGGTCTGCTCGGCACCGTCCCGGAGGCGCATCCGCTGACCGCCGTCGTGCACGCCGCCGGGGTGCTCGACGACGGGATCATCACCGCGCTGGACGAGGACCGGCTCGACGCCGTCCTGCGCCCGAAGGTGGACGGCGCCTGGCACCTGCACGAGCTGACCGCCGGCGCGGGCCTGGCCGCCTTCGTGCTCTACTCCTCGGCGGCCGGCACGCTGGGCAGTCCCGGACAGGCGAACTACGCCGCCGGGAACGCCTACCTCGATGCGCTCGCCGCGCACCGCCACGCGCACGGGCTGCCCGCCGTCTCCCTCGCCTGGGGGCTGTGGGCCGAATCGAGCGGCATGACCGGCGCGCTGGGCGACGGTGATCGTTCGCGGTTGGCCCGCGGTGGGGTGTTGCCGCTCGACGCGACGGACGGGCTGGCCCTGCTCGACGCGGCGCTCGCGGCCGGCCGGCCGGCCGTCGCCCCGGTCCGGCTGGACCTGCCGGCACTGCGGACCCTGGCCGGCGCCGGACGCCTGCCCGCGATGCTGCGCGGCCTGGTCCGGGCGCCCGCCCGGCAGGCCGCCCTCTCCGCATCCGACGCCGGCGGACTGGCCGGTCGACTCGCCGGACTCACCCCCGGTGCGCGGGAGCAACTCCTGCTCGACCTGGTCCGCGGGCACGTCGCCGGCGTCCTCGCCTACGGCGCGGCCGACGCGGTCGACACCGATCTCGCATTCGCCGAACTCGGCTTCGACTCGCTCACCGCGGTCGAGCTGCGCAACCGGCTGACCATCGCCACCGGGCTGCGGCTGCCCGCCACGCTCGTGTTCGACTATCCGACGCCGGCCACGCTCGCCGCCCACCTCGGCGCGCAGCTGCTCGGGGCCGGCCCCGCGGCCGGGGTGCCCACCGGTGCCGGCCACCCGTCGGCGGAGCCGGTCGCGATCGTCGCGATGAGCTGCCGCTACCCGGGCGGGGTCAGCTCCCCCGATGAGCTGTGGCGTCTGCTCGCCGACGGCGTCGACGCGATCAGCGGCTTCCCCGCGGGGCGGGGCTGGGACCTCGACGGCCTCTACGACGCGGACCCGGACGCGCCGGGCAGGTCCTACGCCCGGCACGGCGGTTTCCTCTACGACGCCGACCGCTTCGACGCCGACTTCTTCGGCATCACGCCGCGGGAGGCCCTCGCGATCGACCCGCAGCAGCGGCTGCTGCTGGAGGCCTCGTGGGAGGCGTTCGAGGCGGCCGGGATCGACCCGGCGGTGCTGCGCGGCTCCCCGACCGGCGTCTTCGCCGGCGTGATGTACGGCGACTACGGTGCCCGGCTGATCAACCGGGTGCCGGACGACGTCGAGGGCTACGTGGGCAACGGCAGCGCGGGCAGTGTGGCGTCGGGCCGGATCGCCTACACGTTCGGTCTGGAGGGGCCGGCCGTCACCGTCGACACGGCCTGTTCCTCGTCGCTGGTCGCCATGCACCTCGCCGGTCAGGCCCTGCGCAGCGGCGAGTGCGATCTGGCCCTCGCCGGCGGGGTGACGGTGATGGCGACGCCGGGTCTGTTCACCGAGTTCAGCCGGCAGCGGGGGCTCGCGCCCGACGGCCGCTGCAAGTCCTTCTCCGCGGCTGCCGACGGTGCGGGGTTCGCCGAGGGCGTCGGGATGGTGCTGCTGGAGCGGCTGTCCGACGCCCAGCGCAACGGTCACCCGGTGCTCGCCGTGATCCGCGGTTCCGCGGTCAACCAGGACGGTGCGAGCAACGGCCTCACCGCCCCCAACGGACCGTCCCAGCAGCGCGTCATCCGCCAGGCTCTCGCCAACGCCCGCCTCACATCGTCCGATGTGGACGCGGTCGAGGCGCACGGCACCGGTACCACCCTCGGTGACCCGATCGAAGCGCAGGCTCTGCTCGCCACCTACGGCCAGAACCGGCCCGCCGGCCGGCCGCTGTGGCTGGGGTCGATCAAGTCGAACATCGGCCACGCCCAGGCCGCGGCCGGCGTCGGCGGCGTGATCAAGATGGTCCAGGCCATGCGCAACGGCGTGCTGCCGCGGACCCTGCACGTGGACGAGCCGTCCCCGCACGTCGACTGGACCGCCGGGAACG
>NZ_JBHSIU010000034.1:0-78766 GCF_042653625.1 Dactylosporangium cerinum | reverse complement strand
GAGGAGCTGGTCATCATGGGTTCAGTCTCTGGGTCAGGCCGACGCCGGAGCGCAGCGGAGGTGGCGGCATGACCCGGTTGTTCATCCAGGATGTGACGCTGCGGGACGGCATGCACGCCGTCCGGCACCGCATGGCCCTCGACTCGGTCGCCCGGATCGTGGCGGCGCTGGACGCGGCCGGGGTGGACGGCATCGAGGTGGCCCACGGCGACGGGCTGGCCGGCGGCAGCCTGAACTACGGCCCCGGCTCACACACCGACTGGGAGTGGATCGAGGTGGCCGCCGCGCACATCAGCCGGGCCCGGCTGACCACCCTGCTGCTGCCCGGCATCGGCACCATCGCGGAGCTCCGGCAGGCGTACGCGCTCGGCGTCCGCTCGGTCCGCATCGCCACCCACTGCACCGAGGCCGACGTCGCGGCCCAGCACATCGCGACCGCCCGCGAGCTGGGCATGGACGTCTCCGGCTTCCTGATGATGAGCCACCTCGCCGGGCCGGCCGAGCTGGCCGGGCAGGCGAAGCTCATGGAGTCCTACGGCGCGCACTGCGTCTACGTCACCGACTCCGGCGGCCGGCTGATGATGGACGGCGTGCGCGAGCGGATCCGGGCGTACCGCGACGTCCTGGAACCGGACACCGAGCTGGGCATCCACGCGCACGAGAACCTGTCGCTGTCGGTCGCCAACTCGATGGTCGCCGTGGAGGAGGGCGTCACCAGGGTGGACGCGTCCCTGGCCGGTCAGGGCGCCGGGGCCGGCAACTGCCCGATCGAGCCGTTCGTCGCGGTAGCGATCCTGCGCGGCTGGGAGCACGGCTGTGACCTGTTCGCCCTGCAGGACGCGGCGGAGGACATCGTGCGGCCGCTGCAGGACCGCCCGGTCCGGGTTGACCGGGAGACCCTCACCCTCGGCTACGCGGGCGTCTACAGCTCGTTCCTGCGGCACGCCGAGACGGCGGCGCGGCGGCACGGCCTGGACGTGCGGGACATCCTGGTGGAGGCCGGCCGGCGGCGCCTGGTCGGCGGCCAGGAGGACCTGCTCGTCGACATCGCCCTGGACCTGAACCATCACCCATGCCGAGCAACGAATCAACGAATCAACGACTCGGCACACTAGCCGACGTGCACGTGTGGCCGGTGGCGGCGGTCGGGTTCCTGCCGGCGCAGCACCTCGCGGGTGACCGGTGCGATCTCGCCCTGGCCGAAGATGAGGAAGCGGAGAAAGTTGGCGGCCGGGTTGCCCTCGGTCCACTCGAAGTAGATGTGCGGGCGCCGGCCGGTGCGGTCCCGGATGCCGAGCAGCAGCGCGGCGACAGCGCTCGCGACGGCCGGGTTCCGCAGGACCAGGACCCGGTAACGGCCGTGCAGCACCTCGCCACGGACCACAACGGCAGAGGCGAAGTCCGAGGCGTCGGTGATGGCCACCTCGACGAAGATCACGTCGGCGGCGTCGGGGATGTCGTTGTCGGCCTGGATCTGCCGCAGCTTCTCCTGGTAATCGAGGGCCGCGCGGTGCGCGGGTTCCTTCGCGACGAGCCGGATCGTGCGCCGGGCGCAGTCGTGGATGAAGGTGCTGGCGGTCTCGTCGAACTGCAGGTCGGTGACCCGCAGTTCGAACGACCGGTCGATGCGGGACAGCACGGACACCAGCAGGATGCCGGTGATGAAGCACCCGGCGATCTTCACGCCGTCCGGGCGTTCGGCGATGTTGGCGATCGTGGTGTAGACGAGGACGACGGCGATGACCGCGAACCCTCCGAACGCGCGGCGTTGCTGGTGGCGGCGCGCGGACAGGGCGGCGGCCACCGAGGCGGAGGTGATCAGGACGAGGACGCCGGTGGCGTAGGCGCCGCCCTGGGCGTTGACGTCGGCGTCGAAGAGGACGGTGATCAGAAACGCGATGGCGAGGAACACCAGGACCAGCGGCCGCACCGCGCCGGCCCAGTCCGGTGCCATCCCGTAGCGGGGCAGGTACCGGGGAACCAGGTTCAGCAGGCCGGCCATCGCGGACGCGCCGGCGAACCAGAGGATCGCGATGGTCGCCAGGTCGTACACGGTACCGAAGACCGGGCCGAGGTGCTCGTGCGCCAGGTACGCCAACGCCCGGCCGTCGGCCTTCCCGCCCGACTTGAACTCGGCCGGCGGGATGAGGACCGTGGTGATGACGCTGGTGGTGAGCAGGAACCCGCTCATGATCAGCGCCGCGGTGGTGAGCAGTTTCCTGGTGTCGCGGATCCGCCCGGCCGGGTGTTCCTCACTGTCGGCCGGGTCGCCGCGGACGTGTGGCATCACCGCCACCCCGGTCTCGAACCCGGACAGGCCCAGCGCCAGTTTCGGGAACACGAGCAACGCGATCGCCACGACCAGCAGCGGATTGCCGTGCCGGGCCGTCAGCGCCGACGACCAGTTGGTGAGCGTCGACGGGTGGGTCGCGATCAGCCACAGGCCGTCGACGACGACGACCACGTTCAGCGCCAGGTAGACCCCGACGATGGTGACCGCGATGCCGACCGCCTCGGTGAAGCCGATGAGGAACACCGCGCCGAGGAGCCCGAGCAGGACCAGGGTCACCAGGACCTCGTGGTCGTGCAGCGCCGCGGGCCAGAACGGGTTCTCGTCCAGGTGCGCGGTGGCGTCCGCGGCGGACAGCGTCATCGTGATGATGAAGTCGGTGGCCGCGAACCCGAGCAGGACCAGGACGAACAGCTTGCCCTGCCAGAACGGCAGCAGCCGCACCAGCATCGCGATCGAGCCTTCACCGTGCGGGCTCTCCGCGGCGACCCGCCGATACACCGGCAGCGCGCCGAGCAGCGTGACCAGGATCAGCACCACGGTCGCCACCGGTGACAGCAGCCCGGCGGCGAGCGCGGCGATCCCCGGCTGGTAGCCCAGGGTCGAGAAGTAGTCCACCCCGGTCAGGCACATCACCTTCCACCACGGGTGGCGGCGGTCCGCGGCCGGTTTGGCGCCCGGCCCCGCGTGCTGCAGCGAACGGTCGTTGATGCCCGACAGCAGCCAGGCGCGGATCCCGGTCATCGCGGGCCCGCTCCGCGGGAGGGGCCGTGCACGCGCTGCTCACCCCGGCGGGTGATCCGGCCGGGGTTGCGGAACGAGACGTCTGGAGTCTCCTGCACGGCAGGCCTGTACCCCGCGACACCGCAAGTAGCAACCCTCGGCGGATGACGGCCCGGCGCCTGTGGAGACCGGCACATGTACTCACGTGACAGCAACAGCTGCGAAACACGACGTGGCTACCTTCGTGCCACCTTCCGATGAGGAGATCACGATGGGGCAGCCAATGGATCGACGTTTGTTCATGTTGCGGACCGCTCGGGCGGCGGCCGGCCTCGCCGTCCTGGGCTCGGCGGCGACCGCGCTCGCGGCGTGCGGCGACGACGACGAGGCGCCGTCCACGTCGGCGTCGGGGGGCAAGGACTTCGGCACGCTCAACTACCAGCTGTCCTGGATCAAGAACGTCGAGTTCGCGGGTGCGTACATCGCGGACACCAACGGCTACTACAAGGAGGCCGGGTTCAGCTCGGTCAACCTGATGGCCGGCGGGCCGAACGTCAGCCAGGACTCCGTGGTCACCGCCGGCAAGGCACTGGTGGGCATCTCCTCACCGGACATCACCAGCGCGGCGATCCTGAAAGGGGCACCGCTGGTCGCGATCGGCGCGCAGTACCAGAAGAACCCCTTCTGCATCATGAGCCTGGCCAGCAAGCCGATCAACAGCCCGCAGGACCTGGTGGGCAAGAAGATCGGCGTGCAGGCGACCAACGAGCCGGTCTGGAACGCGTTCCTGAAGGCCAACAACCTCGACCCGAGCAAGATCACGAAGGTGCCGGCGCAGTTCGACCCGCAGCCGCTGGTCGCGAAGGAGGTCGACGGCTGGTTCTCGTTCTTCACCAACGAGCCGAACCTGCTCAAGACCAAGGGCATCGACACCGCGGTGATGCTGCTCAACGACCACGGATATCCGATGGTGTCGGAGATCTACGTGGTCCGGAAGGACTCGCTCGTCAAGGACCGCGACAAGGTCAAGGCGATGCTGATCGGCGACATCCGCGGCTGGACGAAGTCGATCCAGGACCCGGCCCTCGGGGCGAAGCTCGCCGCCACCGTCTACGGCAAGGACCTCGGGCTCAGCGAGGCCGAGCAGGTCCTGGAGTCCGCGGCGCAGAACACCGTCGTGCAGACCGCCGACACGAAGGCCAACGGCCTGTTCACCATCACCGACCAGCTCATCGACGAGACGATCAAGACCCTCGCCCTGGGCGGCATCACCATCACCAAGGACCAGCTGTTCGACCTGTCGGTCCTCAAGGAGGTCTACCAGGCCGATCCCAGCCTCAAGGTGGCCTCCTGAACACCGAAACGGCCGCGCCGGCCGACCGTGGGATCGTGCTGCGCCAGCTCACCAAGCAGTTCACGATCCGGCGGTCGGTCGTCACCGCGCTGGACCGGGTCGACCTGGACACCGCCGCCGGGGCCTTCGTCGCGTTGCTCGGCCCCTCCGGCTGCGGCAAGTCCACGATCCTGCGGATCCTCGCCGACCTGGAACAGCCGACCTCCGGTGCGGCGTTCGTCCACGGTGAGGCGCCGGCGCAGACGCGGCGCAACCATCATCTGGGCATCGCGTTCCAGGACGCGGCGCTGCTGCCGTGGCGGTCGGTGACCGCGAACATCCGGCTGCCGCTGCAGGTCAGCGGGGTCAAGGTCGACGACGCGACGATCGCCGACCTGATCCGGCTGGTCGGGTTGGAGGGCTTCGAGCAGGCCCGCCCCGCGCAGCTGTCCGGCGGCATGCGGCAGCGGGTGGCGATCGCCCGCGCCCTCGTGGTCGAACCGCGGATCCTGCTGCTGGACGAGCCCTTCGGGGCGCTGGACGAGATGACCCGCCAGCGGCTCAACCTGGAGCTGCAGCGGATCTGGACCGAACGCGCCACGACCACCCTGCTGGTCACCCACTCCATCGCCGAGGCGGTCTTCCTCGCCGACACCGTGGCCGTGATGAGCCCCCGGCCGGGACGCATCGTGGCCCAGATCGACATCGACCTGCCCCGGCCCCGGACCCCGGAGATGCTGCGCACGCCACGGTTCCACGAACTCGAGGACCAGCTCAGCGCGCTGCTGTTCGGCGGCGACCCTGCTCTCACCGGCGAGGCCCGGTGAGACCCGCCGCCTGGTGGCCCGGTGCGCTCGGCCTCCTCGCGCTGCTGCTGGCGTGGGAACTGGCCGGCCGCACGGTCTTCGCGGCGTCCGGTGTCGTGCCGCCGCCCACCGCCATCTCGGCCCAGCTGCTCGATGACGGTCTGGACTTCTACTGGCCCAACATCGTGACCACCCTGCGGGAGGCGGGCGCCGGCTGGCTGTACGGCAACCTCATCGCCGTCGCGCTCGCGGTCGCCTTCGTGCAGGTCCCGTTCGTCGAGCGGGCACTGCTGCAACTCGCCCTCGCCAGCTACTGCCTGCCGGTGATCGCGATCGGGCCCGTGCTCGCCGTGCTCTTCAGCGACGACACCCCGAAGGTGATCCTGGCGGCGCTGTCGGTCATCTTCACCACCCTCGTCGGGACCCTGGTCGGGCTGCGCAGCGCCGACCGGACCAGCCTCGACCTGGTCCGTGCCTACGGCGGCGGTTCCTGGACCCAGCTGTGGCGGGTCCGGCTCCGCGCGAGCCTGCCGGGCATGTTCGCCGGCCTGCGCATCGCGGCACCGGCGGCGATGCTCGGCGCGATCATCGGGGAGTACCTGGGTGCGGAGTCCGGCCTCGGCGTGGCGATGATCAACTCGCAGCAGAGCCTCGCCGTCGAACGGACCTGGGGCATCGCCCTCGTCGCCACCGCACTGTCCGGCGCCGCGTACGCGCTCACCGCGCTGGCCGGCACGCTGCTGACCCCCTGGGCACCGCGGGTGAAACGATGAACCGGGCGGTGAAACGGGTCCTGATCGGACTCGGCAGCGCCGCGCTGTCGGTCGGCGTGATCTGCGCCGTCTGGCAGGGGCTGATCAGCGGCTTCGACCTCGACCCCTTCCTGACCCGCGGACCCCTGGACGTCTGGCGCTACCTCCTGGACCCACAGCACGACGCCGAACGGGCGCTGCTGGCCGAGGCGAGCCGGATCACCGCGTGGGACGCGGTCATCGGCATGGTGGCGGGCACGGCCGCGGCCGTCGCCATGGCGCTCGCGTTCGCCCTGTGGCGCAGCTTCGAGCAGACGGTCATGCCCATCGCGATGGCCCTGCGGGCGGTCCCACTGGTCGCGATGACCCCGCTGATCGCACTGGTCTTCGGACGCGGGCTGCTGTCGGTCACGGTGATCGCCGGCATCGTCACCTTCTTCCCGGTCCTGGTGAACGTCTCCCTCGCCCTGCGAGCGGTGCCGGCCTCCGCCCTCGACCTCATGCACGCCTACGGCGCGTCGCCGACCACCACGCTCTGGCGGGTGCAGGTCCCGTCCGCGCTGCCGGCGCTCTTCGCCGCGATGCGGGTCGCCGCCCCCCTCGCACTGGTCGGCGCCCTGCTCGCGGAATGGCTGACCACCGGCCGCGGTCTCGGCTACCTCATGCTGCAGTCGGTGACGACGTTCGAACTGGACCGGATGTGGACCGCGGTGACGATCGTGACCGTGGCGTCGATCCTGCTCTACACCGTGATCAGCGTGCTGGAGCAGCTCACCCTGGCCCGCTACGCCCCGGACCAGACCCGCCGCGCCCTGTGACCGCCCGAGCGGACGAGATGAACCGCAACGTCATGGCCGCGGCGCAGGGCAGTGTGGCCATCGCCCGCAACATCTCCACCGTGGCCACGGCGACCGAACGCACCATGCGCGGCGCGGCCGACAACTCCCGTGCCGCAAACGAACTGGCGGAGATGTCCCGGGAGCTGCGAGCGGTCGTCGCACAGTTCAAGGTGTGACCGCGACGGTGGGCACGCCCTCCACGGCGAGCGTCGCCCAGACGACCTTGCCGGTCCCGGCCGGGTGGGCGCCCCACCCGGTGGTCAGCCGGGCGACGGTGTGCAGGCCGCGTCCACGCCAGCACAGTCCCAGGCGGTCGTCGGCAACCGGGTCGAGCAGCCGGGGCATCGCCGGGCTGTCGTCCTGGACCTGGACCACGAGGCAGCGACGCCGGTGCGCGACGGTCACGGCGATGTCGGCGCGCGCATGACACACCGCATTGTCGACCAGTTCGCCCACCACCTCCCGCGCCGCATACAGCAGGCGCGGGAGATCCCAGGCTGCGCACGCGCCGGCGACGAAGTCCCGGGCCAGTGCGCCGCCCCACGGCGTGACCGTGAAGGCCTGCTGCCGCCAGCGCTCGAAGCGGACGAGCCCGGCGGCGACGAGATCCGCCTCGGCACGGGTGGCGACGAGGTTCGAACCCGCGCAGTACAGGCGCAGCGCCTTGCGCAGCTGCTCCCCGGCGACCACGATCAGCGGCACCCCCGACGCGCGGCGGGCCTCCCGACGCATCAGCAGGAACATCGGCACGACCTCGCCGCCCGCGTCCAGCCCGAGCAGATCGATCACCAGCGCGACCGGCTGCTCGGCCAGGCACTTGGCCAGACCCACCCGGACCGACGGCATCACGGCCGTGTCCAACGCGCCGTTCAGGGCCAGGCAGACACTGTCCTGGCTCCGGGTGATGGTGACGAGGAACGGCCTGGCTTCGATGCCTCGCATCGTACCTCCGGTGAACATCCCCAAACATGATTCACCCGAACGAGGAACCCCGCCGGCGGCCGTCAACGGCCGGTCAGGCGTCCTGGAGCACACCGTCACCGGCGCGCAGCCGGGCGACCAGGGTCGGCGTCACCGCCCGGTACGCGGACGGGTCAACCGGGTTGAGCCAGTGCGCGGCCCGCACCCGCTTGCTGATGTTGAGGTCCAGGTCGTCCAGGACCTCGTCGACGTTCTTCAGCGAGAACGGGATGATCTTCGTGCCGCGGCAGTGGTGCCGGTCGGTGGCCACGTCCATGAACGCCAGCTGCGCCTCGACCTGGCGGCGCATGGCGCCCGGATCGGGCAGCGGCACCGCGCCGGCCAGGTGCGCGGTGATCCACACGGCCGCCATCTCGGCGTTGAGCGGGCTGAAGAACGACGAGTTGTAGCCGTTGAAGTAGAGCCCGTCCACGCCCAGCGGCAGGATCTGCCGGTAGAGCAGGAAGTTGGTCCGCTCGTCGAAGAGGTGCCGCTGCACGTCGGCCTCGAGGAACGGCACGCCCTGGCGGAAGCCGGTCGCGCAGACGACGAGGTCGGCGGGGAGCACGGTGCCGTCGGAGAGCTCCGCCACCGGCCGGCCGTCGCGGGCCGACAGCCGCACGATCGTGGTGTCGCGGTGCACGACGATCGTGCCCGCCTCGACGCCCTCGAAGAAGCCCTCGGTGGCCAGGCCGATCGCGCCCTTGACGATGCCTTCCATGGTGCCGGGCGGCACCAGCCCGAGCCGCTTGAGCTTGAACTGCCGCTTGGACACCGAGCCCACCGAGTTGAGCATGCTGCGGCGGATCGGGTTGCCCGGGCCGTGCAGGAACTTCTCGACGCCGCGGAGCCGGTGGTAGCGGAACAGCGCCTCGCCCATCCGGGTCAGCAGCAGCATCTTGAAGTTGAGCACCCCGGCGATCTTGCGCGGTACCTTCCACAGCAGCTGCCGGGCGATCACGTGGGTGCCGGCGGCGACCTCACTGAGCGGGACGGTCACGTCGCACGCCGACTTGCCGTAGCCGACCACCAGGACCTGCTTGTCGCGGCCCAGTTCCGCGTCGTGGACGTCGGTGCCGGCGAGGACCTGCCCGCCGGCCGCCACGAACTCGTCCGCGCCGTCGAAGGCCGGCAGGTTCGGCTCGCTGAACACGCCGTTGGCGACCACGAGCCGGTCGACGGTCTCGGTGCCTCCGGTGGAGAGGGTGAGGCTCCAGCGGCCCGCCTCCCGCGCGGCCCGTTCGACCCTGACGCCGAGCCGCAGGTGCGGCTGGATGCCGAATTCGACGGTGTACGCCTCGAGCCACGACTGCACCTGGGCGCCGGTCGGCCACTCCGGGAGGTCCTTCGGCATCGGGTAGTCCGACAGGCCATAGGTGGCCCGGGCGCTCTGGGTGGTCAGGCCCGGGTAGCGCCGGGTGCGGCTCCACACCCCGCCCACGTCCGGTGCCGAGTCGAAGACCACGACGTCGTGCCCGGCCTGCAGCAGCGTCTTGGCGGTGGCCAGTCCGGCCACCCCGGCGCCGATGATCCCGACGCGCATGGTCAGTGCCCCCCGCCGGGCGGCAGCTGCAACTGGATCCCGAACTCCTCCATGATGGGCTTCAGCGTCGCCATGTCCTTCGGGCCGGGCGGCAGCTCACCGAGCGCCTGGTAGTACGCCTCGAGCCCGGCCGGGGACACCACGGAGATGACGCGGGCCTCCTCGCCGTACGGGTTGCGGAACGTGTGCACCACGTTGCGTGGCAGGTAGAGGTAGTCGCCGAACTCAAGGGTGAACTCCTCGCCGCCGAGGGACACGTCCAGCCGGCCGGCGAGGCAGATGAACGACTCGTCCTCGCGGGTGTGCAGGTGGGCCGGCGGGCCGTTGGTCTCCGCCGGGATGCTGTACTCGAACAGCGAGTACGCCTCGCGGGTCGCCGATCCGTTCGCCTTCATCGTGATGTTCAGGCCGATCGCGGGGATCTGCGTCCCTTTGCGCGAGGCGAGCATGTAACCACCGCCAAGGCTCATGGCGTTCCTCCTCTTTCCTCGGGGTGTGCGCTGGCTCACAGCGTGCGGCCGGCCGGTCCGCGCACCAACCCCGGGTCCCGCTGAGCGGGACGGAATGTCGTGGCTACCGGGTGCAGTACGCCCGGGACGTGGCCGCCGCGGCCAGCCGCACCGCGGGCCCGGCGCGGTCGGCGCGGACCAGCGCGGTCGGGCCGGTGACCGAGACGGCGGCGACCACCTCGCCCAGCGGCCCGAAGATCGGCGCGGCGACGCAGCTGATCCCGATGTTGCCCTCCTCCCGCTCCACGGCCAGGCCGCGGTCGGGGATGGCGACCAGCTCGCGGCGCAGGGCACTGGCCGTGGTGATGGTCCGGGGCGTGCGGCGGTCCAGCCCGGCGTCGATCACCGCCTGCACGGTGTGCTCGTCGCTGTAGGCGAGGATGGCCCGGCCCAGCGCCGAGCAGTACGCCGGCAGCAGCGCCCCCACCTGCGACAACATCGGCAGCGGACGATGCCCGGTGATCTTCTCGACCAGCAGGATCTGGGTGCCGCTGAGCACGCCGAGCTGCACCGTCGTGCGGGTGGCGTGGTAGAGGTCCTGCAGGAACGGCAGCGCCGTCTCGCGCAGCTCGTGCCGCACCGGGGCCAGGCCGGACAGCTCGAAGATCCGGTTGCCGATCCGGTACCGGTCCGCCGGCTTGTCCAGCCATCCCAGCCGCAGCATGGTGTCCGCGGTGCGGTGGGTGCTCGAGCGTGGCAGGCCGCAGCGGGCGACCAGCGCGGCCAGGGTCAGCTCCCGGTGCTGCTCGTCGAAGGCGCCGAAGATCGCGGCCGCCCGGTCCAGGCCGCCGAGGCCCGGCTGCGAACCCGCGTCCCGCTCAGCGGGACTCACGGTAGGACCCTGCCGGTCATGCCGGTCAGGCTAGACGCTGACCGGCGATGTGGGGAGGCCATCATCAGCAGAAGGACCGCTCTGGTCGGCGGCGGTGGCTCCGGGATCGGGTTCGCCGCCGCGGAGTGCCTGGCCCGGGCCGGCCACGACATCGTCCTCGCCGGTCGCCGCCCGGAGCCGCTGCACGCGGCCGCAGCCGCGATCGCCGGCCGCACCGGCGCCGCCGTGACCACCGTCGTCGCCGACCTCGCCACGGACCGCCCGCGGCAGGCCGCGGACGTCGACGTCCTGGTGCTCAACGCGGGCGGCCCGCCGCCCGGCCGCATCCTGGACGTCGACGACGAGGGCTGGCAGGTCGCGTTCGACCTGCTGCTGCGCGGGCCGTTGCGGCTGGCCCGGCTGGCGCTGCCGGCGATGGCCGGGCGCGGCTTCGGCCGGGTGGTCTTCGTGACGTCCACGGCGGTCCGCCAGCCGCAGCCGGACCTGGCCGCCAGCGTGGTGCTGCGGGCCGCGGTGACCGGCGCCGCCAAACTGCTCTCCCACGAGTACGCCGACCGCGGCGTCACCGTCAACTGCGTCGCACCCGGCCCGACCGCCACCGAGCGCCGGCACGCGATCCTCGCCGCCCGCGCGGAGCGCACCGGCGCGACCTACGCCGAGCTGGACGCCGCGGACGTGGCCACGGTGCCGGCCGGGCGGGCGGGACGGCCCGAGGAGGTCGGCGCGGCCATCTCGTTCCTGGCCTCCGCAGATGCAAGCTACGTCAACGGGACCGTGCTCACGGTCGACGGTGGCAGAACGGAGGCAGCCTGATGGCACAGTCCGGACCGGACTTCGACCTGGCCGAGTTCCTCGGCGCGATCTCGGCGGCGGTGCGGCCCAGCGGGGCCCGCCCGATCGTGGTGCACGACCACGAGCTGGAGACGCTGCCCGCGGCGCAGGTGCACAACCCGACGCTGCTGCGGATCGCCGGGAAGCTGCCGACCGCCACGTTCGAGATCTTCCGGCAGAGCATCCCGCCGGGGCTGAGCTCCGACATGCAGCGGCACTACCACGAGACCGTCCACTACGTGATCTCCGGCACCGGGCACACCGAGGTCGAGGACGAGGTCGAGCGGTGGAGCACCGGCGCGTTCATCTACACGCCGCCGTGGACGTGGCACCGGCACTACAACGACTCCGCCGGCGCGCCGGTCGAGTTCCTCACCATCGAGAACTCCCGGCTGCTGCACCAGTTCGGGATCGCCCGCAGGCAGAGCGCGGGACTGGCCACCGTCGCCGAGGCCCGCGCCCGATGCAACGAGGAGGGGACATGAGCGGTCCGCAGCGCAGCGGAGGAACCGGTCATCAGGTGCGCAGTGTTGGCTCAGGCCGACGCCGGAGCGCAGCGGAGGTGGCGGCATGAGCCTGCCCGAGCACATCAGCATCTGGGCCGAGCTGGCCACGGTCGATCACGAGCTGCGCCACGTCGACGTGGGCGGGGTGCGCACCCGGGTCCTGCGCGCCGGCAGCGGCCCGGACCTGATCCTGCTGCACGGCACCGGCGGCCATCTCGAGGCGTACGCGCGCGACATCGCGGGGCTGGCCGCAGACTTCCGGGTCACCGCCTACGACATGCTCGGGCACGGGTGGTCGGACACGCCGGACCGCCCGTACACCATCGACGTGCTCAGCGATCACCTCATCGGGCTGATGGACGCGCTGGGCATCGACCGCGCGCACCTGTCCGGGGAGTCGCTCGGCGGGTGGGTGGTGGCCTGGACGGCCGCGCACCATCCCGGGCGGGTGGACCGGCTGGTGCTCAACACGCCGGGCAACATCGCGAACAAGCCCGCGGTGATGGCCCGGATGCGGGACAGCACGATGGCCGCGGTGCTGGACCCGAGCGACGAGACCGTGCGCCGGCGGGTGGAGTTCCTGTTCCACCACAAGGAGATGGTCACCGACGAACTCGTCAACCTGCGGCGGGCCGTCTACCGCCGGCCCGGGTTCGTCCAGGCGATCACGAACACGCTGGTGCTGCAGGATCCGCTGGTGCGCAGGGACTTCGCCTGGGGGCCGGACTGGGTCGGCACGGTGAGCGCCCCGACGCTGCTGCTGTGGACCGAGCACGACCCGACCGGCGGGCTGGACGAGGCGGACCTGCTGCTCGGCTGGCTGCCGGACGCGCGGCTGCACGTCATCGCCGACGCCGGGCACTGGCCGCAGTGGGAGAAGGTCGACGAGTACCTGCGCGCCCACCGGGACTTCCTGCTGCTCGGGAAGGACCCCGCGTGAGCGAGATCATCGGCTTCGCCGGGATGTCGCACTCACCGTTCGCGACGCTGCTGCCGCCGGCCGGCGCCGGCGAACCCGGCGGCCGGTTCCTGGCCGACGCGCGGCGGGTCGCCGCCGCGGTGGCGGAGCTGGCCCCGGACGCGGTCGTGGTGATCGGCCCGGACCACTTCCACGCGAACTTCTACGACCAGATGCCGCCGTTCGTGCTCGGCGTCGAGGCGGCCACCGGGTTCGGTGACTTCGGCAGCACCGAGGGCCGGCTGCCGGTCGCGTCCGGGCTGGCGTGGGCGGTGCGGGACGGGCTGGCCGACGCGGGCTTCGACGTGTCGTTGTCCTACGCGCTGACCGTCGACCACGGCGTGGTGCAGAGCTATGAGATGACCACCGGCGGGATCGAGATCCCGTTGGTCCCGCTGGTGCTGAACACCGCCGCGCCGCCGCTGCCCGGGCTGGCGCGGTGCGTGGCCCTGGGCCGGGCGCTGGGCGACGCGATCCGCCGCTGCCCCGACCCCGGCCGGGTCCTGGTCGTCGCCAGCGGCGGGTTGTCGCACTGGCTGCCCTCCAACGACCCGCGGGACCCGTCGGTGGTCGGCGAGCGCCGCGACGCGCTGATCCACGGCCGCAAGGACGCCCGGGCGTTCGCCGCGGTCCGCGAGCCGCGGGTGCGGGCGATGGCGGGCAACCCGGACGCGCCGGTGAACGCGGGCTGGGACCGCTGGTTCCTGCGGCAGCTGCGCACGGTGGACCTCGAACCGGTCGTGGCGCTGGGCCACGAGCAGCTGGAGCGCGAGGCCGGCAGCGGCGGCCACGAGATCCGCTCGTGGCTGGTCGGCCACGCCGCGGTCGGGCTCCCCCTCGTCTGGGACAGCTACGAGCCGGTCCCCGAATGGATCACCGGCATGGCGATCGGCACGACCTTCCCCGTGCGGCCCGCCTAAGGCACCTCCAACGCTTCCGGTCAGGGCACCAGCCAACCGGCAGGTCACTGCGGGCCGGGCCGGATGGTGGGAACGCGGGGCCGGTCGTGGACCACGGCGAGGGGGCAGGGCGCCTGGTACAGCATGGTCCGGCTGGTCGACCCGAGGAGCAGGCCCCGGAACGCCCCGCGGCCGTGTGCCCCGACGACCAGGAGCTCCGCGCCTTCACCCGCCCGCATCAGCGCGCCGGCGGGCGCACCGAGATCGACGGTCAGCCGCACATCCGTCTCCGGATACCTGCGCCGCCAGCCGGCCATCACCCGGGACAGCAGTTGCTGCGCCGCATCGCACCTGGCACCCAGATCGAAGTACCCAGGCAGCCTGCCGCCGAGCATCGGGTCAACCGGCAGCTGATAGGCGTGCACCGCGGTGACGCCGGTCCGCAACGTCACGGCCTGCTCGAACGCGAACGCCGTCGCCGCCTCTGAAGCCGCGGAACCGTCGACGCCGACGACGACCCGGCCCTCGTTCGCGCCGGTGCCGCCCCGGCGCTTGTGCACGACCACGACGGGACACGCCGCGTGCTCGGCGATCTCGGCCGCGGTTGAGCCGGCCAGCAACGTGCCCGGCCCGCCCGCCTGGCGTCCGCCGACCACGATCATCGCGGCGCGCCCGGCCATGGCCAGCAGCGTCGGTATCGGCCGGCCCCCGACGGTGCTGCTGGTGACGGCAAGGTCGGGGCAGGCCTTGGCGGCCACGGTGGCCGCGTTCGCCAGCAGTCGTTCTGCGTGCCGTGCGGGCCGCGGCGCACAGACGACCGGCATCCAGAAGCCCGGCAACGGGAAGACCAGCGTCGGTCCGTCGCACGCGTGCAACAGGTGCAGCGGCCGCCCGTGGCGGCCGGCGTCGCCCGCGGCCCAGTGAACCGCCCGGTCACTCTCGGCGGACCCGTCCACGCCGACAACGGCCGCTCCGGTCTCCGGCCGCGGGCGCACCATCTGGCTGATCGACATCATCACGGCTCTCTCCACGCCACCCTCTCAGGTGTCGCTTTCCCGAGACCCGGAGTTTCACACCTCAGCCTCCGGCGTGCCGAGGATGGCGGCGATGGCCGGGCGGAGGTGCTCGGTGATGGTGTCGGGATCGGCGGCGTCGAGCTCGTCGAGCCGCAGGACGTAGCGGCCGATGATGGTGCCGAGGATGAGGGCGCCGACGAGGCTGGCGCGCAGCTGCGGGTTGTCGGTGGTGATGACGGTGGCGGCGGCGCGTTGCTGGGCGGTGATGGTGCTTCGCACGTCCTGCGCCGACTCGGGGTGGGTGAACATGGAGCGGACCTGGGCGAGCAGCTCGACCGGCTCGTGGGCGAGCTTGTCGTGCAGGGTCGCGAGCAGGTGGTCGGGCAGGGTGTCCGGCGTGACCGGTGGCAGGTCGGAGGCCGGTTCGCCGGGGGACCGCACGGCGTGCGCGTAGAGGTTGTCCTTGCTGCCGTAGTGCCGCATGACGAGGCCCGGATCCGTGTCGGCGGCGGCGGCGACGGCGCGGATGGTCGTGCGGTCGTAGCCGCGCTCCGCGAAGATCCTGCGGGCGGCGTCCAGGATGCGGGCCTCGGTCTGGCGTCGTTGCTCGGCGCGGCTGGTCACGGTTTCAGTCTACGGGTGTTGACCGAGTGGGGCGACCGCGGCTATCGTCGTTTCAGTCAACAAGCGTAGACTGAAATGGAGTGCAGTCATGATCGCCACCCTGCTGCTCATGTTCTTCGCCGGGGTCTTTGCCGCCAACGCGGTGCCGCACTTCGTCAAGGGCATCACCCGCGAGCGGTTCCCCACCCCGTTCGGCGGTTCCCCGGTCGTCAACGTGACCGCCGGCTGGTTCATGTTCCTTATCGCCGCCGCCCTCGTTGGCTTCGCCGATCTGGGCCGCCACACCGTCGCGTCGGTCGCGTCGGCTGCCGTCGGTGTCCTGCTGATGTCCCTGTTCCATGCCCGCATCGGCGCCTTCGGCCGGCAGTGATCACCATGTGGCGTTGACGTATGCGAGCAATGACTCGTATTCTCGACTCAAATACGAGTAAAAGCTCGTGTATGGTTCGAGGGGGAGATCATCGTGCGCAAACCGAGGTGGGTCGTCGCCGCCGGGATCGTTCTCGCGGTGCTCGCCGGAGTCTTCGGCGGCGGTGCGATCGACGCACTGTCGCTCAACCGGTTCGAGGCGCCCGGCTCCGAATCGGTGCGGGCCCGCGAGGCCCTCGCCGGCCAACACCACACCGGCGTGCCCAACCTGGCGCTGCTGGTCACCGCGCAGCACGGCACGGTCGACGACGACGAGGTCAAGGCCGCCGGGCGCGCGCTCACCGAGGAACTCTCCTCCTACCCGGGCGTCGGTGACGCCTGGTCGTACTGGACCCGCGGCAACCCGGCGACACTGCGCAGCGAAGACGGCCGGCGGGCGATGGTGCTGGCGTGGGTGCCCGGTGACGCCAACCAGGTGCGCCGCGAGGTCCTGCCCGAGCTGGCGCCGCACTTCTCCCGGGACGGCGGCGCGGTGCGGGTGGAGGTCGGCGGCGGCGACGAGGTCTTCCGGTCGGTCATGGCGCAGGCCCGGACCGACTTCGTCCGCGCCGAGCTGATCATCCTGCCGATGGTGCTGCTGCTGTTGTGGTGGGTGTACCGCCGCATCTCCGCCGCACTCGTCACGCTCGGCGTCGGCGTGTTCTCGGTCCTCGGGTCGCTCGCGCTCATCCGGCTCGTGACCACGTTCACCGAGGTGTCGACGTTCGCCTCGAACATCGCGCTCGTCATGGGCATCGGCCTCGGCGTCGACTACGGGCTGTTCATCACCTTCCGGTTCCGCGAGGAGTTGCGCCGCCAGCCGACGGCGGCCGCGGCAGCGTCCCGGACGGTCCGCACCGCCGGCCGCACCGTGCTGTTCAGCGGGGCCACCGTCGCCGCGTCGCTCGCGGTGCTGTTCGCGTTCCCGTTCCCGTTCCTGGCCTCGTTCGCCTACGCAGGGGTGGCCGTCGTGCTGGCCGCGGTGGCCGGGTCGGTGCTGGTGCTGCCCGCAGCGCTGGCGCTGCTCGGTCACCGGGTCCAGCGCCCGGTGCCGCCGAAGGCTCCGGAGGACACCTTCTGGTATCGCATGGCCGGCCGGGTCATGCGCCGCCCGGTGCTGTCCGGCACCGCCGCGCTCGCCGTCCTGCTCCTGCTCGGCGCGCCGTTCCTGCAGGTGCGGTTCGGCCTGCCGGACGACCGCGTGCTGCCCTCCTCGGCGCCGGTGCGGCAGATGTACGAACGTATCCGCGAGGACTTCGCCCAGGAGGAGGCCGACGCCGTGCTGGTGGTCGCTCCGGACGGCGACGACGCGGCCGCAGGACCGTACGCGGCGGCGCTGTCCCGCCTCGACGGCGTGGTCAGGGTGGACTCGGCCGCGGGCTCCTTCGCCGGTGGCAACCCGGTCGCCGGGCCGATCGGGATCCGCTACGCCGGTCCCGGGACGTGGCTGACCGTCGTGCCCTCGACCGATCGGCTCGAGGCGGACGCCGTCGGCTTCGTGGGCCAGGTCCGGGCCGTCGCCGCGCCATTCGACGTGCTGGTCGGCGGCTACCCCGCCGAGCTGACGGATTACCGAGACGGGGTCACCGATCGGCTGCCGCTGATCGCCGGCCTCATCGTGCTCGTGACGTTCGTCGTGCTGTTCCTCATGACCGGCAGCGTCGTCGCACCCTTGAAGGCGTCGGTGCTCAACGTCCTGAGCCTCTCCGTCATGTTCGGCGCGCTCGTCTTCGTCTTCCAGCAAGGCCATCTGGCGGGCCTGCTGGGGTTCACCCCGACCGGGTCCATCGAACCGAGCATCCCGATCCTCATGTTCTGCGTCGCCTACGGCCTGTCGATGGACTACGAGGTCTTCCTCCTGGCCCGTATCAAGGAGGACTACGACCGCACGGGCGACGCGCTGCGGGCCGTGCCTGCCGGTATTGCGCGCAGCGCGCCGCTGGTCACAGCGGCGGCCTTCATCCTCGCCGCGTCGTTCGCCACGTACGCGAGCGGCCAGGTCGTGTTCCTCAAACAGCTCGGCATCGGCATGGCCCTGGCCGTCATCGTCGACGCCACGATCATCCGCGGCGTGCTCATGCCGGCGTTCATGCGGCTGGCCGGCACAGCGAACTGGTGGGCACCCGGGCCGCTGCGACGCCTGCACCGGCGGATCGGCCTGTCCGAGGAGCCGGCCGAGCGGCCGTCCGCCGAACTGGCACCCGTCCCGTGAGCCTTCTGTACTCCCCGCGCCCGGGCGGCCGACGCTCTGGTAACTTGCGAGCTTGGGTTGGGCGGGGAGGTGACGTTGCCACCGAAGCGGCAGGCTCGCGGCGAGCGGCGGATGACCGAGATCCTCGACGCCGCCGGCCAGGTCTTTGCCGAGGCCGGCTACGAGAAGGCGACGACGAACGCGATCGCCGCCGCAGCCGGCATCTCACCCGGCTCGCTGTATCAGTTCTTCGGCAACAAGGAAGCGATCGCGGTCGCGCTCGCCGAGCGCTTCGTCGAGCAGATGCGCGAGGCGCACACGGCCGCGCTCGCCGGTCTCGACGTGTCCACGATGGACTGGCGGGACGTGCTGGACCGCACCGTGGACCCGATCGTCGCGTTCAACGTGGCCAACCCGGGCTTCAAGGCGCTCTTCGCCCGGCCGGACATGCCCCCGGGGCTGGCTGCCGCCGCCGCGCCGATCCAGGCCGCGTTGCTGGGCCGCGTGGAAGCGGTCATCGCGGCGAAGGTGCCCGACCTGCCGGCCGCCGACCGCACCCGCACCGCCCGCGTGGCGATCCAGGTGTTCCAGGCGATGCTGCCGATGCTGCTCGCCGCGCCGCCGGATGAGCGGCCGGTGGTGGTCGGGGAGATCAAGAAGGTCCTGCACGGGTACCTCGCTGCGCTCTGACCGCCGTCTACTCCGGCTCGGTCCAGCGCACCACGGCCTCGGTGCGGCTGCGCACGTGCAGCTTGGCGAAGACGTGGTTCAGGTGGTTCTTCACCGTCTTCTCGGTGAGCAGCAGCTGCCGCGCGATCGCCGCGTTCGACAGCCCCTGGCACAGCAGGCCCATCACGTCGGACTCCCGGTCGGTGAGGCCGAACCGGGATCGCGCCAGCAGCCGCCGCTGCGCATGCCGGTGCTGGACACGGTCGCGGTCGACCTGGTCGCGGACCACCGACGCGGCCACGGACGCGGCGACCGGCGACAGCCAGCCACGTCCCCTGGCCACCTCGTGCACCGCGCGCAGCAGTTCGAGCGGGTCGAACTCGCCGTGCACGAGGTAGCCGCGGGCGCCGTGGTGCAGCATCCCGCGGATCAGCTCGGGATGATCGTCGCTGGTGAGCACGAGCACGGTGGAGTACTGCGACAGCCGGCCGATGACCGACAGTCCGTCCGCGATCGGCATGCGATGGTCCAGCAGCGTGACGTCCGGCCTGAGGCGGCGGGCCGCGTCCAGAGCTTCCCGGCCGTTGGTCGCCTCCGCAAGGACCCGCACGGCGTCATCGCCGGCCAGGATGCCACCGACGGCCGCCCGCACGATCGGGTTGTCGTCGACGACCAGCACCCCGACCGTCACCTGGCACTCACCGGCCTGCGGTCAACCAGGCCGGCGCCGATCGGCACGTGCACCGACACGGTGCTGCCGGCCCCGGGCACGGACTCCAGGCGCAGCCGCCCGCCGACCATCCGGGCCCGCTCGGCCATGCCGACGATGCCGAAATGGCTCGCGGACTGGAGCCTGGACAGGTCCGTCGGCACGGTGAACCCCACCCCGTCGTCGGTGACCTCCAGCAGCACGCCCCGCCGGGTCGCGGCGAGCCGGACCACGACCCGCCGGGCGTGCGCGTGCCGGGCCACGTTGGCCAGGGCCTCCCGTAGGATACGGGTCAGCTCGTAACACACCATCACCGGCGGTTCGACGGTGTCCAGCTCGGCGCGGACCGGCAGCCCCGCCGCGGCGCCCCACGCCCGGCAGACCTCGTCCACGGCCGCGGTGAAGCTGCGGTCCGTCACGTCGAAGCGCATCTCCTCCAGCAGCTCCCGTGCCTGCCGGGCGGCCGCGGTTGCGCCGGCCGCGACCGTGCCGGCCAGGTGCTCGGCCAGGGCCGGCTGGCGGCGCAGGGACGCCGGCAGCGCGAGCGCGGCCAGCGACACCCCGCGCAGCGTCTTGGCCACCGAGTCGTGCAGCTCCCGCGCCAGCCGGGCCCGCTCCGACGCCGCGGCCGTGCGTTGCGCCTGCACCAGCAGGTGCGTGGACAGCTCGAGGTGGCGGGCCAGGGCCGTGGTCGCCACCACCGCGCCGAGCCCGGCGAGCGCCCCGGCCATCGGGAACGCGACGACGAACGCGGCGATGTCCGCCGGCGGGGCGCTGCGGCGCAGCACCTCGGCCGTGACCGTGAAACTCACCGCGGCGTGCGCGACCCACACCGGCAGGGCCCGCATGCCGAGCACCACGCCGGCCAGGGCGCCGGCGCCGGCCGCGAAGCAGAAGTAGGCGATGCCGCCGCGGCTCACCACGAGGACCGCGAACACCAGCACGAAGTCGGCGGCGACGACGGCGGCGGGCCGGGCGACGAGCCCGGGCCAGCGGGCCAGCGCGCCCAGCTGCGCGACGGTGGCGGCGGCGACCAGGACCAGCACCGCGACGACCCGGCTGCGGTCCTCGACCAGCAGCAGCCCGGCGGCCGCCGCGCTCATGGTGGCCGCGGCACGCGCGATCAGCACCGCCCGGCCCAACGCCGCGGCGGCGATCTCACGGCCCGCCGACATCACGGACTCATCACGGACTGGAACGGTACTTGCCGGTTCGCTGCCGCCGCATTCGCACCCGCCGTGCTTAATCCGGATTTGAGTCCCAGTTGATCAGCGCCTAACTCAACTGACCGTGACGACGTCGATGTCGGGCGCCGGGGTCTCGTCGTTGAACAGCGTCAGCCGCAGGGCACCGGCCGGCAGGTCGGCGGTGAACTGGAAGGACCTGGGCGTCGTCCACTCCGAGCCGGTCACCTGGAAGGTGCGCGCCGGCGCCCCGTTGACGCTGACCTTCACGGAGCGCGGGCCGTCCACCTCGTACCCGACCGTCACGGTCCGTGACCCGCCGGTGGGCAGCACGGTCCGGACCACGAGCGTGCAGGTGAAGCACAGGTACCGGACCCGCTGACCGCCGTGACAGGTCGGACACGCGGTCACGGCCGCACCGCCGGTGAGCAGGTTGCCCGGGTCCTCTGCCTCGATCACGATCGGCGTGAACACCGCCTGCGCGCTGCCGGTTGCCGCCGGCACGCGGGTCCCGCTCGTTGCCGGCGTCGTGGGCAGGGCCGGCGTCGTGGACGGGGGAGCCGAGCTCCGGTCGGGCGCGATCAGCGGTGGCACCAGCACCGTCGCGGCCGCCATCCCGGCAGCCACCACCGTCACCCCGGCCCACTGGCCCCACCGGCTACGGTCGGTCACCGGCGCTCCTCGTCCTTCCCGCGTTCATGGCCCGTCGACCCTATGCCATCAAGGCCGGACACCACGACGGCACCGCCGCCCGACGCGCACCCGCAGTGACTGCGGCGGCGTCGAGCGGCGGTGTACCGCGCCCTGTGGGGGTCAGGGCAGGAGGTAGTTCTCGTTCAGCACGTACGGCGCCGGTTGCTGGTCGTCACGGCCGTCGTGACCGCGCGGGTCGCACTGCCGGGCCGCCACGATGCAGCCCTGCACCATCGCGGCGAGGGTCCGGTCGTCCCACGCGTTCATGAAGTCGTAGTGGAACGTGGGACCGGCACCGCTGCTGAAGCGGACCTTCGACATGTCGCCGTTCACCGGCCACGCCATCTTGAACTCGAGCTTCGGCACGGCGACCGGGTGGCTGTCGGGGCAGACCCAGCCGGAGGCGGTGTGGCTGTCGACGGGGTACACGATGTGGCTCTGGTGGTCGGGGGAGTCCAGGTGCAGCCCGTCCCAGCAGCTCGGCGCCTGGTACCGGATGTTGAGCTTGACGTCCCGCGCGGCCGAGCAGGTCGCCGGGATGTTCTTGTTCTTGTAGCTGTCACCGCACTCGAAGCCCTCCTCGGTCGCGGCGAGGAACTTGTCGGCGTCGGTGTTCTTGGCGTTGCCGACGACGAACCGCAGGCCCTTCGGGAACGGCCGCACGCTGCGGTAGTCGGTGACGCCCGCCTTGTAGTAGATGACCTGCAGGCCCTCGGGGTTGACCGCGGTGTCGCCGTTGAACAGCGTCGGCATCCAGTACGCGGACAGGTCACCCTTGGCCTTGCACGTCGTCTGCCCCTGGGTCAGCGACTCGATCGTCGTGGCCGCGTTCGTCGTGGTGTTGCCCATGAACGTGTGCAGGTGCGCGGCGCCGGGCAGGCCGGGGAACACGATCGGGTCGTCGCCGAGGTTGGTCCGGCTGACCGAGCAGTTCGCCTGGAACTCGTGGAACCCGCCCTTGTTCGGCGGCACCTCGTGCGAGGCCTTCACGTTCGTGACGGGGTTCGGCGCGTCGATCCAGCCGCCGGCGGTGCCGCCGGTGCTCGTCCCGCCGCTGGTGCTGCCGGTCGGATTCGCCGGCGGGCTCGCCGGCGGGTTCACGGTAGCGGTCGCCGGTCCGGACCCCGCCGCCGCGTACACCTGGAACTCCCACAGCGAGAAGCCGTACCCCGACGACCGTTTGGTGCCGTACATCCGCACGTACCGGCCGAGGCCGCTCACCGGCAGGTTCTGCACGCCGCCGGCGCCGGTCGTGGTGCTGTACACCGCCCGCCAGTTCGTGCCGTCGACGGAGACCTGCACCTCGAACGCGGTGGCGTGGGCCCGTTCCCAGTTCAGCACGACCCGGCCGATCGCCACCGGCGCGCCGAGGTCGATCTGCACCCACTGCGGGTCGCTGAACGCGCTCGACCAGCGGGTCTTGGGGTCGCCGTCGGTGACGGCCTTGGCCGGGTAGCCCTGCCCCTCCAGGGACGACGCGGTCGCCGGCTTGCCCTGCGACAGCGGCTTGTCTTCGGCGCTGGCCAGGTGCAACGGCCCGGTCGCGAACCAGCCGAGGAACCCGACGAGCGCGACCGCGATCCCGGCCAGGATGAACAGCCGCGACCGCGGGAGGCGTCGCAGCGACACGGTTCCGGATCTCATCAAGAAGACTCCTGTGGTGATGTTCCGCCGCCGGTACGGGCGGCACAGCACCTGGACGCTAACCGCGCGCCCGCCCGCGCACCTGAGCCCAAAGACCCAGACGGGGCCCAGATGCGGCGAGGCGTGTTCATGCGTCGACGGGATCACGAGCGTCAAGGAGTTCGTCCCAGTGGTCCGCTGTCCACTCATAGACAACGTTGAGGGCGCCGAGCAGGCTCCGGCCGAGCGGCGTCAGCTCGTAGGTGACGGCGCGGCCAGCCGTAGCGCGTGATACGAAGCCGTCGCGTTCCAGCATGCGCAGAGCGCGGGTGAGTTCCTTGGGGCTTATCCGGTGGAGCACGACGCGCAGTTCGCTGAACCGGAGGGGCGCCGCTTCCAGCAACCGCATCACAAGTGGCGCCCACCTGTGATCCATCCGTACCGGCAGGAACGAGGAAGGGCATAGATCGTCGAACAGATCAGGCTTCAGGCGGCGCATAGCTCGAGGATAGATACCCGATTGGTTACCACGACCTGGCCTATGGTCGGCGCCATGTTGAAGATCGTTGTTTTCGGAGCGGGTGGCAAGGCCGGTGGCGCCGCTGTTGTCGAGGCGAGGGCACGCGGCCATGAGGTCACGCCGCTGGTGCGGTCCGCGGCGGATGTCACGGATCCTGCGGCCGTGGCAGCAGGGGCGGCGGGTCACGACGTGGCAATCGCGGCGGTGGCTGACGCCACCGCCGATCCCGCTGTGTTCTTCCGCGCGGCGGCTGAGAGCCTCGTCGCGGGATTGAAGGATGCGGGGGTGAACCGTCTCGTCTGGGTCGGCATCGCGTCGCTGCTGCCCAACGCGAGTGGCGTGCCCGTCATGGACACGGCCGGTTTCCCACCTGAGTTTCAGCCGTTCTCGCTTGCCCACCGCGCGGCCCTGGACATCATCCGTCGTTCCGACCTCGAGTGGGTCGCGGTCAGCCCATCGGGCAACTTCGACCTTGAGGGCGAGCCCGCCGGCGCGTACCGTCTGGCGCTCGGCGATCTGGCAGAGCACATCACCTACGCCGATCACGCGCGCGCCTTGATCGATGAGGCCGAGCGGGCCCAGTTCCGTCAAACGCACGTCGGGGTGGCGAACTAGCCACTGGATGCGCCGGCCGTCGCTGTCCACCGCCTGGACGGCTACCACGGGCGATCGAACACGCGATGACACCGGGGCGCAGCAGAAAGGTCCTGTTCAAGCTCGCCTGGCGCCCGGCGCGATCGCTGATGGGGCGAGCCGGGCGCCGGGACGTCAGGTGGCCAGGTAGCGGTAGCGGCCTCGGTGGGGGCGGCCCCACCATCGGGACGCGGGACAGCTGGATCGATATGGATCATTGCGCGCAATAGCGTCCGGATATGAGATTCCTCAGGTACATCACGATCGTCGGGCTGATGTTGGTGGCGGGCGCGTCGAGCGCCGCAGTGGCCGGCGCGCAGCCGGCCCCGGGGTGAACACGACGGGCGTGGGGAGGTTGTGCGGGACCCAGATCCCGGCCGGCCGGGAATCGTGGCGCGCCGGCCGCATGATGCGGTGCCGGCGGGGCATACGACGACGACGTAGCGCGCCGCTGATCCGGGGGATCCCATGTCGCAGCTCCTCGTCACGTCGTACGGCGATCCGCGCGGGTCGGTGTCGCTGGACCGGGCGGTTCCCGTGGTGCTGGGGGCCGACGACATCCTGGTCGAGATGGAGGCCGCGCCGGTCAACCCGTCGGACCTCCTGCTCGTCCGGGGTGATTACGGAGTGCGGCCGTCGCTGCCGAGCCCGCTCGGCGGCGAGGGGGTCGGGCGGGTGATCGACGCCGGCGGGGACGCGGGCCGGCAGCTGGTCGGGCGGAGGGTGGTCGTCCTGCCCAACTACGAGCAGGGCACCTGGGCGGACCAGGTGGCGATGCCGTGCCGCAACGTCGTGCCGATCCGGGACGACGGCGACCCGCTGCAACTCGCGATGCTGCCGATCAACCCGGCGACCGCGTACCTGCTGCTGCACAGGTTCGCCGAGCTCGTCCCCGGCGACTGGGTCGGCCTGAACGCCGCAAACTCCGCCGTCGGCCTGTGCGTCATCGCCCTCGCCCGGCTGCGGGGCCTCAAGACGCTCAACGTCGTGCGGCGCGAGGCCGCGGCCCAGACGGTGCGTGCGGCCGGCGGAGACCGCGTGATCGTCGCCGGGGACGACCTGCCCGCGCAGATCGCCGACGCGCTGGACGGCGCGCAGCTCGGCCTGGCGCTGGACGCCACGGCCGGCCCGGTCGTCGCCGACCTCGCCGCGGCGCTCAGGTTCCGCGGCACGGTCGTCAGCTACGCCTACGTGACCGACGCACCCCCGGCCGTCCGCGCCCACGACGTCATCTTCAACGAGGTGACACACACCGGGTTCTGGCTGCTCAACTGGCTGCGTCACGCCCCACGCACCGAGATCGAGCAGACCTACCGCACGCTCAACGACCTCGTCGCCGGCGGCGAGCTGGCCGTCCCGGTCGACGCGGTCTACCGCCTGGACGACTACCGCGAGGCGATCGAACACGCGATGACACCGGAACGCAGCGGAAAGGTCCTGTTCACGTTCGCCTGACGTCAGCCCCGACCGGCGGTCATGCCGGTCGGGGCTGCCAGGTTCCGTCGAGCGGGACGCCGGCGGCTGCGGCGATCCGGTTGCGCGATGCCACCAGCCGCATCCTGAGCGTCGGCAGGTCCACGTCGAGCAGCCGGCCGTCGCGTTTGACCACGCGGCCGGCGACGAGCACCGTGTCGACCAGGCCGGGATGGCCGGCGGTGACGATTGTGCCGGCCGGGTTGTTGGCCGGGAACACGGTCAGGTCGTCGGTGCGCAACAGGACCAGGTCGGCGTCCTTGCCGGGCGTGACACTGCCGGTCCGCGCGGCGAGCCCGCAGGCCCGGGCGCCGTCGACGGTGGCGAACTCCAGCACGTCGCGGGCGTTCAAGCCGCCGTCCAGGCCGCGTTGCACCGTGTAGGCGGTGCGCATGGTGGCGAACATGTCGCCGCCGGCCGACGGCGCGTCGTCGGTGGACAGCGACGGGCGCAGGCCGGCGGCGAGCATCCGGCCGGTCTCGGGCCAGCCGATGCCCATCCGCAGCTCGACGTCCGGGCTGATCGACACCGAACTGCCGGCCTGCGCGAGCATCCGCAGCTGGTCGTCGTCGATGCCGTTGGCGTGCACGAAGGTGGTGGTGTCGGACAGCAGGCCGTGCTGGAGGAGTTCGGCGATCGGGCGGCCGCCGGCACCCCCGGACTCGATGTGCACACTGGTCCGCAGCCCGAGCTCCGCTGCCAGTTCCAGGTCCTGCGCAACTGTGTCCATGGTGGTCATCTCCGGGCCGCGCAGACCCAACGCCATGGTGACCAGGCCGCCTCCGGGCAGCGCAGACCGGACGCGGCGGACCTCGGCGTCGATGGGGTCGGTGGTGCGGAACCCGGCGCCGTAGCAGAAGATCGACCGCCCGGGTGCGTCCCGCAGGGCGGCGACGGCGGCGTCGGCGTGCGCTGGGCTCTGTCCGCAGTGGAACCAGTCCAGCATCGTCGTGACACCGCAGTGCAGGGCTTCCAGCCGGCCGAGCAGGTTGCCCAGATAGACGTCCTCGGGCCGGTACTGCGGCTTCAACGTGCCGTGGACCGCCGCCAGGTACTGCGCGAACGTCCAGTCCGCGCCGACGCCGCGGAACGCGCTCTGCCAGGTGTGCCGGTGGGTGTCGACGAAGCCGGGCAGCACGATCCGGTCGGTCGCGTCGATCACCTCGGCGTCCGGCGCGTCGATCCGCTCGGCCACCTCGACGATCACGCCGTCATCGAGCAGCACGTCGCCGCGGTCGAGATCGCCGACGGCCGGGTCCATGCTGACCACGGCGCCGCCGGTGACAAGGATCCTCATCGGGTCAGTTCCTTCCACGAGGCCACCGCGTCGGCGGCGGCGAGCACGTCGGCGACGAGGTCTGCCGTGTCCTCGGTGCCGGCGGCCAACCGGACCAGGCCCTGCGCGACCCCGGAGGCGGCGATCTGCTCGTCGCTGAGCATCCCGCGCCACATCGCCGCCGGGTGCACGGCCAGGGACTCCACGCCGCCGAGGCTGGCCGACCGGCGGGCGTAGCGCAGCCGGCCGAGGAACGCGTCGGCCGCCGCGAAACCGCCGGTGAGCTCGACGGCGAGTACTCCGCCGCATCCGCTCATCTGGCTGTGCGCCAACGCGCGCTGCGGGTGGGTCGCCAGGCCGGGGTAGTGCACCCGGGCTACGGCCGGGTGGTCGTTCAGCGCCCCAGCGAGCGCCTGGCCGTTGGCGTTGTGCCGGGACATGCGCAGCGGCAGGGTACGCAGGCCGCGCAGCAGCAGCCACGCGTCGAACGGGCCGAGCGTGGCGCCGGTGAGCAGGGCGACGTCCCAGATCCGGCCCAGGAGCGCCTCCGGTCCCGCGATGACCCCGGCGGACACGTCGGAATGGCCGTTGAGGTACTTGGTCGCGCTGTGCCAGACCAGGTCGATGCCGAGGTCGGCCGGCCGCTGGTTCAACGGGGTGGCGAACGTGTTGTCCGCCATCGTCAGCACCCCGTGTGCGCGGGCCAGTTCCGATACCGCCCGTAGGTCAGTGACCTGCAGTAGCGGGTTGCTCGGCGACTCCACCAGCAGCAAGCGGGTCTGCGGGGTCAGGGCCTTCTCGAACGCCGCCGGGTCGGTCTGGTCCACCTGGGTCGTCGAGACACCGAGCCGCGGCAGCAGATTCAACAGCACCGACGCCGTGCCCCCGTAGGTGGACCGCTGCCCGATCACGTGGTCACCGGCGGACACCAGGGCCAGCACGGCCGTGGTGAGCGCGGCCATCCCGGACGCGGTGACCATCGCCGCCTCGGTGTGTTCCAGTTCGGCGATCACCGCGGCGACCTGTGCATGGTTCGGGTTCCCGTAGCGGGTGTAGAAGTCCTTGCCTCGCCGGTCGACGGCGGCCCGCGCGAACTGATCAGCGTCCTCGGCCCAGAACGCCGCCGTCTGATAGATCGGCGGCGCCACCGCGCGGCTGGGATGGACGTCGCGATCGGCGTGCACCGCGACCGTGCTGCTGCCCGACATGGTTTCCTTTCCCGTGCACCTCTGCTGGCGCCACAAGCTTGGTCGCCAGGCCGACCGGCACAAGCCGATCGCGGCAACTTTGGCAGCAAATAGCGCTCGGAACCGGGTCCATAGGGGTGGTAAGCGGCCTCGAGGCGCAATAATCTGCCAACGTGGACGATGTCGATCGCGCGATACTCGCCGTGCTTGAGAAGGACGGACGGATCAACAACGCCGACCTGGCGGCCCGGGTCGGCCTGTCACCGTCGCCGTGCCTGCGTCGCGTGCGCCGGCTGGAGGACACCGGGGTGATCCGCGGCTACCGGGCGCTGATCGACCCGGCCGCGGTGGGCCGCAGCCTGCGGGTGTTCGTCGGTGTCCGGCTGGCCCGCCACGCCCGCGCGGACGTGGCCGCGTTCGAACGCGCGGTCCTCCGGCTGCCGGAGGTGGTGCACACCCACCACGTCACCGGCAACTTCGACTACCTGCTCCACGTCGAGGTCGCCGACCTGTCCGCCTACGAGGACTTCCACGCCAACCGCCTGGCCGGCCTGCCCGGCGTCGCCGCGGTGACCAGCTACGTCACGATGAAGACACTCCCCACCGGCCCTGCCGCCAGGTAGCCGTAGCGGCCACGGTGGGGACGGCCCCACCGCCGGGACGCTGGGCAGCTGGATCGAAGCGGATCGTTGCGCGTCATAGCGTCCGGGTATGAGATTCCTCAGGTACATCACGATCATCGGGCTGGTATCGGTGGCGGGCGCGTCGAGCGCCGCGGTCGCCGGTGCGCAGCCGGCAAAGGGTGAACACGACGGGCGCGGGGAGGTCGTGGCGGTGCAGCCGCTGCGCGGGCTCGACGCTGGCGCCGTACGGGACACGCTCGCCGAGGCGCAGTTCGGCACGGGTGACGTCCGGTTCGGCGTCGACACGTACCAGGTCCTGTACCGCACGATCGACGCGCGGCGCCGCCCGACGGTCGCCAGCGGCCTGCTGGCCCTGCCCCGCAACGGCGAGCGGCAGTTGCGGGTCGTGTCGTACGCGCACGGCACGGAGCTCAACCGGACCGACGCGCCGTCGATGTGGCGCGACGGCTGGGCGGTGGCACCGGCGTTGACGTACGCGTCGGCCGGGTTCGCCGCCGTCGCACCGGACTACCTCGGCATGGGGCTCGGGCCCGGCCCGCACCCGTACCTCGACGTCACGACCGAGGCGTCGGCGTCGCTGGACCTGCTGCGCGCCGCCAGGACGGTCGCCGCCGGGCAGCAGCGCGTCCTGCGGCGGGAGGTGTATGCGACCGGCTTCTCGCAGGGCGCCAGCGCGGCGACCGCGCTCGGCCGGGCCCTCGAACGCGGCGACGACGGCTGGTTCCGGCTCGGCGCCCTCGCCCCGGTGTCCGGCGCGTTCGACCTGCGCGGCGCCGAGCTGCCCGCGCTGCTCGGCGGGACCGTGCCGCCCCCGTACAACGTCGGCTACACCGCGTACCTGGTCGTGGCGTGGAACCGGCTGCACGGGCTGTACCAGCGGCCGGAGGAGTTCTTCGCCGCACCGTACGCCGCGAAGGTCGAAACCCTCTACGACGGCGTGCACACCGGCGAGGACCTGGCCGCGACGCTCCCCGGCACGGTGGAGGAGCTGTTCACGCCGCGCGGGCTGGCGATGCTGCGCGAACCGTCGGGGCCGTTCGCGGCCGCGCTGGCCGAGCACGACGCCTCCTGCGACGGCATCCGGGCCCCGGCCCGGCTGCTCGTGGACCGCACCGACGAGCAGGTGCCGGCCGCCAGCAGCGCCTACTGCGCGGCCCGCCTGCGCTCCGGTGCCGTCGTGGACCTGGGCACGCATCCGTACTTCGGCTCGGCGCATCTCGGCTCGAACGTCACGGGTGCGGCGGCGGCCGTGGCCTGGTTCCGGCAGCTCGGCTGACCGGAACCGCCACCTGGAACGGGGCAGCGGCGCGGTCGTAGGCTCGGCGGGTGGACCGCCGACCGTTGCAGAACCGCGTCCTGCCCACCGGGGACATCGTCGCCGACCCGGCCCGCGGGACGCTGATGGGCAACCGGGGTTGCCTGCACGGCGCCGGCCGGGTGCTCGGCGCCGCCCGGTGGCGGTCCAAGCTCTGGATCTGCTGCACGCTGACCTGGAAGGACGTCCGCCGGGACCCGATGCCGCCGGGCCGCTGGACGGCGTTGTTCTTCCTCGACGAGGCGACGGCCCTGGCGGCCGGGCATCGGCCGTGCGCCTACTGCCGGCGGGCCGAGTTCCTTGCCTACGCCGAGGCGTGGCGCAGCGCGGAACGGCTCGCGCGGCGGCCGTGGGCGCGGGACATGGACGCGCGCCTGCACGGTGAGCGCGTCGAGCCGGGGACCCGCCGGCAGGTGACCCGGCCGGCCCGGTGCGGCGACCTGCCCGACGGTGCGATGGTCCGGCACGACGGCACCGTCGGGCTCGTCTCGCAGCGGCGGTTCCTGCCGTGGGCCAGCACCGGGTACGGCCCGCCGCGTACTCTGCCGGACCGGGTCGAGCTGCTCACCCCGCCGGCGTCGGTGGCGGTGCTCCGGGCCGGGTACCGCGCCGCGCTCCACCCGAGTGCGGTCCAGCCGTAGCGGACGTGATCAGGCGGGTTCGACGCCGTACCGCAGTGCGAGGTCGATGAGGCCGTCAACCAATGTCTTCGCCAGGCCGTTGTGCTCCAGCGGCATCGGGCCGTTGCTCTTCCCGGGGGATCCCCACGGCGCGAAATCCGTGTCGATCAGCTCCAGCACGCCGCCGCTGCGCTGCGGGAGGTGTCCGTAGCCGCGGATGCTGAAGCTGTGGACGACACCGGTCGCGGTCAGCACGTATCCGTTGGCGTTGAAGCTGTACGAGTTCGAGCTCTGCGTGTCCGGGTCGTTGAACTCGTGGGTGTGCAGCGAGAACGCCCATCCTTCGGCGACCTCCGGGAAGGTCTCGGTGATGACCTCCCGGAACATCCGCTTGGAGACCACCCGGACGCGCTGCAGGATCCGCAGGTCCGGTGGTACCCCCTTGGCGGTGAGCGCGGCCGCGATGTGCGACGCACCCTGCGCCAGCGCCCGCTCGTGCCCCTGCTGCTCGAGGTCCTGCTGCCGCTGGGCCTCCGCTCGGATGCGTTCGGCGGCGTCGCGCTGCTGCCTCGCGGCACCGAACCGCGACGCGAAGTCGTCCACGCGCATTCCCTTTCTCGAAGGCCAGTGCCTCCCATCGAAGCAGCAGCGCCGTTCGCGGTGCTTCGCCTGGACGGCCGATACAGCGTCCGCTCATCGGCGGCCCCTCTGGCGTGATCCAGCTCGGCTGTCTTATAGTCCTACTGTCGTAGGACAACAGAGAGGGTCGCCGCCGGTGATCGAGTTCGTGCTGGACGGCCGGTCGAAGGTCAACACCTATGTGCAGCTCGTCCAGCAGGTCAAACAGGCGCTGCGGGTCGGGTTGCTGGTGCCCGGGGACCGGTTGCCGAAGGTGCGGGACGTCGCGCAGTCGCTGGCGATCAATCCGAACACGGTCCTGAAGGCCTACCGCGAGCTGGAGATCGAGGGGCTCGCCGAGGGACGGCCCGGGGTCGGCACGTTCGTCACCCGCACCCTCGCCGGCGACTCGCTCGCCAACCAGGCCGATCTGCGTGCCGAGCTGCTCGGGTGGCTGCGCAAGGCGCAGGCAGCCGGGCTGAGCGACGAGGACGTCACCGCCCTGGTCGACACGACGATCCGCGCCGCACGACAGGCCGACGCCCTGCAGGAAGAGCCGGCATGAGAGGACACACGATGGAGCACGTGCTCGAGGCCGAGGGCCTCGGCAAACGTTACGGGGCGCAATGGGCCCTGCGGGACTGCACCCTGCGACTGCCCACCGGCCGGATCGCCGCGCTCGTCGGGCCGAACGGGTCCGGCAAGACCACCCTGCTGCACCTCGCGGTGGGGCTGCTGCGTCCCGACGCCGGTGCGGTGCGGGTCTTCGGCGCGGCGCCGTACGAGAACACGACCGCCCTCGCCGAGATCGGGTTCGTCGCGCAGAACACCCCGGTCTACCGCGACTTCACCGCCGACGAGCTGGTCCGGATGGGTGGCAAGATCAACCGGCGCTGGGATGCCACGCTCGCCCGGACCCGGCTGGCCCAGGCCGGCATCCCGCCACACACGCCGGCCGGCAAGCTGTCCGGCGGGCAGCGTGCCCAGGTCGCCCTCGCCTTGGCGCTGGCCAAGCGGCCCCGGCTGCTGCTGCTCGACGAACCGGTCGCGAGCCTTGACCCCCTCGCGCGGCGGGAGTTCCTGCAGTCGCTGATGGGCAGCGTCGCCGAGTCGGGCACCACCGTGCTGCTCTCCTCGCACATCCTCGCGGACCTGGAGCGCTCCTGCGACTACCTCGTGGTCCTGCAGTCCGCCCGGGTGCACCTGACCGGCGCGGTCGACGACATCGTGACGGAGCACCGGCAGATCGTCGGTCCGCGCCACCACGGCGAGCCGATCGGCGGTGTGGCGGCCGTGGTCCGCGCCCGCCACACCGACCGGCAGTCCACGCTGGTCGTGCGCACCGACGGCCCGATCACCGACCCGTCGTGGACGGTGCACGAACTGAGTCTGGAGGACCTGATCCTGGCCTACCTCGCCAGCAACGACGCACAGAGCAACCACGAGGCGTGGGGAGTGACGGCATGATCTGGCTGACCTGGCGGCAGCATCGCAAGCAGGCCATGTGGACGGTGATCGGCCTCGCGGTCCTGGCGGCGTTCATCGTGCCGACCGGCGTGGCGATGCACCGCGACTTCGACCGCCTCGTCGTGCGGGGCTGCGCGGCCAACACCCTCGACATGCCCTGCGACGGCTTCCACGACTTCTCGACCACCTACGGCTCGTACATCTACGTCTGCCTCCTGCTGCTGATCGTGCCGCTGCTGTTCGGCCTGTTCTGGGGCGCGCCCCTGATCTCCCGCGAGATCGAGCAGGGCACCCACCATATGATCTGGACCCAGGGCATCAGCCGCCGCCACTGGGCCCTGGCCAAGGTCGGCCTCCTCGGCGCCGCGGTGACGGTCCTGGCCGTCGTCTACGGCCTGGGCATCGCCTGGTGGTACGAGCCGCTCGGCTACGTCGAGAGCCGATTCGGCAGGATCTTCTTCGACGTGCAGGGCGTCGCCCCGGTCGGCTACACCCTGTTCGCGGTCGCGGTCGGCATCGCCGCCGGCGCCCTGGTGCCGAAGGTCGTGCCGGCGATGGCGATCGTCCTGCCGGCGTTCATCGGCGCCCGGATCGCCGTGGCGATCTACGCGCGGCCACGGTTCGCGACACCCGTCACCAACAACTACCCGGTCGTCGCCGACAACGCCCCTGAGAGCGGCGCTATGCGCGTCGGAAGCTGGCTGCTGAATTCCGACATCCGCCGACCGGACGGCACGTTCGTCGCCTCCGGCGCGATGGTCTGCCCGTCTGCGGACGACCAGGTGTGCCTCGGCCAGTTCGGCGCCGACCTGCACAACCACCAGGTGTTCCAGCCGGCGGACCGGTTCTGGACGTTCCAGTGGATCGAGGCCGGCGTCTTCACCGCCATCGCGGTGCTGCTGGTCTGGGTCGCGATCCGCCGCATCCGCCGGATCATCTGACCGGGTGACCGGCCCCGGAAGCGAGCGGCTTCCGGGGCCGGTCGGTGATCACGTGCCGTACACCTGGAACGTGTACAGCGAGTAGCCCCACTGGGTGCCGCGGGCCGTACCGTAGATGCGCACGTAACGGCCTGAGCCGGTGAGGCCGGTGTGGTCGTCCTCGCCGCCGTTGCCGCCGGTGACGGAGCGGATCGTCGTCCAGGTGTTCCCATCGGGGGAGGTCTGGATCTGGTACGCCGAGCCGTACGCGGTCTCCCAGACCAGCCGGACCCGGTTGACGGTGTGCGTGGCGCCGAGGTCGACGCGGATCCACTGCGGGTCGGAGAAGGCGCTGGACCAGCGGGTGGTGGTGGAGGCGTCGACCGCGTTCGCGGCGGGCGTGCCGGCGTTCTCGACGCTGGACGCCGTCACGGGGTGGTTCAGGGCGAGGTCGGTCGACGGGGGCTGGGTGGTGACGGAGCAGTTGCCGGTGCCCTGCGCGGCGTAGCGGATGCCGCCGAGCAGCAGCGAGCGGAAGCCCGCCTCGGCGTAGCTGGCCTGGGTGTGGCCCATGCCGGTGTAGAAGGACCGGCCGCCGTCGTAGGCCCGGCACCAGGTGTTGGGGTGGTCGGCGCCCATCGTGCCGCCGCTGTACGTGGACTCGTCGAGCGTGGTCAGCACGTGCACCTGGGCGCGGGGGTTGGTGCGGTAGTTGTACCACTCGTCGCTGCGGGACCAGGCGGCCGGCAGTCCAGCGGTGGCCGGGTGGGTGGCGTCGGCGACGCGGACCGTCGCGGTCTGGATCGCCGGGTGGCTGGCGAAGTACGCGCCGACGAGGCCGCCGTACCAGGCCCAGTCGTATTCGGTGTCGGCGGCCGCGTGCACGCCGAGGTAGCCGCCGCCGGCGCGGATGTAGTTCTCGAACGCGGTCTGCTGCGTCGCGTTGAGCACGTCGCCGGTGGTCGACAGCCAGATGACCGCCTTGAACCGGGCCAGGTTGGCGGCGGTGAACTGGGTGGCGTCCTCGGTGGCCTCGACGGCGAAGTTGTTCGCCGTGCCGAGGTCGCGGATCGCCTGGGTGCCGACGGCGATCGAGTCGTGGCGGAACCCAGCGGTCTTGCTGAACACGAGCACGGTGAAGTCCGGCGCCGCCTGGGCGGGCGCGGCGGTGAGGCCGAGCGCGGCGACGACGAGGGCGGTGCAGAAAGCGAGTCTGCGAATCACGGAACAGGCCTTTCTAGGAGTAGACCTCGAAGCTGAACAGGGAGTAGCCGTACGCGGTGCCGCGGGCCGTGCCGTAGATGCGCACGAACCGGCCCGACGCGTTCAGGGCGGTGTTGTTGTCCTCACCGCCGTTGCCGCCGGTCACGGAGCGCACGGTGGTCCAGGTCGTGCCGTTGGGCGACGTCTGGATCTGGTACGCCGAGCCGTATGCCGCCTCCCACTGCAGGCGGACCCGGTTGACGGTGTACGTGGCGCCCAGATCGACCTGGATCCACTGTGGATCGGAGAAGGCGCTGGACCACCGGGTGGTGGTGGAGGCGTCGACCGCGTTCGAGGCGGGCGTGCCGGCGTTCTCCACGCTGGACGCGGTCGCCGGCTTGTTCAGCGCCAGGTTCGTCGCCGGCGGTGCGGTGCCGGTGGCGAACGTGAAGCTGTCCAGGTCGAACAGCGCGGCGGTGCCGGTGCCGGCGAACGTGAGGTACAGCGAGGTGGTGCCCGCCGGCGCGCCGCTGATCGTGCCGGTCACGGTGGCGAACGTCTCCCACGACCCGGTGGAGGCGACCGCCGCCGAGCCGATGACCGCGCCGGTCGCCGAACCGGTGCGGATCTGCAGCGTCCCGCCGGTGCCACCGGAGGCGATGCGGGCGGTGAACGAGGTGGCGTTGTTGAGCTTGTACGGGTCGAACTCGATCCAGTCGCCGTTGTTGATGTCGCCGACGGTCATGCCACCCTCGGCCGCCGTCTTGGCGAACTTGTTGACGCCCGAGGACGTCTTGTAGTGCTCGGCCTGCCGGTGCTTGGGCGCCAGGATGTTCTGCGCGTGCGTGGTCAGGCCGCCCTTGTCGGTGTAGGACGCGTCGAAGATCGGGAAGATGTTCGAGGCGTCGTCGTGCTCACCGTCGACCGGGATCGTGATGGTGCCCGAGCAGCCCGTCTGCGACGTGATCTGGTGGGCGTGCTGGTCGTGGCCGAGCACGTAGGCCATCGTCACCTTGGTGCAGTCGACGGTGCCGTCCTCGGGGTCGGTGACGGTGACGCTCCACGGCACGCTGTCGCCGAACGCCGCCAGCTGGCCGCTTGCCGGCGCGTTGACCACGACGGTGGGCGCGGTGTTGCCGACGCTGATCGGCACGCTGGCCGTGCCGGTGGCACCCTGCGGGTCGCGCACCGTGAGGGTCGCGACGTAGCTGCCGTTGGTGGTGTACGTGTGCGCCGGGTTGGCGGCGGTGGAGGTGCCGCCGTCGCCGAACGCCCACGAGTACGTCAACGCGCCGCCGTCCGGGTCGCTGGAACCGGACGAGGAGAACGTCACCGCGAGGGGCGCCGCGCCCGAGGTCCGGTTGGCGCTCGCGACGGCGGTCGGTGCCCGGTTGCCGCCGGTGCCGACGTAGTCGTAGCGGTACAGGGCCGAGTTCGCGTCGCCGTTGAAGTAGCCGGTGCCGTAGTCCAGGACGTACAGCGACCCGTCGGGGCCGAACTGCATGTCCATGACCTGCTTGCCGTTCCACGGGAAATTGTCGATCGCGCCGGGCGACCCGTCGCCGTTGACGACGATCGGCTTGATCCAGCCGCGGCCGAACTCACCGGCGAAGAACTGCCCGTCCAGGCTGGCCGGGAACTTCGTGGTCAACGGGTTGGCGGCGTTGTAGCGGTACACCGGACCGGCCATCGGCGACTCGGATCCGCCGCCGAACGCGGGCGGTGATCCGGCGTCGCCGGCGTAGCGGATCCAGGCGGCCCTGGCCGGGGGCAGGGTGCCCTGGCCGGTGTTGCGGAAGGAGTTGTTGGTGGCACCGCCGCCGCAGTTGTACTTCGGGCCGGTCGCGTTGGTCGCGAAGTTCCACTCGTTGTACGTCTCGGCGGTCGTGTTGGCGCCGGTGCAGTACGGCCACCCGTAGTTGCCGGGGGAGGTGATCCGGTTGAACTCGACCTGCCCGGACGGGCCCCGGTTGGCGTCGGTGGTGCCCGCGTCCGGGCCGTAGTCACCGACGTAGACGACGCCGGTCGCCTTGTCGACGCTCAGCCGGAACGGGTTGCGGAAGCCCATCGCGTAGATCTCGGGCCGGGTGTTGGCGGTCCCCGGCGCGAACAGGTTGCCCGACGGGATGCTGTACGTGCCGTTGGCGTTGACCTTGATCCGCAGGACCTTGCCGCGCAGGTCGTTGGTGTTGCCGGCGGACCGCTGCGCGTCGTAGACCGGGTTGCGGTTGGTGCGCTCGTCCAGTGGCGAGTATCCGCTGGACTCGAACGGGTTGGAGTCGTCACCGGTGGACAGGTACAGGTTGCCGGCCGCGTCGAAGTCGATGTCACCGCCGACGTGGCAGCACATACCCCGGTTCGTCGGCACGTCCAGCACCGTGACCTGGCTGGCCAGGTTGACCGTGTTGTCGCTGTTGAGGGTGAACCGGGCCAGGCGGTTGACGCCGCTCCACGTGGTCCAGTCGGTGGCGGTGCCGCTGGCGGGCGCGTCACCGGCCGGGGTGCTCAACGGCGGCGCGTAGTACAGGTAGATGTAGCGGTTGCTGGCGAAGTTCGGGTCCGCGGCAACGCCCTGCAGGCCCTCCTCGTCGTGGCTGTACACGGGGATGTTGGCGATGACTGTGGTGTTGCCGGCCACGTCGGTGCGCCGCAGCGTGCCGTTGCGTGCCGTGTGCAGGACCGAGCGGTCCGGCAGCACGGTGATGGCCATGGGTTCGCCGGTCTCCGCCACCCCCTTGGCGAGGGTGACCTGTTGGAAGTCCGCGGCGTTGATCGCCGCCGCGGCCGGGGTGGCCGCCGAGGCGAGGACGCTGACCGCCGGGGTGACCAGGAGCAGGGCGGCCGCCATTGGCCGCCATCGTCGCACTGACCGATGTCGCTTCACGTGTTTCCCTTCCTGACCGGCTCGCCAGGCAGGACGCGCGCCGCCGCGCCGCAGCCGAAGCTGCCGTGTTGTCGGCCCTGGGGGCGGAGCGCACCCCCCGGCATCCGCGCCGACGGATCTTCGAGAGAGCGCTCTCAGGGTCGTGCCGCCAACACTATGGAAGTTAGATCCACGTGTCTAGATGTTTCGATCAGATGTCCGGAACTTCCGCAGCCCCGACCAAAAGCGGTGCGGACCCGTCGGCCGGGGCGCTTCCGTTCGCGTCAGGCCAGCAGCACCGCCAGCTCACGCTTGAGCACCTTGCCGCTCCCGCCGAGCGGGAACGACGCAAGGAACTCGACCCGCCGGGGGCACTTGTACGCGGAGAGGCGTTCCCTCGCCAGCGCCACCAGCTCGGCCGCCAGCTCCGGGCCCGCCGCGAAGCCGTCCCGGACGACGACTGCGGCGCACACCTCCTCGCCGAGCCGGTCGTCAGGCAGTCCGACCACCGCGACCTGCCTGACCGCGGAGTGCCGGGTGAGGACCTCCTCGATCTCCCGCGGGTACACATTGTGGCCGCCGCGGAGGATGACGTCCTTCTTCCGGTCGACGATCGTGAGGTATCCGTCCTCGTCGAACCGCCCGAGGTCGCCGGTGCGCAGCCAGCCGCCGACGACGGTCTCGGCCGTCGCCTCCGGAAGATTGAGGTAGCCGGCCATGATGTTGTGCCCGCGCACCACGATCTCGCCCAGCCCGCCGTCCGGCACGAACTCGATGGCGTCGGCGAGGTCGGCATCGGCCACCCGGACGTCGACGCCCCGGATCGGGCGGCCGACGGTGCCCGGCTTGGTCGGCCAGGCCTTCTGGTTGTAGGCGACGCAGGGGGACGCCTCGGTGAGCCCGTAGCCCTCGTACACCTCGCATCCGAAGGCGGCACGAATGGCCTCGAGCGTGGCGACGTGCAGCGGCGCGCCGCCGCTGAACACCCGGTCGAGCCGATACCTGCCGGCGTCGCCCGGCGCAATGGCGGCCAGCATCGTGGTGAACATCGTCGGCACGCCCATGAACAGCGTGCACCCATGCTTCTCGATCAGGTCCAGCGCCCGCGCCGCGTCGAACCGCCGCATCAGCACGACCGACGCGCCCGCCAGCAGGCAGGTGCCCAGCCCGCAGATGAGGCCGAACGAGTGGTGCAACGGCAGGCCTCCGAGCAGAACGTCGTCCGCCGTCACGCCGAACGGGGACTCTCTGGTGACCATGATGTTCATCGTCACGTTGAGGTGGGTCAGCATCGCGCCCTTGGGCCGGCCGGTGGTCCCCGACGTGTAGAGGACCATGGCGATGTCGTCCGGCCGGCGGGGTTCGTACGTGGTGAGCGGCGACGTCGCCGTTGCCAGCTCCGCCCCGGTCAGGACCGGCACCCCCGCGGCGCGCGCCACCTGTCCCGCCTCGGCGACCAGCGACGCAGCGCAGATCAACAGCACCGAACCGGAGTCGGTCAGCACGAACTCGACCTCCGCCGGCCGCGCCGCCGCGCCGACGGGCACCACGGTCGCCCCGGCGGCCCAGACCGCGAAGCACGCCACCGGCAGGTCGGGGGTGTTCTCCAGCATCAGCGTGACCGCGTCACCCGGGCAGACGCCCCGCGCCCGCAGCATCGCGGCACCCCGCAGCGCCCGCCGCCAGAGGTCGGCGTAGGAGATCTCCTCGTCGTCAGCGATGAGCGCGGTGTGCCCGGGACTACGGGCCGCGGAGTCGGCGAGGATCGCGGCCACCGACATCACCGGGCTCATCACCCCTGCCTCTCCACTGTGCCGAGGGTGCTGGCGCAACGCCCGCCCTCCGTCATTCCGTCATCTCCGCCACAAGACGTCCTGCCGTGGCGCGGGGCAGGTCCAGCTCCTTCCAGATGTCGTCCAGGGCGTCGGCGAAGCGGACGATCTCCGCCTCCTGGTGCGTGGCCGAAGGCGTGGCCCGCAGCACGGCATGACCCGGCCGGACGCTGGGCGCGTCGATCGGCTGCACATAGATGCCGTGGCGGTGCAGCAGGATGCTGGAGGCCGTCCGGCACTTCGCCTCATCGCCGACGAAAACGGAGACGATGTGCGACATGGCCGACACGTAGGGAATGCGCCGGTCGTCGAGGAGCTGGTGCGTGAACGCAGCGTTGCGGTGCAGGATCTCCCGCTCCGTTTCCGACGTCGTCAGGTGACGCACCGCCGCGAGGGCACCGGCCGCCATGGCCGGCGGCAGCGACGTGGTGAAGATGAAGTAGGGCGAAAACATGCGCACCGCCTCGACCAGCGGTGCCGAACCGGCGATGTAGCCGCCGATCGTGCCGAACCCCTTGGCGAGCGTGCCCATGATGACGTCGAACTCATTCTCGAGGCCCTGCTGCGCAGCGACACCGGCGCCGCGAGGACCGTACATGCCGACCGCGTGGACCTCGTCGAGATAGGTCAAGGCGTGATACCGGCGGGCGAGGTCGGCGATCTCTGCCAGCGGCGCGACATCGCCGTCCATGGAATAGATCGACTCGGCGACGATCATCTTCGGCCGGTCCGGGTCTGCCGCGGCCAGGAGCTCGGCCAGGTGGTCGGCGTCGTTGTGCCGGAAGATCCGCTTCTCGGCGCGGCTCTGCCGGATGCCGTCGATGATGGACGCGTGGTTCTTCTCGTCCGAGAACACGACGGTCCCGGGAAAGCGCCCGGCGAGAATCGGCAGGGCCCCGGAATTGGTCGTGTAGCCGGTGCTGAAGAGCAGCGCCGCATCCTTGCGGTGCAGCGCGGCGAGCTCGACCTCCAACTGCATGTGGTACCGGTTGGTGCCGCTGATGTTCCGCGAACCGCCGGAGCCGGCCCCGTTTTCGTCCACGGCCTTCTTCACCGCTTCGAGCACGGCCGGCGCCTGCCCCATGCCCAGGTAATCGTTACTGCACCACACGCTCACCTCGGCGGTGTCGGCGGGCAGGATGGGCGCGGTGGCCCGGGGGAATCTGCCCGCAATCCTGGAGATCTCAAGAAATTCACGACGGCCCCGCAACAGCGCGCTCATCTCGGTGGAAATGAGCTCAAGGAGATGTGTCATGGATACGGACTCCCTTACTCGACCTCGGTCGTGCATATGACTGAATGACCATTACGTCCGCCGGCCCATACCTTCGGAAAACATCCGCTTCCCGGCCGATACGCCGGAGCATCACGCGCCGTGCGTCAGGAGCAAGGCCTGCGTATCCGCCTTGCCGAACTGCGTCGTCGCGAGATGTGACACCAGTTCGATGACCGCCGGAACGTGCAGTGCGGACATCTTCCCGGCCACGAACGCGGCCAGTTCCCCGGACGTCAGGTCGCTGCCGGTGGCGCGTGGCTCGACGTATGCCCTGATGGAGTCGCGCAGGTCGGCGTCGCGGACCTTGATGACGCTGGCCCGGGCAACGGCCGGGTGCGACAACAGCACGCGCTCGATCTCAGCCGGGTAGATTTTGATCCCGTTGGCCTTGACGACCTGGTGCATGCGGTCGATGAGGTACAGGTAGCCGGTCTCGTCGAGGTAGCCGATGTCGCCGGTGTGCAGCCAGCCGCCGCGCAGCGCCTGCTCCGTCCGCACCGGGTCGAGGAAGTACTCCGTCATCATCCCGGGGGTTCTCACGCACACCTCGCCGGCGACGTTCGTTTCCAGGTCGGCGCCCGTGTCCGGGTCGCGGATGACGACCTGGACGGTGGGAACCGGACGCCCGGCGCTCGCGAGCCGGTGCGGGTCACGGTGGTCGGCGGGCATCAGCGCGGAGATCCGGCGGCTCTCCGTCGTCCCGTAGTACTGGACGAAGATCGGGCCGAACCTGTCGACGGCCTGTTGGATGCGCGCCGCCGAGATCGGCGTGCCGCCGTACATGACGAGCCGCAGGCTCGAGGTGTCGACGTCATCCAGGCGTGGGTGGTCGAGGATCTGATACAGATGCTGGGTCGCCCAGAAGGTGCCCCCCACCCGCTCCCGCTCGACGGTTTCGAGCACCCGGCCGGCATCGAACTGCTCGTGCAGCAGCACGAACCCTTCGTGCGCCAGGACCGAGTCCACGGAAATGCCGGCGTTGCTGAGCGGAATGGTGACCAGGTAGGACGACGCACCCAGGTTCATGCGTTTCACCTGATCCATCGCGGCGACGGTCTCGCGATGCCACGCGCCGAAGCTCCGGCAGATGCCCTTCGGCTTCCCGGTCGTGCCACTGGTGTAGATGATCGTGGCGGTGTCGTCCTCGACAATGGGCCGGGGCTCCGGCAGGACGCCGTCGTCCGATTTCCCGGCCGACAGGTCGGCGTCGACGCGTGCGTCGCCGGCGCCGTAGCTGGCGAGCTTGAGCGGTCCTTTGACCTGATCCACCAGCCTGCGTGCGACATCGAGACTCTCGATGTCCACGGCGAGCAGCGTCGCGCCCACCTCGTTCAAGATGTCGACCTGCTGGCCTTCGGCCAGCGACTCGGCCGCCGAATTCGCGTTGACCGAGAGGATGTGCACCAGGCGCGCACCGAGGAGGTGCGCCGCGTAGCGGGTGTAGATGACGGTCGGACTGTTCGATGCCGAGAGGGCGGCGACGGTATGGGTGCGGTCGACGCCCAGCTCCTGCATCTGGCGGGCCGCGGCAACCGTCGAGCCCAGGAACTCCCGGGCGGTGATGCGCTGATCCCGCCACTTCACGACGATCTCGTCAGGTCGGCCGGCCAACGCGGTGAGGATCCGCATTACATAGTTCGGGCAATCCGATTCCGCGCCGTTGCCGGCGGCAATCTTCTCCATGAGGAACCACCTCTGTCGTACGTGGTGCGGTCGGGTTATGCGTGGTGGTACGTGCCGGTGGAGCCACAGATGGTCAGCGTCACGTCGAAGATGGACAGGTACTGGTTGGTGTAGCCGCGCAGGCTGAACTTCCAGGAGCCGGTCTTGCCGAGCATGTCGCCGGCGCTGCCGACCAGCGGAATGGTCTGCGGCTTGCCGGCGACCGCGTCCGCGATCGAGACCGGCACGGTGCCGAAGAACGTGCCGCCGCTGGGCATCTGCACGGTGACCGCGAGCCACTCCCAGAGCGTGCCGTCCGTGGGATTGGTGTAGACCAGCGCGGTGCCCTCGCCGGTGACGGCAAGCGCGCCGGAGGCGTCGTAGACGTCATCGTGGTAGACGACGGCGTCGCCGTCGGTGGTGCCCGGTGCGCGGCCGTCGTGCTTCGTCAGGTGGGACTGGTCGGTGAGACCGGCCGTCACGGTGCACTGCCAGGCGGGGACCGCGGAGGCCGCGGAGCCGCCCAGGACGGCGGTGGCGGCACTGCCGAGAACGACCGCGGAAAGCAGAGCGGCGAGCCGCTTCGGCCTTGGCTTGAGCATGAGCGTCAGTCTCCTTCTCATGGTCGGCCGGCCTTCCGGAAGACGGAGGCGGGCTCGAAGATGGCGCGACACCGGCCGAACCGGCGTCGATCGTGTGCTGGCCGGTCATCGGGTCGCCCCGTCGCGTCGCACGACGGCCGGGCGTGGTGCCCACCGGTGGGGCCAGTCTCGGGCACGACGCTTGCCCCGGGCTTGTAGCCGCCTAAAGCGTGTCCAAGGCGGCCGGACGCGCGACGGACCGGACACGCGACGGCGCGCGGGCGCCCCGCGCGCCGCCGTCGTCGCGGTCAGCCGCAGATGGTCGACGTCACGTCGAAGATGGACAGGTTCGGGCCTTCGTAACCGACGAGGCTCCACTTCATGGAGCCGGTCTTGCCGAGCATGTCGCCGGCGCTGCCGACCAGCGGAATGGTCTGCGGCTTGCCGGCGACCGCGTCCGCGATCGCGAACGTCGAGACGCCGAACAGCGTGCCGCCGCTGGGCATCTGCACGGTGATCGTGAGCCACTCCCAGAGCCGGCCGTCCGTGGGGCTGGTGTAGACCAGCACGGTGCCCTCGCCGGTGAAGACCTGAGCGCCGGCGGCGTTGGTGACGTCATCGTGGAAGATGACGCTGTCGCCGTCGGTGGTGCCCGGCGCACGGCCGTCGTGCTTCGTCAGGTGGGAGTGGTCGGTGAGACCGGCCGCCACGGAGCACCGCTTCCCGTTCCCGTGCCCGGCCGGGACCGCGGACGCCGTGGAGCCGCCGAGGACGGCGGTGGCGGCGGCGCCGAGAACGACCGCGGAAAGCAGAGCGGCGAGCCGCTTCGGCCTTGGCTTGCGCATGAGCGTCAGTCTCCTTCGCATGGTTGGCCGGCCTTCCGGGAGACGGGGCCGGCTCGGAGATGGCACGACACCTGCCGTACCAATCTCGATCGTGCGGGGAGGCGCTTAAGCGGTGCTAAGTCGGCCCTGCGTCAGGATGCGCGGGCGGTCCCGGCGTCTCGTGGTCCATGAGACTGTTCCGGGTGACCCGGTCACCCGGGCATCGACTGGTCCCTGGCCGGCGGGGGACCGAGGGGACGGCGCGACCCGGGCGCACCCTCGACGTCCTGCGCATCGACCAGGTGCCGCGCCACGATGTCGGCCGGCTCGCCGCCCCCGGGCCCGAGGACGGCGAGCCTGCGGTGCAGCTCGGCCCGCTCCCGGACCGGCATGCCGGCGAGGACGGCGGCCTGCACCCTGGGATCCCGGAAGGCGTGGCCGGGCAGCAGGCCGACCCGGTGCAGCGCCAGCAGCCCCCAGTCGACCATCTCCTCGCTGATGGACAACAGCTGGGCCAGCACCGGCACCTCGGCCGTGCCGCCGGTGACGGCGAGCGCGCGGGCGATCGGCAGTGCGTGCGGTTGACTGCGGAGCAGGCAGGTGCGGACGGCCTCGATGAACGCCTCGCCGGCGACGGGGCGCCCCACCGCGGGCGGCCCCTCGACCCGCCGCAACACGTCCTCGACCAGGGCCGCGGTCAGCCGCGGGTTGCCACCGGTGAGGGCGTGGACGTGACCGGCCAGGCCGGGATCGACCGGCGGCGGCAAGCGCCGCACCATGTCGGCCACGCCGGCGCGGGTCAGCGGGGGCACCGTCAGCACGATCGGCGTCGAGCTGTGCAGCAGTTCCACGTATTGCGCCGGGTGGGCGGGCGACAGCTGCGGGAGGTCGGTGAGCACCATCAGCAGGCGCGTGGCCCGGACCCGCCGGCTCAAATACGACAGGAACTGCATCGAGAACGGATCGGCGTGATGGACATCGTCGATGCACAGCATCATCGGCCGGCGCTCGATGCCCCGCAGAAATGCCATGCACAGACCGTGCAGGATCTTCGCCGAGCTGGGCGGGAACGATGCGTCCTGAGCGAGATCCCAGTCCCTCGACATCGCCGCGTCGAGCAGGCCGGCCACACTCGTCGCGGCACCCGCCGGCTCCGGTGCGTGGCTCGTCAGCAGCCCGGCGGCGCCGGCGAGCTGGCCGATGACGCCCAGCGGCAACGACTGCTCGGTGCAGGCGGCGATCGCGGTCGTCACGTCGGTGCCCACCTCGCCGGCCAGCGAGCGCATTCGGTCCAGCAGGACGCTTTTGCCGTTGCCGGACGCGCCGCTGAGGACGGCTGTCTGTCCGCTGCCCGCCACGGCAGCGGACAACAGCTCGCCCAGCGTGCCCAGCTGGTCCTCGCGCTCGATCAGATCCTCCGCCGGCCGGTGCATTGATGCCTCCCCGTGGCGCCGGCCTGTAGGCCCGGCACGCGATTTGCGCAGGGTGAGGCGTCAGGCGAAACGTTCACCTGACGTCGGCCAGACACCCCTGTTCAGCCCGACGACCTGCACCCGCGACGCCCGGCGCCTGTCTGCGGCGCCGAGCGTCGGGGATGCGGCTCAGCCCATCGCCGCGGGCTGCGGGGCCGGCTCTGCCGCGTCGTCGCGCAGGGTGCGCGGCAGCAGCAGCGCCGGGATCACGGCGACGACGGTGAGGGCCACGGTCCACCAGAAGGTGTTGCCGAACGCGCCGGCGATCTGGTCGAGGTTCGGCCGGCCGGCGGCGGCGTCGGTCGCGTCGGTGACCTGACGCTGGAGCACCACGGCAACGACGGCCACGCCGAAGGAACCGCCGAGCTGCTGGAAGATGCGCAGGGCGCTGCTCGCCCGGTTGAAGGCATGCTGCGCCACCCCGGCGTAGGCCGCGGCCATGCAGGGCACGATGACCGCGCCCAGCCCGGCGCCGCGGACGACCAGGGAACCACCCAGCAGCCACTGGTTGATCTCGCCCTTGGCCAGGCAGAACGGGATCGTGCCCGCGATGGCGAGCAACAGCCCGACCACCGCGATCCAGCGGGGGCCGATCTTGTCGGTGAGCGGTCCGGCGAGCAGGAGCGCGGCGGCCAGGCCGACGCCCTGTGGTGCCAGCAGCAGGCCGGTCTTGACCGCGCTGTCCCCGTGCACCTGCTGATACAGCAGCGACAGCAGGAAGATCGCGCCGAACAGGGCCATGCTGAAGACGAACAGCACGCTCGAGGACGCGCTGAAGTTGCGCGACTTGAGCAGGCGCAGGTCGATGATCGGCTCAACCTTGGTGCGCAGCGCGTGCAAGGCGAAGGCGGCCAGCAGCACGACGCCGCCGACCAGCGGGATGAGGACCTCCGGGGCGGTGAAGCTGCCGTGCTGGCCGGCCTTGGACAGCCCGTAGACCAGTGCCGCGCAGCCGGGTGAGAGCAGGAGAAGCCCGAGCTTGTCGAGTCCCTTGCGCTCGCTCTCGGCGCTGGTGCCCGAGGGCATGAGCCGCCAAGACAGGGCCAGCGCCGCGAGGCAGATCGGCACGTTGACGTAGAAGATCCAGCGCCAGGAGAGGTGGTCGACCAGCACGCCGCCGAGGACCGGGCCGAGGACCGGGCCGAGCATCGCCGGCACGCCGATCGCGCTCATCATGCGGCCGAGCCGCTTCGGCCCGGCGGCGGCCGCGAGGATCGCCTGGGCCAGTGGGAGGATCATCCCGCCGCCGAGGCCCTGCAGGACGCGGAAGGCGATGAGGCTCTCGGCCGACCAGGCGACGCCGCAGAGCACGGAGCCGCCGAGGAACGCGCAGAGCGAGAACGTCCATACGGCCCGCGCGCCGAACCGGTCGGACGCCCAGCCGGTGAGCGGAATGACGATGGCCATCGCCAGCAGGTAACCCGTGCTCACCCACTGGATCGTGCTGACCGTGACCTCGAAGCGCTTGCTCAGCGTGTCGATGGCGACATTGACCATCGTCGAGTCGAGCTGAACCATGATTGCGCCGAGCATGATGACGCCGGCCAGCTTGAGCAGGGCAGGGGAGATCCGGCTTTCGTCGTCGGAAGTGGTGGCCGTGCCGTCGGGCACGGATGCGTCGGGAGGTGCCGGAACAGTCATCTGGACTCCGATCGCTGGCCGGACCGATGGGAAACAGGTACGGCATCTCGTTTGTTGATACAACGTATCACAAACCGATGGGCTGTATGATGGACGTATGTCGCCGACGCCATCCACCCAGGGGCTCGACCAGGAGCCCGCCGACCGCCCCAACGCCCGCCGCGGCGCGTCCGCGCCGGTCAGTGGTTCGGTCTGGACGCGCCCGCCACGGCCCACGCGGCGGCGGCTGTCCCTGGAGGCGATCGTGCGGGCCGCCGTCGACCTGGCCGACGCGGAGGGGCTCGACGCCATCACGATCCGCCGGGTCGCCGCCGAGCTGAACGCCCGGCCGATGAGCCTCTATTCGTTCATGGACCGCAAGGACGATCTCATCGAGCTCATGGTCGACGAGATCCTGGGCGAGATGGTCCTCGGCGAGCCCCCGAAGGACTGGCTGGCCGCGTTGCACGCCATCGCTGCGCAGACCCGCGCGGTCGGCCGCCGCCACCCGTGGCTGATCGCCGCGATCATGCAGCGACCGGCACTCGGGCCCAATGCGGTGCGCCACGCCGAGCAGTCCATGGCGGCTTTAGCGGGACTCGGCCTTGAGCGCGAGGAGGCGCGCACCCTGCTGATCGCCGTCGACGCGTTCACGATGGGCTTCGGGGGCCTGGAGCTGGCCGGTCACAGCATGCGGCAACGCGACGGCCTCACCGAGTCCCAGTGGGCCGACTCCACCGGGGCTTACCTGGATGACCTGTCCCGCGCCGGCCGTGCGCCCCATCTGGCACAGCTCGCCGAGGAGCCCTCCGACCAGGCCTTCGCCACCAGCCTGAACTGGTTGCTTGCCGGCTTCGCCGCCAGCCACGGCAAGACGATCGGCGAGCCCTGATCGCCACGGAGCTTGCGCACCCCTGAATTCGGCTCCCGCGGCCCCCTACATCTCCTAAGGGGGCGGAGCCCGTGTTCCGGGCGGGTTCTGACGCGACGACGCGCGATTGAATGGAGCCCCGTGATCGAGGTACGGCAGTTGACGAAGCGCTACCGGCACACGACCGCGATCGCGGATCTCACCTTCCGGGTCGGTCCTGGCCTGGTCACCGGCTTCCTCGGCCCGAACGGCGCCGGCAAGACCACCACCATGCGGCTGATCCTCGGGCTGGGCCGGCCCACCTCGGGCACCGCGACCGTCGGCGGCCATGCCTACGCCGACCTGCCGCACCCGCTGACCACGCTCGGCACGCTGCTGGACGCCCAGGCCGTCAACCCGCGCCGGGACGGCTTCCACCACCTGCTCGCCCTGGCCCAGAGCAACGGGATCGGCGCGCGCCGGGTCCGCGAGGTGGTCGACCTGGTCGGCCTGTCCGACGTCGCACACCGGCCGGCCGGCGTCTACTCGCTCGGCATGAAACAGCGCCTCGGCATCGCGGGCGCCCTGCTCGGTGACCCGGCCGGGGTGATGCTGGACGAGCCGCTCAACGGGCTCGACCCGGAGGGCATCGTCTGGCTCCGCGGACTGCTGCGCCGACTGGCCGGCGAGGGCCGCACGGTGCTGCTCTCGAGCCATCTCATGAGCGAGATGGCGCTGATCGCCGACCACCTCGTGGTGATCGGCAGGGGGCGCCTGATCGCCGACACGCCGACCGCCGCGCTCCTGCGCGAGCACGCACCCGGGTCGATGCTCGTCCGTGCCGAGGACGCGGGCGCCTTCGCCGGCCTGCTGCGCGGCGCGGGCGCCTCGGTGCGGGTCGAGGAGGACGGCGCACTGCGCGTCCGCGGCCTGGACGGCCTCGGGATCGGCCGGCTGGCCGCGCAGCACCACGTCGTGGTGACCGAGCTGACGCCGATCCAGCCCTCGCTGGAGACCGCGTTCATCGACCTCACCCAGGACAGCGTGGAATACGCCGCCGCAGCAACCGCCACCATCAAGGACGCAGCCTCATGAGCCTGACCGGAGTCCTCGCCGGCGAGTGGACCAAGGTGCGCAGCCTGCGATCGATGTCGCTCGGCGTGCTGCTGGCGCTGGGCATGGGCGCCGGCTTCGGGGCGCTCACCAGCTACGCAGCAGGCCGCTCCTACGCCCAGCTGTCGCCGCAGGCACAGGCGACCTTCGACCCGGCCGCGTCCAGCCTCCGCGTCTACCTGTCGGTCCAGCTGGTCCTCGGCATCCTGGGCGTGCTGACGGTCACCAGCGAATACGCGAGCGGCACGATCCGGGCCAGCCTCAGCGCCGTGCCGCGCCGGACCCGCCTGCTGGCCGCGAAGGTGGCCGTCTTCACCGCCGGCGCGCTCGTCCTCGGCCAGCTCATCGCGTTCCTGGCGTTCCTGGCCGGGCAACCGATGATCGCCGCGCAGGGTGCCCCGTCGACGACGCTGGACGCGCCAGGGGTGCTGACCGCCGTGACCGGGGCGGGGCTGGTGATGGCGGCCGTGGGGGTGCTCGGCATCGCGCTCGGCGTGCTGACCCGCAGCACCGCGGCCGGCCTGATCACCGTCGCGGTCCTGACCGTGCTGGTGCCGTCGTTCATCCCGGCCCTGCCCGAGCCGCTGTCCTCCGGGCTCGGCCGCTACTGGCCGACCACGGCGGCAGCCCAGCTGACCAAGGTGGTGCCCGACGCCGCCGCGCTCAACGGCTGGGCCGGACTGGGCCTGCTGATGGCGCTGGTGACCGCCGCCCTGACCGGCGCCTTCATCGTCTTTCACCGTCGCGACGTCTGAGCCACGCGCTGTGGCGCCACCCGCCCGCGTGGCAGGCGGCGCCGCAAGCGTCAGACCCGCTTGCCCTCGAGACCGAACCCGCCGATGAGGCCGGCGCTGACCTTCCCGGTCATGGTGTCGCCGTCCACGGTCACGTTGAACGTCAACGTGACCTTGACGAGCGCCATCTCGATCTTCCATGTGGCGGTGTCACCTTCGACGTGCCCGTCGAAGATCTCGGACTGCTGGTTCATCGTCTTGTTGGTCAGGGGGCCGGTGACGGTGTCGCCATCGACGTGCAGGACGACCTCGCCTTCCTGCTTGCCCATTGGGCTGTCGATGATCAGCTGCCAGGTTCCCGCGACGCTCATCGGACCTCCATCGTCAGGGTAGGGACACGCTCACGGTAGGGACGCCCGGCACCGGCAAGCACCCCTAGCTGTCCCCTATGCCACCCGCCCCCTATGCCGCACCGCGTCCCGCCGACCACTCGAAGGACACGCGCCGCTTTAGGCGGCTGCAAGGCCGGGGCAAGCGCCGTCCGCGAGGCTGGCCGCATCCGGGCGGCGGCTCCGCCGGAGCTCTACGAGCCCGACCTTGACCCCGCGAGGAGAACACCATGGACGCTGCCGTCGTCATCGCCGGTGCCGGTCCGACCGGCCTGCTGCTCGCCGCTGAACTCGCGCAGGCCGGCGTGCCGGTGGTGGTGCTGGAGCGTGACCCCGAGCCACGCCTGGCCGCGATGGGCATGGCCGTCAACGCCGGCGTGGTGGAGCTGCTCGCCGAGCGTGACCTGATGGACCGGATCGGCGCCGACGGGCTGCCCTGGCCCCGCGCGCACTTCGCCCAGCTGTGGCTGGATCCTGGCCGCGTGCCCGGCCGGCAGGCGCACACGTATCTGCTCCCGCAGGCCAAGCTGGAGGAGCACCTGCTCGCGCACGCCACGAAGCTCGGCGCCGAGATCCGGCGCGGGGTGACGGTGCGGGGCGTGCGGCAGGACGCCGGCGGGGTGACCGTGGACACATCCGCCGGTGAGGTCGGCGCCGCCTACCTGGTCGGCTGCGACGGCGCCCACAGCGTCGTGCGCAGCGCCGCCGGGATCACGTTCGAGGGCTCCGAGTCGGCGTTCGACGGCATCGCCGGAGACGTCGAGGTGCCCCACGGCCATCCGCTCTACCAGCAGCTGGGCGCCAACGACTTCAGCCGCGGGCTGTTCTCCGTCGCGCCCAGCGGCATGGGCCTGCTGCGCGTGGCGACCGGCGAGTTCGGCCGCCGGCCGGCGGACCGCGCCGCACCGCCCGACGCCGCCGAGCTGCGCGCCGCCGTGCGCCGGCTGACCGGGCAGGACATCGACGTCGGCACGCCGCGCTGGCTGGGCCGGTGGGACTGTGAGACCCGGCAGGCCGACCGGTACCGCGCCGGGCGTGTCTTCCTCGCCGGCGAGGCCGCCCACGTCCACTTCCCCCTCGGGGGCCAGGCGCTGAGCACCAACCTGGAGGACGCCGTCAACCTCGGCTGGAAGCTGGCCGCGGAGCTGGCCGGCTGGGCGCCGTCCGGGCTGCTCGACAGCTACCACGACGAGCGGCACCCGGCCGGTGCCCGGACCTGCCTGACCACCGCCGCGCAGCTGGCCCTGCTGCACCCGGCCGAGCAGGTGGCGCCGCTGCGGCAGGTCATGACGGAGCTGATCGAGTTCGACGCGGTGAACGAGTACCTGGTGCGGACGGCCGGCGGCCTCAACGTGCGCCATCCCGACGGCGGCGACCACCCGCTGGTCGGTCGCCGGGTGCCCGGCGTGCCGCTGCCGCCCGGCCGCGGCGTGGCCCTGCGGTTCGACCGGTCCGTCCCGCTCGATGTCAGCGGGTGGGCCGGCCGGGTCGACCTGGTCACCGCAGAGCCGTCCGCCGATGTCCCGGCCGCCGCCCTGCTGGCCCGGCCGGACGGCCGGATCGCCTGGGCCACCGACAGCGCCGACCCCGAGGGACTCGCCGCCGCGCTGTCGACGTGGTTCGGCGCGCCCGCCCGCGCCTGACCCGTCTCCGCTGTCGGGCCAGGGCGGATTGTCCGGTAGCGCTCGCCGGCCCGGACAGACAACGCCGGCCAATCTCGGCGCTCACGCCGGCGAGGGTCCGGACCGCGGGCCGGGCCGGTGAGTCAGGCCGGTGAGTCAGGCCGGTGAGTCAGACAATGGACGGCCGTGCTGCTCGAAGCCGACACCGAGGCAGGTGATCAAGAAACTACGATCACTGGCTCTGACCACCGGAAGGCGTCGGCATGACCCCGCAGCAGCAATCATCCACACTGGCGACCGGCGTCGAATGGGCCCGTCGGCTGGGAGTCGCCGCCCTGGCCGGCGGCATCACGGGGCTGGTCGCCGGAGGCATCGTCGGGCGGCTGTTCATGCTGGTCCTGGCCCGACTGAACCATCCCCGGGCAACCGGGGTGCTCAGCGACGACGGCTTCGTCATCGGCCAGTTCACGCTCGCCGGTACGCTCAATCTCCTGCTGGTCGGCACCGTCCTCGGCGCGATCGGCGGGCTGGTCTGGCTCGCCATCCGGGGTCTGCGCTTCGGTCTGCTGTGGTGGCGGCGGGTCAGCCTGCCACTCGGGGCGACCCTCGTCATCGGGGCGATGATGGTGCACAGCGACGGTGTCGACTTCACCCTGCTCGACCCACCACTCGTCGCCGTTGCCCTCACGCTTAGCGTCCCGCTGCTCGCGAGCGTCCTCGTGACCTGGCTCGGCGACCGCTGGATCGGCAGTGACCGGACCGTCTGGCAACAGCTGCCGGCGGTGGTCGCCTGGACCGCCAGGGCCGCCCTGACCCTGGTCGCCGGCGGGGCCCTGGTCGACCTGGCCACCAAAATCAGTCGCATCCTCTGACGGTCGCCCCGCCGCATGGATCCGGGCCGTTCGCGCCGCCGTTGGCGTCCTCCCGGGTGCGGCGCGGAGGCAGATCACTGAGCGGGTGAGGTCCCCCTTAGAGGGCGGCGCGCAGCCGGGCCGCGCGCAACAGCAGGCGCAGGGGCAGCGCGGAGCGCCCGCGCATGCGCTGGATCGACAGCGCCGTCCAGGCCATGCTTTCCAGCGTGTGGTTCGGCGCGCCGTGCACGTCGTCGTGGACGAGCATCCGGAAGTCACGGACGTTGTCGCGCAGCACCAGCAGATCCTCGCGCGGGATGATCTCGTCGCGGGTGCTGGCGACAGCGGCGACCGGGATGCGCAGTGCGGCCAGCTGAGCGGGGCCGATGACCCAGTCGCCCAGCTGGTCGAGGCCCAGCCCGGTGAGGTGGCTCAAGGTGTCGGTGGTGACCCGGGGGAGCCGCGCCTGCCAGGCCTCGTCGGTGAAGAACGAGCGGATCGGCGCGCCGGCGGTGACGACGCCCCGCAGCCGCGGATCCTCCAGGGCGCAGCGCAGCGCCAGATGGCCGCTGAAGCTGAGCGCGATCGCGTACGTCTGCCGCACGTCGGCCCGGTCGCCGACCGCGTCCAGCAGGCTGGACAGGAAGCGATGGGCGCCGGCGTCGTAGGGCACGGTGTTGCCGCCGATGCGCGGGATGTCGGCGACGACGGCGGCCAGACCCAGTCGGCGGAACACGCCCAGGCGTGGCGCCCACTGTTCCTTGACGGTCAGGTGGCCGCCCATGATGACGACGAGCGGTCGCGGCCGTGCCGAGGACAGCCCGGACTGCCAGCAGCGCACCGGATGGCCGTCGTGCTCGAAGTCCAGCGGGTGCAGGTCACGCCCGGCCCGCCACCGTTCGAAGGTGGCCGCCGCGTCGTGCGCGGCACGGGTCCGGGTGGGCCGGTCCGGGTACGGGAAACGGGCCATGATGTAGTGGCGGCTCGCCGGCAGCAACTGCCCCCGGCGTTCGAGCGCCGCCGCGGCGGCCGACCACTGCGTGACCCACGAGCCCGGGCCGTCGCCGTCGTCCACAATGGAGTCGAGCTTCTCCTGGAGCTTGCCGATGCGCTGCCCGCGCGCGTGCGCGACGATGTACCGCTTGAGTTCGTCGAGGTCATTCATGCGGGTCCTTGAAATGCTCGAGGGACTGCTTGAGATCGGCCAGGATGTCGGCCGCCTCGGCGCCGTCGATGGCCCGGTGGTCGAACGTCAGGGACAGCCGCATGACCGGCGCGACGACGATCTCGCCGTCGCGCACCACGGGGCGGTCGGTGCTGCGGCCGAGCCCGATGGTCAGGGTGGTGCCACCGACCGAGTAGAAGCCGTCGACCGGGCGGTGCCCGAGCGAGGTGACCGCGAACGTCCCCATGCGCCTGATGCGTTGTCGCAGCGGCCGGACGGCCAGCCGGTAGAGCAGACCGCCGAGCGGCATCGGGGCACGGTGCAGCCGGCGGAGGCTCGCGAACTCCGGCATGGTGTCGGGGTCACCGTCGCGGAACCGTTCGACCTGCCGCTGGATGCCGGTGAGGCTCTCCCGGTCGAGGTCCGGCAGCACGGTCGACAGCACGACCCGCCGGCCCGACATCATCTTGTCGAACGTGAACTTGCCGGCGACCGTGTCGTAGCGGACCATGCGACGGCCCCGCAGCGCCACGTTGGCGTCGGGGTGCGCGGCCAGCACGCGGGCCGCGCACCACAGCACGTAGGTGACGATGGAGTGTTTCGCCGCACGCCGGTGGGCCAGCACGGCGCTCATGTCGATGTCGGTGCCGAGGAACACCGGTGCGATCTCGCGGATGTTGTCGAGGAAGTAGATGGTGTGCCGGTGGGGCCGGGGAATGCCGCTCATGCCGCCACCGCGAGCCCGTCGAGCAGGTGCTGGGCCAGTTCGGCCGGGGTCGGGCTGTCGTAGATGAGCGACGGGCTGATCGCGACCCCGGCGTCGCGGATACGGGCCGTGAGCTCCATCGCCGTCATGGACGACAGCCCGAGGTCGAGCAGGTTCTCATCGGGGCCGATGGCGTCGGCCTCGTCGAGCCCGAGCGCGCCGGCGACCTCGGTGCGGATGTAGTCGATCAGCAGCCCGAGCCGTTCGTCCGGGTCGGCCGCCGCGAGACGGGCCGTGAGCGGCACCTCGTCGTCGCGGCCCGCCGCGGCGGCATCGCCTGCCGGGACTGCGTCGGTGAGCACGACGGTGGCGGGCGCCGAGCCGGACCAGGTCAGGCTGCCGGCGACGGCCCGGTCCGGGAGCGGGCGGGGCCCCGGCTGCACCGACAGCCCCCGTTCGCCCGCGGCGACCCGGTCCAGGACGGTCAGCTCGCAGCACATGGTGGTGCCGGCGTCGGCCGGCGGAGCGAACAGCACGAACGCCGACAGCCCGGACCCGCGGGTCAGTTCGTCGAGGTGCCGGACCGCTGCGCCGCCGCCGGGCGCCGCGATGTGCACGACGGCGTCGACGGGCTCGTCGGCCAGCAGGTCGGCCACGGCCGCCCGGTCGGCGAGGTCGCAGGCGACGACGGTCACCTTGGCCCCGAGCGCGGCGAGCGCGGACCAGTCGTCGGAGTGCGGGACGTTCACCAGGATCAGCTGCTGCGCGCCGCCGGCAGCCAGCCACCGGGCCGCGTGTCCGCCGAGCCCGGTGTCGGCGCCGGTCAGCAGCACGGTCCCGGTCGGCACCCAACCGGCCCCGGCTGGGGCAGCGGCGGTCACGAGCCGCCGGGCCGCCAGCCCGGTGTGCCGCACCGCGACCGCCGGCTCGTCCACGGCGCCGGAGAGGACTGCGAGCAGCTGCCGCCGCATCACGTCGTCGAGTTCGGCCGGCAGATCGATGAAGCCGTAACCGTGATCCAGGGCCACGCCCCAGGCCGTGGCGGCCTCGAGACGCGGGCCACGGGAGATCACCCACTGGCGGCCGGATCCCGAGATGTCGAACTGCTCGCCGGGGTGGGGCGCGGCGACGGTCACCTCGGCGCCGCCGTCGCGCAGGATCCCGGCCAGCTGTTCGTCGCGGACGAGCCAGCGACCGGTCAGCCCGCCGGTGACAGCCGGGACCGGCACCGGGCTCCAGATCCAGGTGTGCCGGCCGGAGACCCGGCGCCGGAGGTCGGTCAGCGCCGGCAGCAGCGCCCGCAGACTCGTGCGCTCGTCCTCGGTGAGGGACAGCAGCGTGTCGAGGTGGGCCACGTCCTCGCGTTCGACGGCAGGCCAGAAGCCCTCGTGCGCCGACTCGGTGCCCGACGGTGCCACGGCTTCGAGCCAGAAGGGCCGGCGCTGGAACTGATAGAACGGGAGCTCCACGGCGCCGGCCGGTTGCGGGCCGATGATCGTCGCCCAGTCCACGGCGTGGCCGGCGGTGTGCGCCAGCGCGGCCGCGGTCAGCGCGGTGTGCGGTTCGGGTCGTTCGGGGTGCAGCAGCGGCCCCGCGGCGGCGCTGCGGCCGAGTGCCTCGCGGACGAAGCCGAGCAGCACCGGGCCGGGGCCGAGCTCGAGGTAGGTGTTTGCGCCGAGGCGGTCCAGAGTGGACAGTGCCGCACCGAACCGGACCGGTTCACGGATCTGCCGTGCCCAGTGGCCGGGGTCCTGCAGCTGCCCGGCGGTCGCGACATCGCCGGTGAGGCCGGTGACGAGCGGGATCCGCGACTCGGCGTAGGTGAGGTCGGCGATGGCCGCGCGGAACTCGTCGAGGACCGGATCCATGTGGTGCGAGTGAAACGCATGGCTGACCTTGAGCCGCTTGGTGCGCCGCCCGCGAAGGGCGAACCGCTCCGCCAGGACGGCGACCTTGTCGGTGTCGCCGGAGACGACCGTCCGCGTCGGAGCGTTGACCGCCGCGATCGAGACCCCGTCGACCAGCTCGGCGAGCACCTCCTCCTCGGTCGCCTCGATGGCGGTCATGGCGCCGCCCGCCGGTGCGGCCTGCATGAGCCGGGCCCGGGTCGCCGTGAGGCGGGCCGCGTCGGCGAGGGTCATCACCCCGGCGGCATGCGCGGCCGCGATCTCACCGACGGAGTGGCCGGCCACGGCGTCGGGCCGCAGGCCCCACGACTCGAGGAGCCGGAACTGGGCCGTCTCCAGCGCGAACAGCGCGGTCTGGGTGTAGAGCGTCTCGTCGAGCCGGGCGGCGTCGGTGAACATCACGGTCCGCAGCGGACGGTCGAGGTACGGGTCCAGCTCGTCGGCCGCCGCGTCGACAGCGGCGCGGAAGACGGGGTACGCGTCGTAGAGCGCCTGTCCGGCTCCGGCCCGCTGGGCGCCCTGCCCGGTGAAGAGCAACACGAGTTTGCCGCCGGTTCCGGCCACGCCACGCACGACGGCGCGGGACTCCGCACCGGCGGCGAGCGCGGCCAGCCCGCGGGCGAACCCGTCCCGGTCGTCGGCGACCACGGCGGCCCGATGCGGGAAGTGGGTGCGGGTCGTGGCCAGCGCCCGCGCGACCGCCGCCGCGCCGGCTTCGGGCAGGTCGGAGCGCAGCCGGGCGGCCTGTGCCCCGAGGGCGGCGTCGCTGCGGCCCGACAGCAGCCACACCTGCGGGCCGGCGGGCTCGTCGCCCTCCGGCGGGTCGGCGGGCGGCGCCTGCTCGAGGATCACGTGGGCGTTGGTCCCGCTGATGCCGAACGACGACACCGCGGCCCGGCGGGCACGGCCGACGTCCGGCCACTGCCTCGCCTCGGTGAGCAGGCGCACCGCCCCGCTGCTCCAGTCCACGTGCGGGCTCGGCGCGGTCACGTGCAGGGAGCGGGGAATCTCGCCGTGCCGGATCGCCTGGATCATCTTGATGACGCCGGCCACCCCGGCGGCGGCCTGGGTGTGGCCGATGTTCGACTTGATGGAGCCGAGCCACAGCGGGCGGTCCCGGTCCTTGCGCTGCCCGTAGGTGGCCAGCAGCGCCTGTGCCTCGATCGGGTCGCCCAGCACCGTGCCGGTGCCGTGGGCCTCCACCACGTCGATGTCGTCGACGGTGAGCAGGGCGTTGGCCAGGGCCTGGCGGATCAGTCGCTCCTGTGAAGGGCCGTTGGGGGCGGTGATGCCGTTGCTGGCGCCGTCCTGGTTGGTGGCCGAGCCGCGGACGACGGCGAGCACCCGGTGGCCGTTGGCCACGGCGTCGCTGAGCCGTTCGAGGAGCACCAGCCCGCAGCCTTCCGACCAGCCGGTGCCGTCGGCGCCGGCGGAGAACGACTTGCACCGCCCGTCCGGCGCCACCCCGCGCTGGCGGCTGAACTCGATGAAGACGCCCGGCGTGTGCATGACGGTGACGCCGCCGGCGAGGGCGAGCTCGCATTCGCCGTTGCGCAGCGACTGCCCGGCGAGGTGGATGGCGACCAGCGACGACGAGCAGGCGGTGTCGACGGTGACGGCCGGACCTTCCAGCCCGAACGTGTAGGCGAGCCGGCCGGAGGCGAGGCTGCTGGCGCTGCCGGTGCCGAGCAGGCCCTCCAGATCGGGCGGGACGTTGTGCATGACGCGAACGCCGTAGTCGTCGTACATGACCCCGGTGTAGACACTGACCGGCCGCTGCCGCAGATCCGCCGGCACGATGCCCGCGTGCTCGAAGGTCTCCCAGGCCGTCTCCATCAGCAGCCGGTGCTGCGGGTCCATCGCCCGCGCCTCGCGGGGGCTGATGCCGAAGAACGCGGGGTCGAAGTGGTGCGCGTCGTAGAGGAACCCGCCCTCCCGCGTGTAGGTCTTGCCGGTGCGCTCCGGGTCCGGGTCGTAGAGATCGCCGGTCGACCAGCCGCGTTCCTCCGGAAAGCCGGCGACGGCGTCGGACCCGTCGGCGACCAGGCGCCACAGGTCGTCCGGTGTCCGCACGCCGCCGGGGTAGCGGCAGGCCATGCCGATGACCGCGATCGGTTCGCGCGCCGAGGCCTCCGTCCGGCGCAGCAGCTCCCGGGTCCGATGCAGGTCGGCGGTCACCCACTTGAGGTAGTCGACCAGCTTCTCCTCGTTCGTCATCGCAGCGTCAACGGCCCTTCTCTGTCGATTGCTGCCGCTGCTCGGCCGGTCCGGTGTGCAGTTCGCGGACCCGCGCGGCCAGCCCGGCCGGGGTGGGTGCGTCGAAGAGGTCGGCCAGCCTGAGCGGGACATCGATGTCGTCCTGGATGTGCTGTAGCAGCTGTGCCCCGGCGAGCGAATGCCCGCCGCTGGTGAAGAAGTTGGCGTCGGCATCGACGTCGTCGTGGCCGAGGATGGCGCGCCAGTGCCCGATGAGTCGCAGCACCATCGGGTCGGCCCCGTCCGGCGACAGGTCGCCGGGCTCGGGGTGCGGCGCGGAGACGGACCGTTCCCGGTGGGCGTCGGCGGCCAGCCGTTCCAGCCGCGGGTAGTCCACCTTCTCGTTGGCGTTGACCGGGAGGGCGTCGATCGGGTGGAACTCCTGCGGGATGGCGGCGTGCGGCAGCTCGGCCCGGGCGTGCTGCCACAGCGCGGCCGAGATGTCGGTGTCACCGGCGGTCTCGACGAACGCGACCAGGCGGGCGTCGGCGCTGCGATCGCCGACCGCGACGACCGCGACCGCGTGCACCTGCGGGTGGCTCAGCAGGGCCGCCTCGACCTCGCCGAGCTCGATGCGGTTGCCCCGCAGCTTGATCTGGCGGTCTGACCGGCCGAACAGTTCGATGGTGCCGTCGGCGCGCCAGCGGCCGACGTCGCCGGTGCGGTAGAAGCGACCGTGCACGGGGTGCGTGCCGAACCGCTCGGCGTTGAGGTCGTCCCGGTCGTGGTAGCCGATCGCGACACCGTCCCCCGCGATCCAGACCTCACCACGGACACCGACCGGCAGCTGGCGCCCGTCGGCTGCGGCGACGCCCAGGTAGGTGTTCCAGATGGGGCCGCCGACGTCGAGCCGGTCGCCCTCGATCTTGTCGACCTTCGCCCAGGTCGCCCAGGTGGTCGTCTCGGTGGGCCCGTAGGCGTGGTGCAGTTCGCAGCCGGTGTCCAGCAGCCGGCGCGCGATGTCCACCTGCACGATCTCGGCCCCGGTCACGACGCACCGCCCGCTCAGCTGGTCGGCGACGTCGTCGAGCACGATGCGCCAGGTGGTCGGGGTGGCCTGCACGATGCGTGGCTGGTAGCGCTCGATCGCCGCGCGGAGCGCGACGCCGTTGCTGCGGGCCGCGTCGGAGGCGACGGCGATCTGCCCGCCGCTGTAGAGCGGCACGTACAGCTCCAGGTTGGCCATGTCGAAGGCGAACGTGGTGAGCCACAGGGTGACGTCGGACGGGGTCGCGTTCATGGTGTGCACGTAGTGGGCGGCCGCATTCGCGATGCTGCGATGCCTGATCGAAACCCCTTTGGGACGGCCGGTGGAGCCCGACGTGTAGATCAGGTAGGCGCGGTCGTCGGGACCTGGCTCATGCGTGGTCGCGGTCAGCGGACCGTCCTGCGGCAGGGCAGTGCCGTGGGCGTCGTGCAGCGGCAGGACGGTGACCGGACTGTCCGGTGCCACCTCGACCGGGTGGTCGGCGAGCACGATGCGGGCGCCGGAGTCCTGCAGGACGTGCTGCACCCGGTGGGCCGGGTGCTCCGGGTCGATCGGCAGATAGGCCGCCCCGCACAGCCAGACACCGAGGGCGTTGGCGACGAGGGTGGCGTCGCGAGGGGCGGAGATGGCGACGATGTCCCCCGGGCGGGCGCCGGCCGTGTGCAGCTGCCGGGCCGCTGCGGCCGCGGCGCACCACAGCTGGTGATAGGTGACGGGGCCGGTGTCGTCGTGGACCGCGACGGCCTCCGGCGTGCTCAGCGCGTGCCGGCGCACCGCGGCGACGAGCGTGCCGAAGGCGACGTCGTGGGCCGTGGTGTTGGCCGCCTCGATGACGGCGTGGTCGTCGGCGGACCAGACGGCGAGCTCGCCGGTAGGGGTGTCGACGGTCCTGCCGAACAGGTCCAGCATGGCCTCGTAACGGTGCAGCAGCGCGACCACGTCGTCCTTGTCGAGCACGTCGGTGGCGAAGCGGGCGACGACGTCGATGCCGTCGTCCGCCGAGGCGACGAAGAACTCCAGGTCGTATTTGCTGTAGCCGTTGTCGATGACGAGCAGGTGTGCGTCGTGGCCGCCGATGCTGAACCGGGCCTGCTGGAGGGGGAAGTAGTTGAACAGGTGGCGGGTGAGTCGCGGGCGCCGGTTGTCGGCGGTGCGCGGCACCAGCCGGGCGATGTCCTCCTCCGGAACGCCGGCGTTCATGAGGGCGCCGAAGTACGTGTCGCGGACCCGGCGCACCAGCACGCGGAAGCTCTCCCGCGGGTCGATCCGTGCGCGGATCGGCAGCACGTTGGTGTGATGGCCGACGGTTCCGGCCGCCGTCTTGCCCCGTACGTTGACCGGCGTGCCGACGGCAAGATCCGGCCCGGATCCGTGCGCGGCGAGCAACAGCTGGAACGCGGTGAGCAGGATGACCGCCTCGGGTGCGCGAACCTCCTTCTGCAGCCGCCGCACGACCTCCCTGGTCGGCGCGCCGAGCCGGTGGGTGACCTGATCGCCGCGCAGGCTCGGCTGGTCCGCGTCGGGTGTGCCGCACTCCAGCCCGAGCGCCGCCGGGTCGAAACCGGCCAGCTCGGTGCGCCAGAACCCGACGCTGTCGTCCGACGGCTCGGGCTCCACGAATGACGGCACCTCGACGCGCAGTTCCTCCGGCATCGGCACCCGCGCGACGAGCGAATCGTAGGCGCGGATGAGGTCGGCGAGGATGATCGCGCCGGAGATGATGTCGTAGACGAGATGGTGGAACGCCAGGCAGAGGATGTCGCCGTCGGCGTCCTTGCGCAGGCCCGCCCGCACCAGCGGCCGGCCGTCGAAGGTGAACGGCCGGGTGACGAAGGGTTGCAGGTCACCGTCCGGCAGCCGCTCCAGCGGCACGTCGAAGTCGCCAGGGGCGACGACGTCCTTCTCGAGCGTCGAGCCGGCGGCGTAGTAGACCGTGCGCAGCGTCTCGTAGTGGGCGAAAACCGTCTGCAGGGCGGTGATCAGCCGGGGTTCGTCGAGCACGCCCTCGATCTGGAACGCCAGCGTCAGGTTGTTCGGGGCGCTGTCAGGAACCAGCCGCTCCAGCAACCACAGGGCGGCTTCCTTTCGGCTGGCCGAGGTCCGTCCCGTTACCGCTGTCGATGCGATATCCACCCTTTGCCTCCCACCCGGCCGGTGCCGCTGTCGGTTCCGAACTGTAGGACCGGCACTGTGGACCGGGTACCCCTTGGTGCGGAGACCGGGGGCGCCCAGTAGGGGCTCCATAGGGGTTCGCGTGGATGGAGCGGCACCGGGCGCTGACCTAGGCTCGGTCGGCGTAGCACACCCGAACGCCCTGATTGGGAGCGGAATATGGCGCGAGCTGATGGATGGCGGGTGCACGCCGAGCCCGACCACGCCGAGCGGGTCATCCTGGCAGTCGACTTCGATGCCACCGGACGGCCGGAGGCGAGATTCGCCGATCTGGCAGGACGCTTGAAGACCGACTGTGCGTTCTGGGAAACCGCACCGCCCGACCTCGACACCGAGCGGACGGCGTCGGGCACGGCGTACATCGACTACTGGTGGGCGGCGTTCCAGCGCCGTGCCCGGCCGGTGGCGGCGGTCATGGGATTCTGCGGTGGCGCCGTCTACGCGGCGGCACTGTCCGAACGCGTCGCCGCCTGGCAGGGCAGTGAACCGCAGCTACTGCTGTTCGATCCCGAGATTGCGGTGCCGCAGACACTCGTGTGGCAGTTCCACAAGGTCGTCGGCTACCTGGCCGGCGTGTTGCCGCCCGAGGACATCATGCGGGCGCAGGCGGCCGGGCAGGCCGAGATCGACCGTCACTCCGGCATGGCGGAGATGTGTGAGGCGCTCGTCAAGCTCACCCTCGACATGGGCGACGTGGCGTTCGCCCAGGCCGGGCTCAGCAAACCGTTGCGGGACGAACTGATGGGGACGTTCTGTTCGTTCCTGCGGTACCTCGCCGCGGCCTCCGAGCTGGACCCGTTGCCCCGCTGGCGGGGCGCGACCGCCTTCCAGTCGGTCACCGAGCTCAGCGGGCTCCATGCCGTGCGCCTGTCCGGCATCGGCGGCGACGGGCCACTGGTCGGCCGGGAGATCGTCGTCCAGGACGAGCACGCCAAGCTGCTTGCCAACGACGAGGTGGCGGCGGCAGTGAGCGACCTGCTCGCCGGCGACGGGAGCAGGCAGTGAGCCCGGCGTCGGCGGCGATGCGCACCGGCACACCGTGGCTGCGGCGTTTCCATCCCCGCCAGGACAGCGAGATCGAGCTCTTCTGCTTTCCGCACGCGGGTGGCTCGGCCAGCGCCTACTTCCAGCTGTCGCAGTTACTGGCGCCGACCGTGCAGGTCTCGGCCGTGCAGTACCCGGGGCGGCAGGATCGCCGCAGCGAACCGCGCATCGACAGCATCGACGAGTTCGCCGACCGGATGTGTGCCGAGCTGCTCTCGCAGCCGGCACGCCCGTTCGCGATGTTCGGTCACAGCATGGGCGCGGTCATCGCATACGAGACGGCGCAGCGGCTGACCGAGGCCGGGCGGGTGCCGGTCTGGTTCTTCAGTTCCAGCCGCCGTGCCCCTTCCCGCCTGCGGCACACCGACGTGCACCGGCGCGACGACGCGGGCATCGTGGCCGAGCTGCGGTCCCTCGCCGGCGGGGACGTCGACTGGCTCGCCGACGAGGAACTGCTCGCGTCGTTCCTGCCGGCGATCCGCAGCGACTATCAGGCCATCGAGACGCATCCATACCGGCCCGGGCCGCCGCTGCGGTGCCCGATCACCGCGTTCATGGGCGATCAGGACCCGTACACGACGCAGGACGAGGCAGCGTCCTGGCAGGACCATTGCACCGGGTCGTTCGACCTGCACGTGTTCCCGGGAGGGCACTTCTACTTCGACAACCACACGGCGCAGGTGGCTGCCCACGTCAACCGGGTGCTGGGCACCGCGGCCGGCGTGGCGCCCCATGGGGAGGCGTAGATGCGGTACGAACTGATGGGGTCGTTGCGGGTGATCGGCCCGGCCGGCGCGCAGATGCTCACGGCACGGAAGATCGAGATCGTGCTCGCGGTGCTGCTGATCCGCGCGGATCACGTGGTCAGCACCGACCAGCTCATCGGCGAGGTGTGGGGTGAGCGGGCGCCGCACCGGGCGACCGCGGGCCTGCACGTCTACGTGTCGGAGCTGCGCAAGTTTCTGGCCCGGCAGCGGCCCGGGACCGAGACCATCTGCACCCGGTCGCCGGGCTACCTGCTGCGGCAGGACGACGACGAGTTCGACTTCCAGGACTTCCTCGCACTCGTCGAGGTCGGCCGGGGCTACCACGCCGCCCACCGCTACGAGGAGGAGGCCGAGGTGCTGCAGCGCGCGCTGGCGCTGTGGCGTGGCCCCCTGCTCGGCGAACCGAGCGATGGTGTCATCGTCGGAAGCTTCGCCGCCTGGCTGGGCGAGGTGCGGATGGAGTGCATCGAGATGCTGATCGACGTGCAGCTCGAACTCGGCCAGCACCGCCGGCTCATCGGCCGGCTGCGGCAGCTGGTCGCGGACAGCCCGTTGCACGAGGCCTTCTACCGCCAGCTCATGCTGGCGTTGTACCGGTCGGACCGCACCGGCGACGCCCTGCAGGCGTACCGGCAGGCGCGGGCGACCCTCAACGGGGAGCTCGGGCTGGAACCCTGCCGTGCGCTGCAGGAGCTCCAGCACGCGATCCTGGTCGGTGACGAGCGGTTGCTCTCGGCGCGGGTATAGACACCCGTCCCGCCGATTCGTACGCCGACAACCGGGGGCCGTGCGCGAACGCGGCGCCGGCGCAGCACCACGCCCGACTGCACCTGACCACTGCCTGCAGGCCGACAACGATGAATGCGACGGATCCGGCGCGGACGCCGGGCATGGTCGCGGCCTGAGGACCCCACCCGTGCCCGGGCGCCCCGACATAGGGGGTGGCCGGGGTGGATCGACGATTGGTAATCGCAATGGATGATGTCGCCACGGCAGTTCCGCCCGCTTTCCCGATGCCTCGCACCTGCCCGGTCGATCCACCCTCCGGCTATGCGGCAATCGCCGCAGAGCAGCCGATCTCGAAGGTGACGCTCCCGACCGGCAGAACCGCCTGGCTGGTGCTGGGCCACGACTACCTGCGCCAGATTCTCGCCGACTCCCGGGTCAGCGTGAACCGTCTCAACCCGGCATATCCGCACCTCGTCGAGATGGACGAGCGGGCGATGGGTGCGATTTCGCTGGTGAGCAGGTCCCTGGTGGGGCTCGACCCGCCGGAGCACACCGTGCACCGGCGGATGCTGATCAACGAGTTCACCGTCAAGAAGCTCGCCGCGATGCGGCCCCGCATCCAGGGGATCGTCGACGAGTGCATCGACAACCTGCTCAAGCAGGAGCAGCCGACCGACCTGGTCACCGCGCTGTCCCTGCCGGTGCCGTCGCTGGTCATCTGTGACCTGCTCGGCGTTCCCTACACGGATCACGGGTTCTTCCAGCAGAGCACGCTCGTCGCGTTCAACCGGAAGTCCACCCAGGCGGAGCGGATGCAGGCCGGCGCGGGTCTGCTCATGTACATGGACAAGCTGGTCACCGACAAGGAGGCCGCGCCGACCGACGAGGACCTCATCGGCCGGCTGATCACCAAGTACCGCGAGGCAGGAATCTACGAGCACCCGCACCTGGTGGGCCTGTCGATGCTGCTGCTGATGGCGGGCTTCGAGACCACCGCCAACATGATCTCGCTGGGCACGCTCTCCTTCATGGAGAACCCGGACCAGCTGGCGAAGCTCACGAACGACGGCACGCTCGCCACCCGCGCCGTCGACGAACTGCTGCGGTACCTGAGCATCGTGGACGTCTCCGGCGGTTCCCGGTTCGCGCTCGAGGACATCGAGATCGGCGGCGTCACCATCCGCAAGGGGGACGGCATCATCGCCCTGCTCAGCGGCGCGAACCGGGATCCCGGCCACTACGAGCACCCGGACACCTTCGACATCGACCGGGGTGCCAAGTCGCACGTCGCCTTCGGCTACGGCGTCCACCAGTGCCTGGGACAGAACCTGGCCCGCCTCGAACTGGAGGTCGTCTACCAGACGCTCTTCGCGCGGGTGCCCACGCTGCGGCTCGCCGTGCCGATGTCCGACCTGCCGCTCAAGGACGAAGCCAGCATCTACGGCCTGGCCGAGATGCCGGTGGCGTGGTAGGACGGCGCCGGGCATGAGGATCATCGCGGATCGTGAGGCCTGTATCGGCGCGGGGCAGTGCGTGCTGTCCGCCGACACGGTGTTCGACCAGGACGACGACGACGGCCGCGTGCTGCTGCTCAACGAGCGGACCGACAGCGACGTCTCCGGGGTGGAGCAGGCGGTGCTGCTCTGCCCCTCGCAAGCGCTCACCCTCACCGACGACTGACCGCACTCATCCCCCGACGCGTGCCTCCGGCCTTCGGGCCGGAGGCACGCGGCTGTCTGCGTGCCGTACCGCCGGCGGAAACCCAGGACAGGACCGTCCCCCGACCCGTGCGCGCACGGGTCGGGGGACGGTCGTCGGGCCTGCCGTTCAGCCGCCGAGCTCTCCATCCAGCACCGCGAAGAGTTCGTCGTCGCTGGCGACCGACAGGTCCTCTTCCGCGGCCGGCTCGACGGCGGCGGGCGTGAGCCGGTCGCTCCACTTCCAGAGCAGGCCGCGCAGCCGTTCCTCGATGCGCCGCTCGGCTTCCCCGCCCGGCTGCAGCGCCATGATCCGCGCCTCCAGCCGGCCGATCTCGGCCAGCGCCGCGGTCGCCGCCGCGTCCTCGTCGGCCGGGGCGACGGCACCGTGCAGGAAACCGGCCAGCGCCGCCGGTGTCGGGTAGTCGAAGACCATCGTGACGGGCAGCCGCAGGCCCACCGCCGCGTTGAGGCGGTTGCGCAGCTCCACGGCGGTGAGGGAGTCGAACCCGAAGTCCTTGAAGGCGCGCCCCGCGTCCACCTCGGCGCCGGAGCTGTGTCCGAGCACCGTGGCGACCTGGGTGCGGACCAGCTCCAGCAGGATTGCCCGGCCCTCGTCCCGGGACACCGCGGCGAGCCGCCGGGCCAGGGCCGAGGCGTCCACGGTGACCCCCGTCGCGCTGCGCCGGGCCGCGCCGCGGACCAGCCCACGCAGGATCGGCGGTGCGACGCCGGCCTCGACCTGCGCGCGCAGTGCCCGCGCGTCGACCCGGACCGGGGCCAGCACCGGCAGCGCGGACGGCAAGGCGGCGGCGAACAGATCGAGCCCCTCCGCCGTGCTCAGGGCGAGCATGCCGGTCCGGCCGAGCCGGGCCAGGTCGGCCCTGCCGAGATGCCCGGTCATCCCGCTGGCTTCGGCCCAGAGACCCCAGGCCAGCGCGAGCGCCGGCAGCCCCCGGCCGCGGCGGTGCACGGCCAGGGCGTCCAGGGCCGCGTTCGCCGCTGCGTAGTTGCCCTGGCCGGGACCGCCCAGCGTGCCGGCGGCCGAGGAGAAGAGGATGAACGCGTCGAGCGGCAGCTGGTCGGTCAGCTCGTGCAGATGCCAGGCGGCGTCCACCTTGGGGCGCAGCACCCGGTCCACCTGCTCAGGTGTGAGCGCGTCCACGGTGGCGTCGTCGAGCACCCCGGCGGCATGCACCACCGCGGTCAGCGGATGCGCCGCGGGTACCCCCGCCAGCAGCGTCGCCAGGGCGGCCCGGTCGGCGATGTCGCACGCGGCGATCGTCACCCGGGCGCCGGCCGCGGTCAGCTCGTCCCGCAGCGCCTCCGCGCCCTCAGCGGCCGGCCCGCGCCGGCCGGCGAGCAGCAGATGCCGGGCGCCGTGCTCGGCGACCAGCCTGCGGGCCACCAGGCCGCCGAGCACGCCGGTGCCACCCGTGATCAGCACCGTGCCGTCCGGGTCGAGCGTGGACGGCACCGTGAGCACCACCTTGCCCGTGTGCCGGGCCTGGCTGAGGTAGCGGAACGCCTCGGGCGCGCGGCGCACGTCCCAGGCGGTCACCGGCAGCGGACGCAGCGTGCCGTCCTCGAACAGGGCGGAGAGCTCGTCGAGCATCTGCTTGACCCGGTCGGGGCCGCCGTCCATCAGGTCGTACGCCTGGTAGGTCACGCCGGGGTGGCCGGCGGCGATGTCTTGCGGGTCCCGGATGTCGGTCTTGCCCATCTCCAGGAACCGGCCGCCGCGGGGCAGCAGCCGCAGGGACTCCTCCACGTATTCCTTGGCCAGCGAGTTGAGCACCACGTCCACGCCCCGGCCGCCGGTCGCGGTGAGGAACGCGTCGGCGAACTCCAGCGTCCGGGACGAGGCGATGTGCGCGTCGTCGAACCCCAACGCCCGCAGCGTGTCCCACTTCCTGAGGCTGGCCGTGGCGAACACCTCGACGCCCCAGTGCCGGGCGAGCTGGATCGTCGCCATGCCGACCCCGCCGGTCGCCGCATGCAGCAGCAACGCCTCACCCGGCTGGATCTTCGCCAGGTCGACCAGCCCGTAATAGGCGGTCAGGTACACGACCGGGATGGTGGCGGCCTCCGCGAACGTGCAGTGCGGCGGCATCCGGGTGAGCAGCCGGTGGTCGGTGATCGCCACCGGACCGATGCCGGAGACCAGGCCCATCACCCGGTCGCCGGGGGAGAACTCGCCGACCCCCGGGCCGGTCTCCAGCACCACGCCCGCTGCCTCGCCGCCGAGCGGCCGGCCGTCGTTGCGGACCAGGCCGAGACTGATCAGCACGTCGCGGAAGTTGAGCCCGCCGGCCCGCACAGCGATGCGCACCTGGCCGGGCTCCAACGGCTGGGTCGCCTCGGGCCACGCGCGCAGCAGCAGATTGTCCGGGGTACCACCGCCGGTGGAGTCCTCCTGCCAGTGCAGTTGCCATGCGGGGGCGTCCGGCAGCGGCAGGGCGGGCGCGGTGTCGGCGCGGGCCAGCCGGGCAACGTGCACGGCACCGTGCCGGACGGCGAGCTGTGGCTCGTCCAGGGCCAGTGCGGCGCCCAACGCGGCCGCCGACGCCGGATCCCGGTCGAGGTCGAGCAGGGTCAGCCGGCCGGGATGCTCCGACTGCGCCGAGCGCACCAGCCCCCACGCCGCCGCGGCGGCCGGGTCCGCCCGGACGTCGTCGCCCGGCACCACCCGCACCGCCCCGGTGGTGACCAGCACGAGCCGGGTCCGGACCGCGGCCAGGTGCTCGCGGAGCAGGTCGAGGGCGCTCCGGACGGCGGCGCGGACCCGGTCCGGCAGGTCCCCGTCCGGGATCGGCAGCGTCGCGATCGTGACCTCGGCCTCCCCGGCCGCGTCCGGCGGCAGCTGGGTGGCCAGTCCGTAGGGGTCGTCGCCGGAGATCACCGCGCGCAGCGGTGCTTCCGGCCCGGCCACGGCGTCCGGCGCGGCGGCCCAGTCGAGGTGGAACAGCCAGTCGTGGTGCGGTTCGTGGACCGTGGCGAGGGCCGCGGCCTTGATCGGCCGGACCGCGAGCCCGCCGATGCGCGCCACCGGGCCACCGGCCGGATCGGCGAGCTCCATCGCCACGCTGCCGGCACCGGCGGGGGACACCCGGACCCGCAACCCGGTCGCGCCGGAGGCCAGCAGCGCGGTGTCGGACCACGAGAACGGCAGGAGCACCTCGTCCTCGCCGATCGGCTCCGCGCCGGTGAGCCCGGCGGCGTGCAGGGCGGCGTCGAGGAGGGCGGGGTGCAGGCCGAAACCGGCCGCGTCGGTGCCGTCGGGGAGCTGGACCTCGGCGTACACCTCCTCGCCGAGCCGCCATGCGGCGCGCAGGCCACGGAAGAGCGGGCCGTAGCCGTACCCCCGGCGGTCGAGTCCTTCGTAGTGTTCGTCCAGCGGGATCGCCGTGGCGCCCGGCGGCGGCCAGACGCCGGCGAGCGCCCCCGGACCGGGATCCGGCTGGTCGGCGGGGTCGGCGGCGGCCAGCAGGCCGGTGGCGTGCATCGTCCAGGGCCGGTCCGCGCCGCCCTCGTCGGCGTCGGCGCGGCTGTGGACGGCGATCGGGTGCCGGCCGGTGGCATCGGCCGCTCCGACCGTGACCTGCAGGGCCAGCCCGCCGGTCGCCGGCAGCAGCAGCGGTGCGCTGAGCGTCAGCTCCTCCACCCGGTCGCAGCCGGCGCCGTCCCCGGCGTACACGGCGAGGTCGACCAGGGCGGCGGCGGGCAGCAGGATCCGGCCGAACACCGCGTGCTGGGCCAACCACGGCTGGGCGTGCAGCGAGAGGCGTCCGGTGAGGACCGTGGCGTCCCCGTCCGCCAGCGTGATCGCGGCGCCGAGCAGCGGATGCGTGGTGGAGGTCAGGCCGGCCGAGGTGACGTCGCCGGCCCCCGCCGGGGTCGGCAGCCAGAACCGGTCCCGCTGGAAGGCATAGGTCGGCAGGTCGACGTGCGGTCCCGGCGGGATCCGCCAGTCGACCGGGACGCCGCCGACGTGGACCTGGGCCAGCGAGGCGAGGAAGCGGCCGAGGCCACCCTCGTCGCGGCGGAGCGTGCCGACCGTGAACCCCGGCGCCGCGTCCTCACGCTCGTCGAGGGTCGCCTGGATCGGCATGGTCAGGATCGGGTGCGGGCTGATCTCGACGAACACCCGGTGCCCGCGCTCGTGCAGCAACCGGGTGACGTCCGCCAGCCGGACCGTCCGGCGCAGGTTGCGGTACCAGTACCCGGCGTCCAGGACGGTGGGCTCCGGCTCCTCGCCGTCCACTGTGGAGTAGAAGGCGATCTGCGCGGGCCGGGCGGTGATGCCGGCCAGGCTCGTCAGCAGGACCTCCCGGACGGCCTCGACGTGATCGCAGTGCGAGGCGTAGTCCACCGGCACGGCACGGGCGTCCACCCCGTCGGCCTGGCAGCCGGCGACGAGCGCGGCGACGCCCTCCGGCGTGCCGGCCACCACGGTGGCGGCCGGGCCGTTGACCGCGGCGATCGTGACCCCACCCGCGGTGTCCAGCCGGGCCTGGACCTGATCGGCAGGCAGCGGCACCGAGGCCATCGCGCCGGTCCCGGCCAGTGCGCCGAGGGCGCGGCTGCGCAGTGCGACCACCCGGGCGGCATCCGGCAGGCTCAGCACGCCGGCGATGTGGGCGGCGGCGATCTCCCCCTGGGAGTGTCCGGCGACCGCGTCGGGCTGCACCCCGTGCGCCTGCCAGAGGCGCGCGAGGGCGACCATGACCGCGAACAGGGCGGGCTGCACCACGTCCACCCGCTCCAGCGAAGCGGCGCCCGGCTCGCCGCGCAGCACCGGCAGCAGGTCCCAGTCCGTGTGCGGGCTCAGGGCCTCGGCACACTCGGCGATCCGGTCCCGGAACTCGCCGCTGGCGTCGAGCAGTCCACCTGCCATGCCGACCCACTGCGAGCCCTGGCCGGGGAAGACGAAGACGACCCGGCCCGGATCCCCGGCGGCCACGCCGGTCACGGCGCCCGCCGGGGCGTTGCCTTCGGCGAGCGCGTCCAGGACGGCCGCCCGATCGTCGCCGATCACGACCGCCCGGTGGTCGAGGACGGCCCGGGTGGTGGCCAGGGCCGCGGCGACGCCGGCCGGGTCGAGGTCGGACCGGTCGGTGACGAGGTCGCGCAGCCTCGCGGCCTGGGCCCGCAGGGCCGGCGCGGTCCGCGCGGACAGCAGCCACGGTGCGTTCCGGTCGCCCGCCACCGCCGCAGGGGCGGGCGTGCCGGGCACCGGGGCTTCCTCGACGATGACGTGCGCGTTGGTGCCGCTGATGCCGAACGACGACACACCGGCCCGGCGGATCCGCGCCCCGGCGGGCCACGGCCGCGCCTCGGTCAGCAGCGCGATCTCCCCGGTGGTCCAGTCCACGTGCGGGGTCGGCGCGTCCACGTGCAGGGTGCGCGGGAGCATCCCGTGCCGCAGCGCCAGCACCATCTTGATGATCCCGGCGACTCCCGCCGCGGCCTGGGCATGGCCGATGTTCGACTTGACCGACCCGAGGAACAGCGGCCGGCCGGTCGGCCGGTCCTGGCCGTAGGTCGCCAGCAGCGCCTGCGCCTCGATCGGGTCGCCGAGGGTGGTGCCGGTGCCGTGCGCCTCCACCGCGTCCACATCGGACGGTTCGAGCCGGGCGGCGGTCAGCGCCTCGCGGATCACCCGCCGCTGCGACGGCCCGTTCGGGGCGGTGAGCTGACTGCTGGTGCCGTCCTGGTTGACCGAGCTGCCCGAGATGACGGCGAGCACCGGATGGCCGTTGCGTTCGGCGTCCGACAGCCGCTCCAGCAGCAGCAGACCGGCGCCCTCGCCCCAGCCGGTGCCGTCGGCGGCGGCCGCGAACGGCTTGCACCGGCCGTCCGGTGCCAGCCCCCGTTGCCGGCTGAACTCCACGAACAGCCGCGGGGTGGCCATGACCGTCACGCCACCGGCCAGCGCGAGCGCGCACTCGCCCTGGCGCAGCGACTGCGCGGCGAGATGGATCGCGACCAGCGACGACGAGCAGGCCGTGTCCACGGTCACCGCCGGGCCCTCGAAGCCGAAGGTGTACGCGATCCGACCGGAGGCGATGCTGCCGGCGCTGCCGGTGCCGATGAAACCCTCGAACTCCGGCGGCATCGGCTGCATCCGGGCGCCGTAGTCGTTGTACATCACGCCGGCGAAGACACCGGTGCGGCTCTTGCGCAGCGTCGCCGGATCGATGCCGCCGTCCTCGAGCGCCTCCCACGCGGTCTCCAGCAGCAGCCGTTGCTGCGGGTCGATGGCCAGGGCCTCGCGGGGGCTGATCCGGAAGAACTCCGCGTCGAAGTCGGCGGCGTCGTGCAGGAAGCCGCCCTCGCGGGCGTACGTGGTGCCGGTGCGCTCCGGGTCCGGGTCGTAGAGGCTGTCCACGTCCCAGCCCCGGTCCCCGGGGAACGCCGAGATCGCGTCGGTCCCATCGCTCAGCAGCTGCCACAGCTGCTCGGGGGTGCTCACCCCGCCGGGGTAGCGGCAGCCCATCCCGACGATCGCGATGGGCTCGTGGAACCGGTCGGTCAGCCGGCTCTGCTGCCGGCGTAGCTGTTCGTTCTCCTTCAGGGACGCCCGGAGGGCCGCAACGATCTGGTCGGTCGAGGTGGTCATCGCAGCTCCAGCGTCCGGCGGTCAAAGCGGGCGGCTCCAGGGTGCCGCTCCCGGCTAACCAGCGGCTTGCCGGACGCTAAAGCGGCCCTGCCCGCCGCGCCGTCGCAGGGGGCGACGGCGCGGCCGGTGCGTTCAGGTGCGGCCGAGCTCCCGGTCGATGAAGTCGAAGAGCTCGTCGACGCCGGCGGTCTCCAGCCGGTCGGCCGCCGCCATCTCCACCGGTGCCGTGGAGTGCTCGCTCCAGCGGGTCAGCAGCGTCTGCAGGCGCAGGGTGATCCGGCTCCGGCCGGGGTCGTCGGCGGTGATCGTGCCGAGCGCCGCCTCCAGCCGTTCCAACTCCTCACCGGCCGGTTCCCGGGCCTCGGCGGGGGCGAGCCGGTCGCGGACGTGCCGGGCGAGCGCGCCGGTGTTCGGATAGTCGAAGATCACCGTCGGGGGCAGCCGCAGCCCGGTGATCGTGTTGAGCGTGTTGCGGAGCTCGACCGCGGTCAGCGAGTCGAAGCCGAGATCCTGGAACGGCCGGTCGACGTCGACGGCGTCCGGTGAGGCGTGCCCGAGCACGGTGGCGATCTGGCCGCGGATCAGGTCCAGCAGCACCGTCTCCCGCTCCGCGTCGCCGAGGCCGGCCAGCCGGCGGGTCAGCGCGGCGGCACTGGCGGAGGTCCGGCGCGCCGGCACCCGCACCAGGCCGCGCAGGATCGCCGGCAGCACGCCCGCGCCCGCCTGGGCCCGCAGCGCGGCGGTCTCCAGCCGCACCGGCACGAGGGCCGCGGCGCCGTCGGCGAGCGCGGTGTCGAACAGGCGCAGCGCCGCCGCGCCGGGCAGCGGGAGCAGGCCGTTGCGTGCCATCCTGGCCCGTTCGGTGTGCTCCAGCGTCGCGGTCATCCCGCTCTCCTGCTCCCACAGCCCCCACGCGAGGCTGGTGGCGGGCAGGCCCTGCATGCGCCGGCGCTCCGCGAGCGCGTCGAGGAACGCGTTCGCGGCCGCGTAGTTGGCCTGCCCCGGGCTGCCCACCGTGCCGGCGAACGAGGAGAACAGCACGAACGCGGCGAGGTCGCGGTCGCGGGTGAGCTCGTGCAGATGCCAGGCCGCGTCCGCCTTCGGGCGCAGCACCGTGTCCAGCCGGTCGGACGTGAGCGCGGCCAGGATGCCGTCGTCGAGGACGCCGGCCGTGTGCACGACCGCTGTGAGCGGATACGCCTCCGGGATTGTCTCGAGCAGAGCGGCGAGTGCGTCGCGGTCGGCGACGTCGCAGGCGACGACGGTCGGCTCGGCGCCGAGCGCGGTCAGCGACGCGACGAGGTCGTCCGCGCCGTCGGCCGCCGGGCCACGCCGGCTCGCCAGCAGCAGCCGCCGGGCGCCGTGCGCGGTGACCAGGTGTGCGGCGACGTCCGCGGCGAGGGTGCCGGTGCCGCCGGTGATCAGCACGGTGCCGTCCGGGTCGAGGCTCGGCGGGGTCCGGTCCGGCGGCGGGGTCCGTTCCGGCGCCGGGTCCGTGAGGACCAGCCGTGGCACCAGCACCGCCCCGCCGCGCACGGCGATCCGCGGCTCGTCGGTGGCGATCGCGATGCCGAGCGCACCCGGGACCGCGGCCCGCGACGCGGCGGCGTCGTCCAGGTCGACCAGGACGAACCGGCCCGGGTTCTCGGTCACGGCGCTGGCCAGCAGACCGGCCACCGCCGCGCCGGGCAGGTCCCGCGGCTGCCCGCCGGCGGCCGTCGCGCCCCGGGTCAGCAGCGCCAGCCGGGTGTCGGCCAGCTCCGGCGCGGCCAGGAACTCCTGGCAGAGGCCGAGGACGCGCCCGGCGAGCGCGTGCGCCCCGGCGACCGGATCGGTGTCCGGTTCGGTGGTGGCGACGTGCACCAGCAGCCCGGGCGCGGCCTGTCCCGCCGCGACGGCCGCCCGCAACGTGGCCAGGTCGGGGTAGGACGCTGCACCGCCGAGCCCGAGCGGGTCCGGCCCGACGAGCACATGACCGGCGTCCGCGGCAGTGCCGCCCGACGCCGTCCAGTCCAGCCGGTACAGGGCGCCGTCGCGGCCACCGGCGCGGCGGAGCTGCTCGACGGCGATCGGGCGGATGGCCAGTGATTCGATCGTGGTCACCGGGGTGCCGGCCGAGTCGGCCAGGTCGACCCGGACGGTGCCGGCCGCGGTCGGGGTGATCCGCACGCGCAGCGTGTCCGCCCCGGGCACGGGCAGGTCCACGCCGGAGAAGACGAACGGCACCTGGGCCTGCTCGGGGGTGCCCGGGATCAGCGCGATCGCGTGCAGGGCGGCATCCAGCAACGCCGGGTGCAGGCCGAAGCCGTCCGGCGTCGTACCTTCGGACAACGCCACCTCGGCGTAGACCGTGTCGCCCTGCCGCCAGGCCGCCCGGACGCCCTGGAACGCGGGCCCGTAGGCCAGTCCAGCGGCCAGGAACCGGTCGTACAACTGCTCGACGGCGACCTCGACGGCGCCGGCGGGCGGCCGGGCCTCACCGGGGACCGTCGCCGACGCCGGTGGTGGCGCGGCGGAGAGCACGCCGTCTGCGTGCCGGGTCCAGGCGCCGTCGCCGTCCGGCCCGGCCGGCCGGGAGTCGATGGTCAGCTCCCGGCGTCCGTCCGGATCGGCCGGCCCCGCGGCCACGTGCAGCCGGACGCCCGCGGGATCGTCGAGGATGAGCGGGGCCTGCAGGGTCAGCTCCTCCAGCCGCTCACAGCCGGTGTGCGCGGCCACGTGCAGGGCGAGTTCGGCGAACGCGGCGCCCGGCAGCAGCACGGTGTCCAGCACCGCGTGGTCGGGGATCCAGCCGGCGGTGTCCGGCCCGAGCCGTCCGGTGAACAACCAGCCCCCGTCGGGCAGTTCGGCGGCGGCGGCGAGCAGCGGATGGCCGGCCGTGGCCAGCCCGGCCGCGGTGACGTCGGACGCGGAGGTGCCACGCAGCCAGTAGGGGCGGCGCTGGAACGGATACGTCGGCAGCTGCACCCGCTGTGGCCGCAGCGGCGCGAGCACGGGCGACCAGTCCACCTCGACGCCGCGCACGGCCAGCCCGGCCGCGGAGATCAGCAGCCGGGTCCAGTCACCCTCGTCCCGGCGCAGCGTCCCGGTCACGGTGGCCTCGACGCCGGCGTGCTCGGCGGTGTCCTGGAGCCCGGTGGTGAGCACCGGATGCGGGCTGCACTCGACGAAGTGCCGGAAACCGGCGTCCAGCAGCGTCCGGGCGGCCGGCGCGAACCGGACCGGGCTGCGCAGGTTGGCGTACCAGTATTCGGCGTCCAGCGCCGCGGTGTCGATCTGCTCGCCGGTGAGCGTCGAGCAGAAGGCGATCTGGCCCGCACGGGGTTCGATCCCGGCCAGCACCTCCCGCAGCCGGTCCCTGATCGCCTCGACGTGGTGCGAGTGCGAGGCGTAGTCGACCGGAACCCGTCGGGCGCGCACGCCGTCGGACTCGCAGCCGGCCAGCAGCTCCTCCAGCGCCGCGGTGTCGCCGGAGACGACGGTGGCGGCCGGTCCGTTGACCGCGGCGACGCCGATCCGGCCGTCCCAGCGCCCGATGAGCTTCTCGACCTCGTCGGCGGGCAGCGGCAGCGAGACCATGCCACCCAGGCCCAGGATCTCCGACAGCGCCTGGCTGCGCAGGGCCACGACCCGGCAGGCGTCGGTGAGGCTGAGCGCCCCGGCGACGTACGCGGCGGCGATCTCGCCCTGCGAGTGGCCGATGACGGCGTCCGGGCGCACCCCGAGCGCCTGCCACTGCCGGGCCAGCGAGGTCATCACCGCGAACAGCGCCGGCTGCACCACGTCGGCCCGCTCCAGCGGTGGCGCGCCCGGCGCCCCGCGCAGCAGCTCCAGCAGCGACCAGCCGGTGAGCGGGTCGAGGGCGGCGGCGCACTTCTCGACGTGCTGGCGGAAGACCGGTGCGGTCTCCAGCAGCCCGGCCGCCATGCCCGCCCACTGGGAGCCCTGCCCCGGGAAGACGAACGCGACCGGACCGGCCGGGCCGTCGCAGCTGCCCCGCACCAGGTGCGCGGCGCCCCCCTCCGCGGGCACTGCGGTCAGGCCGGCGAGCAGCTCGTCCCGGTCGGTGCCGACGACGACGGCGCGGTGCGGGTGCCGGGCCCGGCCGGTGACGAGCACCTGCGCCACGTCGGCCGGGCGCAGCGCCGGATCGGACCGCACGAACGAGCCGAGCTGCGCGGCCTGGTCCACCAGCGCCTGCTCGGTGCGGGCGGACAGCACCCAGGCGACCGGTGCCGGTGCCGGCAGGTCCGCCTCGGTGGCCGGGGCCTCGTCCGGTGACTGCTCGATGATGACGTGGGCGTTGGTGCCACTGATGCCGAAGGATGAGACCGCCGCCCGGCGTGGCCGCCCGTTCGGCCGCCACGGCTGCGCCTCGGTCAGCAGCGCGACGTTCCCGGCGCTCCAGTCGACGTGCGGGCTCGGGGTGTCGGCGTGCAGGGTCTTCGGCAGCTCGCCGTGCTGCAGGGCGAGGGTCAGTTTGATGACGCCCGCGATCCCGGCGGCGGCCTGGGTGTGCCCGATGTTCGACTTGATCGAGCCGAGCCACAGCGGCCGGTCCGCCGGCCGGTCCTGCCCGTAGGTGGCCAGCAGCGCCTGCGCCTCGATCGGGTCGCCGAGCTTGGTGCCGGTGCCGTGCGCCTCGACCGCGTCCACGTCGGAGGATGCCAGCCGTGCGTTGCTGAGGGCCTGCCGGATCACCCGCTGCTGCGAAGGACCGTTGGGGGCGGTGAGACCGTTGCTGGCGCCGTCCTGGTTCACGGCCGACCCGCGGACCACGGCGAGGATCGGATGCCCGTTGCGCCGGGCGTCGGAGAGCCGCTCCAGCAGCACCACTCCGGCGCCCTCGCCCCAGCCCGTGCCGTCGGCGCCCGCGGCGAAGGACTTGCACCGGCCGTCCGGGGCCAGACCGCGCTGCCGGCTGAACTCCGTGAAGATCGCGGGGCTGGCCATGATGGTGGTGCCGCCGGCGATCGCCATGTCGCACTCGCCGTTGCGGATCGACTGGCACGCCAGGTGCAGCGCGACGAGCGAGGACGAGCATGCGGTGTCGACCGTGACCGCCGGGCCCTCCCAGCCGAAGGTGTAGGCGATCCGGCCGGAGGCGATGCTCGTGGTGGTGCCGATCATCAGGTACCCCTCGGCGCCCGAGGAGGCCGGCGAGGTGCTGCCGTACGCCTGCGCGATCACCCCGGCGAAGACACCGGTGTTGCTGCCACGCAGCGTCGCCGGGTCGATCCCGGCCCGCTCCAGCGCCTCCCACGTCGTCTCCAGCAGCAGCCGCTGCTGCGGGTCGGTGGCGACGGCCTCCCGCGGGCTGATGCCGAAGAAGTCCGCGTCGAAGTCGGCCGCGTGCGGGACGAAGCCGCCCTCCAGCGCATACGTCTTCCCGGGTGCCTCCGGGTCCGGGTCGTAGAGCTCGGCGGTGTTCCAGCCGGGCCGGTCCGGGAACCGGCCGACCGCGTCGATGCCGCTGGCGAGCACCTGCCACAGCTGCTCGGGGCTGTCCGCCCCACCGGGGAACCGGCACGCCATCCCGACGATGGCGACCGGCTCGTCGGCGGGCCGGGCCGCGGCCGCCCGCCGGGTGGTCTTGGCGCGCGTCCCGCCGAGCTCCGTGCGCAGGAATCCGCCGAGCGCCGCCGGCGTGGGGTAGTCGAACACCGCGGTCGGCGACATCCGCAGCCCGGTGGCCGTGTTGAGCCGGTTCCGCAGCTCCACCCCGGTCAGCGAGTCGAATCCGAGGTCGGAGAACGGCCGCTCCGGGTCGATGTCGCTTGCCGAGGCGTGTCCGAGGACGGCGGCGATGTGGGTGCGGATGAAGTCGACGAGCAGCCGGGTCTGTTCCGCCTCGCCCAACCCCGCCAGCCGCGCGCGGAGCGCGTCGCCGTCTCCGGCGTCGGTGTTGGCGGCCCGCCGGGCCGGCCCGCGCACCAGCCCTCGCAGCATCGGCGGCACCACGCCGGCGAGGGCGCGCAGGGCCCTGGCGTCGAGCCGGGCCGGCACCGCCGTCGGCCGGGCGGCCGGCAACGCCGCGTCGAACAGGGCCAGTCCTTGCGCGGCGGTCAGCGCGGCGAGCCCGCCCCGCCCCGCCGGGCGCCGGGTGCCCTCGCCGCCCATGCCGCCCGCGTCCTCCCACAGCCCCCAGGCCAGTGAGAGGGCGGGCAGCCCCTGGGTGTGCCGGTGTTCGGCGAGGGCGTCGAGGTAGGTGTTGGCGGCGGCGTAGTTGGCTTGTCCTGGGTTGCCGAGT
>NZ_JBHSIU010000033.1:0-5233 GCF_042653625.1 Dactylosporangium cerinum | reverse complement strand
ACGACCCGACAACACCCACGGCACCACCGGCAACGACACAGACCCCTGCTCCACCGCCACAGCGGTTTCGGGGGCTTCTTCCAAGATCATGTGGGCGTTGGTGCCGCTGATCCCGAACGAGGACACACCAGCCCGCCGCGGCCGCCCAGACTGCGACCACGACCGGGCCTCCGTCAAAAGCTCTACTGCACCGGACGACCAGTCCACATGCGGGGTCGGCTCATCGACATGCAACGTCGCAGGCAACACCCCAGCCTGCATCGCCATGACCATCTTGATCACACCCGCCACCCCGGCCGCAGCCTGGGTATGACCGATGTTCGACTTCAACGACCCCAGATACAACGGCTCCCGATCGCCCCGCTCCTGCCCGTACACCTCCAACAACGCCTGCGCCTCAATCGGATCACCCAACACCGTCCCGGTGCCATGCGCCTCGACCGCATCCACTTCACCAGCCGACAGACGCGCATTTGCTAGGGCCTGCCGGATCACCCGCTGCTGCGACGGACCGTTCGGCGCGGTCAAACCATTGCTCGCACCGTCCTGATTCACCGCACTACCCCGGATCACCGCGAGGACCTGGTGACCGTTGCGTCGAGCGTCGGAGAGACGCTCCACCAACAGCAACCCGACACCCTCACTCCACCCCGTACCATTCGCAGCACCCGCGAAGGACCGGCAGCGACCGTCGACAGCCAACCCCCGCTGCCGACTGAACTCGATGAACATGCCCGGTGTCGCCATCACGGTGACGCCGCCGGCCAGCGCGAGTGAGCTCTCGCCCTGCCGCAGCGACTGGCACGCCAGATGCAACGCCACCAGCGACGACGAACACGCCGTGTCCACCGTCACCGCCGGCCCCTCCAACCCGAAGTTGTACGCCAAACGCCCCGACGCCACGCTCGCGGTACTGCCGGTGAGTCGAAGTCCCTCGAGACTCTGTCCAAGGTTCGCCAGCAGCTCGGTATATCCCTGGCTGATATGGCCCACGAATACGCCGGTGTCCGTACCCTTCAGCGAGCCGGGGTCGATACCCGCCCGCTCGAACACCTCCCACGCCGTCTCGAGCAGCACGCGCTGCTGCGGATCCATCGCCAACGCCTCACGCGGACTGATCCGGAAGAACTCCGCATCAAAATCCGCGGCGTCATGCAGGAACCCACCGTCCCGCACGTAGCTCGTCCCCGACCGGTCCGGATCCGGGTCGAACAGGCCCTCTACGTCCCAGCCCCGGTCAGTCGGCCACTCCGAAATCCCCTCACCACCCGACGCGACCAGATCCCACAACCCCTCCGGAGACCGCACACCCCCCGGCAACCGACACGCCATCCCCACGATCGCAATCGGCTCATCCATCGACACCGACACCCGCGCCGGCGCCGCAGTCCCCGCCCCAGCCGTCCCAGCCACCTGCTGGGTCACGTAGGCGGCCAGCGCGGCAGGAGTCGGATGGTCAAACACCAACGTCGTCGGCAACCGCAACCCAGTCACGGTCCCCAGCCGGTTGCGGAGCTCCACCGCGGTCAGCGAGTCGAACCCGGCGTCGTTGAACGCCCGATCGGGATCTACGGCGGTTGGGCTGGTGTGGCCAAGCACCGCGGCGATCTCGCCGCGGAGCACGTCCAGGACCACCGCCTGCCGGTCTGTTGCGGGTACCCCGGCCAGCCGGCGGGTCAGGGCCGATCCACCCGCAGCAGCGACGGCCTGGACCCGGTGGGCCGGACGCCGGACCAGCGCACGCAGCAGCGCCGGGACGGGGCCCGTCCCCCGCAGAGCTTTGACATCCAGGAGGGCCGGGACCAGGTGCGCTGGTGCGGACAGCCCAGCCAGCAGCGCGGTGTCGAACAGTTCCAAGCCCTGCTCTGCACTCAACGCCGCCACACCCGACCGGCTCATCCGCGCCAGATCCGCCTCGCTGAGATGACCGGTCATCCCACTGGGCTGCTGCCACAACCCCCACGCCAGCGACACCCCGGGCAACCCCGCCGCCCGACGCGTCTGCGCCAGCCCGTCCAGGAACGCGTTCGCCGCGGCGTAGTTCCCCTGACCAGCAAACCCGAGCGTCCCCGCGACCGACGAGAACAACACAAACGCCGACAGGTCCATGCCCCGGGTCAGCTCATGCAGATGCCACGCCCCGTCAGCCTTCGGCCGCAACACCACATCAACCCGCCCCGGCGTCAGCGCCGACACCACCCCGTCGTCCAACACCCCAGCCGCATGCACCACCGCCGTCAACGGCCGATCCCCCACCACCTCGGCCAACAGACCCGCGACCGCATCCCGGTCAGCGACGTCACACGCCACCACCCGCACCTGCGTACCCAACCCGGACAGCTCCTGCTGCAACTCCACCGCGCCCGGAGCACCAAGACCACGGCGGCTGGTCAGCACCAGATGCCGCACCCCGTGCCGGAGCACCAGATGCCGGGCCACCAACGCCCCGATACCCCCGGTCCCGCCGGTCACCAGCACCGTGCCCTGCACGTCGATACCCCGCGGCACGGTCAACACGATCTTGCCGACGTGCCGGGCGTTGCTCATGTACCGGTACGCCTGATCCGCGGCCCGCACATCCCACGCCGACACCGGCAGCGGCCGCAGCACCCCAGCCTCGAACAACTTCACAAGCTCGGTCAGCATCTGCCGGATCCGGTCCGGCCCCACCCCGAACAGATCAAACGCCTGATACCGAACCCCGGAATACACCGCCGCGATCTGCGCCGCGTCCCGGATATCGGTCTTGCCGATCTCAATGAACCGGCCGCCCGCAGGCATGGTCCTCAAGGAGGCGTCAACGAACTCCCGAGCCAGAGAGTTCAGCACGACATCCACACCCCGGCCCCGCGTGAACGTCAGGAACTGCTCCTCGAAATCCAGCGTCCGTGACGATCCGACATGACCGCCGTGCAGCCCCAACGACCGCAGCGTCTCGGTCTTGCCTGCGCTGGCGGTCCCGAACACCTCAGCACCCAGATGCCCCGCCAACTGCACCGCTGCCATTCCAACACCACCACTGGCGGCATGGATCAGCACCGACTCGCCCGCCCGCAACCCAGCCAGGTCGTGCAACGCGTAATACGCCGTCAAGAACACCACCGGCACCGACGCCGCTGTCGTGAACGACCACCCAGCAGGAATCTTCACCACCAGCCGATGATCCGTGACCACCACCGAGTGCAGGCCCTGCACGAACAGCCCCATCACCCGATCACCCACCATCACATCGGTCACCCCAGGACCGACCTCGACAACCGTCCCCGCACCCTCCAAACCCAGCGGCCCCGGACCATCCGGATACAGATCCAACGCGTTCAGAACATCACGGAAATTGATCCCCGACGCCTGCACAACAATCCGGACCTGACCAGCCTCCAACGGCCCACCACTCTGCACATCCGACACCAGCCCGACGTTCTCCAACACTCCCCTGCTGGAGACATCCAGACGCCACGGCCCATCAAGCAACGACACCGAACCCACAGCCGTCCGCCCCAACCGCGGAACGAACGCACCACCATCACGGATCGCCAGCTGCGGCTCGTCGCCACCCAGCACCGTCGGCAACACCCGCGGCGACGCCGGCCGGCCATCCAGATCCACCAACACGATCCGATCTGGGTTCTCCGACTGCGCCGCGCGCACCAAACCCCACACCGGCGCCTGCGCCACATCAACACCATCACCGGTGCCGGCATTGACGTCGAGGGCGTTTCGGGTCAGGACCACCAGCCGGGCCGTGCCGAGCTGGTCATCGGCCAGCCACGACTGCACCAGCTCCAACGCCCAACCCGTCGCCGCCCGCACCCGCTCGCCGACCTCACCGTCGGCAGGCACCGGGATGTCCGCGGCCAGCACCAGATCCGGTACCGGAGCGCCATCAGCGACGGCCTGCCGCAACCCAGCCAGATCCGGATACTGTTGCAGCCCCACCCTGGCGGACTGCAACGCCCCGACCAACCCCGACCCGTCGGGACCGAGCACCGCCCACCGGGCCGAGGCCGATGCCGCCTGCAGCCCGGCACCGGTCGGCGCCACCCAGTCCACCTGGAACAGACGATCAGCCAGAACTCCGCCACTGGTTGCGTTGGTGAGCTGCTCGATGGTGACCGGGCGGGCCACCAGCGATTCCACCACCGCCACCGGCGCCCCGGCCCCGTCAGCCACCTCCAGGGCGATCCCGTCATCGCCTGCTCGGGTCAGCCGCACCCGCAGCATCCCGGCCCCGGCAGCGAACAACGACACCCCCGACCACGCGAACGGCAACCGCAACCCGTCATCGCCACCGAGCAGACCAGCGTCGAGCAGGGCCGGGTGCAGGGCCGCGTCCAACAGGGCCGGGTGTATCCCGAACAGACCTGCCTCCTGCGCCGCCGGCTCCGGCAGGACGACCTCGGCGAACACCTCGCCGTCACGACGCCAAATGGCCTGCACGCCTTGGAACACCGAACCGTATCCGTACCCCGTCTCGGCCAACCGCGGATATAGGTCGTCGAGGTCTACCGCTTCGGCGCCCTGCGGAGGCCAGACGGTCAGATCGAACGAGGGCGCTGGCATCGTCGGGGACAGCACGCCGGTGGCGTGGCGGACCCAGGCATCGCCCGAGTCCTCACCGGTGTCTGGGCGGGAGTAGATGTTGACCGGTCGGCGACCCGACTCCTCCTGCGGTCCGCCGACCCACACCTGCACCTGGACCGCGCTGTCACCGGAGAACACCAGCGGCGCGGTCAGCGTCAACTCCTCCAACACACCACAACCAGCCCGCTGCCCCGCACACACCGCCAGTTCCACGAAACCGGTTCCAGGCAACAACACCGCACCAGCCACCACATGATCGGCCAGCCACGGATGGGTGCGCACCGACAGCCGACCCGTCCACAACACCCCCTCACCCTCAGCCAACGCCGTCACCGCACCCAACAACGGATGCCCAGCCGCCCCAAGACCCGCCGCAGCCACATCCCCGACAGACGACGCCGACTGCAACCAGAACCGCTCCCGCTGGAACGCATACGTCGGCAACTCCACCCGGGCAGCGGGAACCGCGCTGAACACCGCCGGCCACTGCACCGCCACGCCGGCGGTGAACGCCTGAGCCACCGCCAGCAGCAACGACTCAACCTCAGCACCTTCACGACGCAACCCAGCCACAAACACCGACCGCTCCACCGCTGTCTCGGGCAGGTTGTCCTGGACCATCGCGGTCAACGCCGCACCCGGACCCAACTCC
>NZ_JBHSIU010000032.1:0-17421 GCF_042653625.1 Dactylosporangium cerinum | reverse complement strand
TGCCTCGCTTTCGCGAAACAGCAGCTCACGCCATGTGCGATGAGTATTGGCACGGTACAGGGGTCTGTGCTCGTTATAGAAGGTCTCGTACTCGCGTAGCGCGTGCAGCAGGCGTCGCTGGTTGAGGATCAGCGTCCGGTCGAGCAGTTCGCGCCGGCAGGTCCGCATCCAGCGTTCCATGACCGCGTTCATCCGGGGCATCCGAACGCCGCTGAGCACGACCGCGATCCCAGCGTCGGCGAGGACAGCGTCGAACAGAGCCGGGTACTTGCCGTCCCGGTCGCGGATCAGGTACCTCACCCGTCATCCCGCGTCCTGCTGGCGGTGCAGCACGGCGAGCTGGTGCCGTAGGGCAAGGATCTCCACGTCCTCGTCACGGTCGCTGCCTGGCAGTAGCCGCAGCAGCGAGCGCGTTGGTGACGCCCAGGTATGCCAGTCGCCGCAGCATGAGACGGCATCATCGCGTAGTCACCGACGGCGACGGCAAGCAGGACACGGGGACCCGACAACCAAGATCGCATTCGTATGGTGGACTGCCCTCTGACCAGCACGGACGCATTTGTCGGCAGGTACAACGGTAGGGCGCCCCCTGTTGGCAAACAGTGGACAAAAACTTGTCGCGGCCCCAGCAAGGCTCCTGTCGTTTCGGATCAGTGGCTGTGGTGGCCGCGCTGACCGGGGACGGGCACGACGGTGCGACGTACAGCCTGATCGTCCGGGAGGCGTTTCACCCTGCTCGAGGCGGCGGCGACGGTCACCCGGGTGACCGGTCGGCCGGTGCGGTACGAGCCCTGCTGGACGGCTATGGCCCACCGCCGGGCGTCGACCTGCTCGATGGCCAGGCCGTCGTCGAAGCGCGCTCGCCTGAGCGCGCTTGGCCGGCTTCGATCCGGATCCCGAGGCGGTCGCCGCCCTACTCGACGCCGAGGGCTGTCGCTGAGCAGACCGCGGACGCGGTGGCATTGACTTACCTCGGCGTCTCGTCGGCACGCCGGTGGCGTGAGTCGCGGCGCCTCCCGGCGGCTTGGCCCGCGTCTGTGTCAAGGTGTCGGGTTCGCGTGACTGGCCATGATGATCTCGTCGGCCAAGCGCGCCGCGCGTGCCACGCTGTCCGTGTCCAGGCCACGCATCCGACTGTTCTCCAGACTGCGGGCCAAGGTCTGGAGAGCCTCGGTAAGAGTGCTCACCTGGTCTTCGAGATGGGCAAAGCGCTCCGGCGGTGTGCTCGGCACTTCGGCTGGTCTGGTCGCTGAAGCGGTTGGAGCTGTCCCGGTTTGCGCCGTCACGGGTCCGGTCAGGAGGGCGCGCACGTGGGCGGGAAGCTGCGCGAGGGTTTCGGTCATCAGGCCGGGCGAGAGGTGATCGGCGAGTGCTCGAGTCGTCGCGCTGATGGCGCCCCGCACATCCTTGGTGGCGATCCGGGCTTCTTCAGCGAACCGAAGCGAAAACTCGTCGGACCCGTACTTGATGGGCGCCTTGCTCGGAACCCAGCCGTCGTAGTAGATGCCGCGGAGAAGCTCGGGTAGTTGTGCTCCGAACTTCGCGGCGCTGTCGACGGTGAGCCGGTCGCGCAGCGCGTGCAGCCATGCCCGCAGCACCCGGTGGGCGAAGCGGATGTCGTCGGTGTCGAGTGCGGTCGCGACGTCGGTGAGCCAGGTGTTGGAGGTGTGGACGGCGCGGTCGAAAACCGTTCGTTCGGCGAGTGACATCGCGTGTCTCCCTTCCGTGAGTTGGTCGTTCACCGCCCGAGCCGCACGGCGGCGACGCCGGGCACGGTGCGGGCCATGATGGTGACCACGGTGCGTTCGGTGTCGTCGTCGAAGGCGCCGTCGAGGATGGGTACGCTGCGCACGTTGTGGTGGAGCATCGACTCCGCGATGTCGGCGATGTCGGCTTGCGGCCAGAATGTGACCGGAGGTGTGGACATCACCTCGGCGACCGTCCCGGGGCGCTTTTCGCTGTCGCCGCCGGCGGCGCGCCAAAGGTGGGCGGTGGGGTCCGCCAGCAACCGATGCCACAGCAGGTCGCCTTCGCTGACCATGCCGATGACCTCGTTGGCCTCGTTGAGCACAGGCCGCCGCGGTGATCTTCTTGTCGGCCAGCAGCGCGGCGGCGTGTTCGACCGTGTCGGTGGGCCGCACCGTGTACACCGGCCTGGTCATGAAGTCCTTGGCCCGCATCGTCGCCTCCTTGGGGGTCAGGCTGTGCGTCCCAGTCGACGTGCCGCGGGCGGGCCGCCGTCCACCGCGGTCCGGGTCGACGCCGGGTGCCCGGACTGCTGTCCGCCTTGCGTGCGCGTGCCGGGCTGCAGGATCGTGCAGTCTTCGGGGTCCGGCGTCGTGATGTCTTGCAGGCTGTACGCGCTCCTCCGCGAGCGGAAGTGAGCTAGCCCGCTATCGCGGGCCGCTGCCTGGTTGGTCGGACGTGGTGGGCCTGGTCAGGCTCGGGATCCCGGGCCGTCGTACTCCACCCGCTGCCCCTCCTCCAGGCTGCGAAACCCGCATCGCCGATCGCGCTGTGGTGCACGAACAGGTCCTTGCCGCTCTCGTCGGGGGTGATAAACCCGTACGTCATACAGGTGCTCGCTGCGATCATTCCCGGCGCAGCGCGCGAACATGCCATCCGCAGCGGCGTCGATCCGTACGCCGAATCCGCCGCTGACGGAGTCGAGGACCACCCGCAGCCACGCAGCGTTTTTCAGATGTGGCGCGGCGCAGCCGCATGCGCCTCGTTTGCATCGACACCATTCGCAGGCCGACCAGCGCGCCGTCGGCGTCAACGGATGCCAGATGCATCAGCAGCAGGACGTCTCGGTGGCCAAGGCCGCCGGGATGACCTGATCCGCGCCGTCGCGTTGACGGTCCCGGACATGGCGATTGTCGATATCCCGATGCCGCCGACCCATACCGACGAAGGGATACAGTCCGCCCAGCGGCTGCGTCGCGAGCATCCCGCGACGGCCGTACTGGTGCTGTCCCAGTACGGAGAGGCGCCGTACGCGATGGAGCTGCTCACCGGCGGGCCCACCCACATCGGGTACCTGCTCAAGGACCGCGTGCTCGACCGGTCAACCCTGCTCGCCGCGATCTGGCGGGTCCACGCTGGGGAGGTCGTCGTCGACCCCGACCTCGTCCGGTCCCTCCTGGAAACGCCGACGATGCCGCCGACGCTGGCACGGCGGTGCGGAACAGCTCTGAACGCCGCCTACGTCGCCGACACCCAGCCGCAGGCCGCGCTACGCGCGGCCCCGGATAGCGCCGTGCTGGGCGACACACGGTCGGTGCCGATCTTGGTGAGGCTGCCTGATCCGGACCGGTGTCGCCGCGCGTAAGGTGGGCGGCGAGTGCCTGGTGGTTGGGCGCTCCAAGGCGGAATCCCCGTCTCGGGTCACCTTGACCGGAAACCGCGGCGGCGTGCCATTCCGCCAGCGCCGCCTCACGTCGCTCGGCCGCCGCCGCATCATGAGTCCTGCTGCCGACCATGCCTCGTGCGAACCGGCAGCGACTCGCCCTTCGAGTGTATCGAACATCCGTTCGAACGTCTGGCCCCGCGTGTCGGGCGCAGTGGCAACCACCCGCCTGGACAAGCGTGGAACCCTCCCGCGCCGCGTCACGTCGAGCTGGCGGTTGCCAGCTCCGACGCCCTGCAAAGCGCGTCGGCGACGACGACCGACTCCGCCGCCCCGTACACGAGGAGCAGCTCGCGATCCTCGCCCGTGCGGCAGTTCGAGGCCGTGGCGCGTTCGACGACGACGAGTGTGCTGATTACCTCGTCCTCGGTCGCTACTTTCATGTCGGCCACGCCGACGTCGACCTGACGCACGAGCAGTTCCTCAAGCTCGGCAGCCACGAACATAGTGCTGTCGTGACGGCTCGCCTGCGCGTCGCCCAACTCGGGTGAGCCGCAAGAGCTCTGGGGTCCAAGATCCGCACTTGGACCAACGCCGACCCCGGAACATTCCAAGATCAGAAACTTGGTTGGGAGACCCGGGCGTCCGCGTGGCCGTTACCTCGGGTTCTCGGGGGCGGAAGCCTCGCGCACCCGAGACGGACAGCGCCAGGGCAGTCGATCTGGATCGGTCGGCAGCCGGCCGGGTCGGGCCCGGGGCGCACGGCGTGGCCGGTACGCCGCGCCGTAGCGCGGGTCCGGTTCGCGACGGGTTCGGTCATCGCGCCGGCACGGCGAGCTCGCGGCCGCGGTAGAACGCCTCCCGCTCCTCGACGACGTAAGGAGCCATCGCCTCGCGCCGATTCGCTTCCACCTCGGACACACGCCAGGCGTCGCACGACTCCCTTGAATCCCAGAACGAGACGCCGACTACCTCAAGTCCGTCATCCGACCAGTAAGCGTAGGCGCGCCGCATGCCCTCCGGGTGCTGGCTGGGTCGCCACATCCGCTCGAAGTCGGCCAATGTGCCCGCCTTGATCCGGCGCGTTGTCATCCACACGAAGTGCTCGTCCATCGCGACCTCCCTTGCGGCGTACCGCTTGTCGTACATTGTTGTGCGATTGACGCCATTCATCGAGAGCGTTGCGGATCCGGTCGAATACCGCTGGGGGTGGGCCAGCGATCAGGTCGACGATCGCCGATTCGCTGGTCATGGCATGCGGCCGTTCGATACGACCTGCTCCGCCGCCTCGAGCGAATTGGCCATCCGCAGCAGCTCCTCGCGCGAAACGCTGTCGCATAAGGCCGTGAACTCCTCCCACTCCTCGTTGCCGGCATGCGCGAGCACCAACGCGGCCAGCGCCGCCACTTGCCGTCGACCTCGGGGTGGTCCACCCCGAGGTCGTACAGTTCGGCGAGCGCGTCCTTGGCCTCGTTCTCCTCCCGCAGTCGACGCTCCACCACCTCGTTGCCCGCGGCGATCCGCTTGCGCGCAGCAGGATGCACCACGACTTCCTCCGCGCTCTCGTGCACCGCCAGAAACCTGACTAGGTCGTCGAAGAGCGCGCGACGGCGTGGAACCCTTCGCGGCGGCCACCTTGTTGAACAGATCCTTGGTGTCGCGGTGCTGATCTACGAGTAGATCCACCATGTCCTGCTGCATCGTGGTCATGAGCCTCACCTCGTCGTGTCTGTCGGCTTAACAACGCGCCTTCCCCGGCAGTGCGCTGCATACCCGCAGCGCGGCGGCGCGCCTCCCGCCGGCTGCCCCTGTGGCGGCGATGCTCACGCCGGGGGGTGCGGCCCTTCCAGCGGTGTCTGCCGCGACGGCAGCTCCGCCTGGATGCGGCGCCAGTGGTAGACGTAGACGGGACCGGCGATCAGCAGCAGCGCGCCGGAGCTGATCACGCCGAGTACGGACTGGCGTTGCTGCGAGTCCTGCGCCGCCCGGTGGAGGCGCTCCTGCTCCTCGGGGCTAATGCTCGGGTCCTTCATGGGCGCCTGGATGTAGTACCCAGGATCGGGGTAGAAGAGTTCGACCGCGCTGCGGACGATGTTCACCGCGGCGAAGATCGAGATCACGAGCGTGATCAGGCAGACCAGATACAGGTATAGGTTGCGCAGGCTGAAGCGTTCCTGAATCGCCACGGCGTCCTCTTCCCCACGTGTGGCCCGGTCACCGCATTCCTGCGGTCGTTATCCCGCTCATGTGGCTGGCGGGACACTACCCATTCGCGGCCCGGCCAAGCCCCGTGTCTCGGCTGTGGTCGATCTGGGTTCAGTGCTGGCGGCAGCCGTACACCCGGGCGCATGCGACAACGTCGACGACGCTCGGCCGGAGCCAGCCCTGGCGCTGAACGACCTCGGCTACACGGAGTAACGTCAAGACTGCAGCGTCGCAGATGGTTTGCTAACCCGCTGAAGGCGCGACGGTGCTGGCGGCCAGGCTGAGCGCGCGGGGAAGCCGCATGGCGCTACGGGCGACGCCAGTGATGGCATGTGCCGGCCGGGTCACTCGCGCAGCGGCTGTCTGCGCGATCGTCGTCGTGGTGGGTGACGCCAGGGACTTGGTCGAGTCCGGTTGAGGATGGCTCGGACAAGTTTATGGCTTTTCATCGATGACGACCTACAGCTCATCACCACGTTGTTCTGCATCAGCGCGCGAGTGCGCGCCGCGGGAACGCCTCCCGAGCGTGCAACGAGATAGTTTGCAGGGGTGTGGTTAGCCGGTGCCCGACGGGGGGCGGTCCGGGTGAGTGCGGATGAGCGATGTGACGTGGTGACGCTGCTGGTGGATCAGCACGGCCGGATCGGTGGATTGTTCGAGCAGGTGTGTACCGTGCCAAAACTCGTCGCACATGGTGTGAGCTGTTGTTTCGCGACAGCAGCGCAGGATGGTAGGCGTGTTTGTTCGGCTGTTGTACCTGAGTGCGGTGCGGGTGTTCGGCTGGTTGCCGCAGGCCACGCGGAGCGAGTCGGTGATGGTCGCCGAGTTGCTGGTGCTGCGCCACGAGGTGGCGGTGCTGCGGCGGCAGGTCGGTCGGCCGCGGCTGTCGTGGCCGGAGCGAGCGGTGCTGTCCGCGTTGGTCCGGGCGCTGCCGAGGGAACCGTGGACGCATCGGATCGTCACCCCGGCTACCCTGCTGGCCTGGCACCGCCGGCTGGTCCGCCGGCACTGGACTCACCCGAACCGGCCTGGACGACCACCGATCAGCGACGACGTCCGTGACCTGATCGTGCGCCTGGCCCGGGAGAATCCCGGCTGGGGACACCGGCGCATCCAAGGCGAACTCGTCGGCCTCGGCCACCGCATCGGCGCCGGCACCATCCGCCGCATCCTCGCCCGATCAAGGGTCGGCCCCGCCCCACGTGAGATCGACACCAGTTGGCGGACGTTCCTGCGCGCTCAGGCGTCCGGACTGCTGTCCACCGACTTCTTCCACATCGACACCATCACGCTGCGACGCCTGTACGTGCTGTTCGTCATGGAGATCACGACCCGACGGGTGCACATCCTCGGCGTCACCGCCCACCCGACCGCGGCGTGGACCACTCAACAGGCCCGGAACCTGGTGCTGGACCTCGGCGACCGTATGACACGGTTCCGGTTTCTCATCCGCGACCGCGACGCCAAGTTCGCCGCGTCCTTCGACGCCGTGTTCGCCGCCGAAGGCATCCAGGTCGTGAAGACCCCACCAAGGACGCCTCGAGCAAACGCCTTCGCGGAACGCTTCGTGCGCAGTGTCCGGGCCGAGTGCACCGACCGGGTATTGATCTACAACGAACAGCACGCCCGCACCGTGTTGCACGACTACGAGGACCACTTCGACCGGCACCGGCCCCACCAGAGCCTGGATCAGCATCCACCCGACCACGACCCCGGCATGGTCATCGCGATCGACAAGCCGATCCGCCGACGCCGCGTCCTGGGCGGCGTGATCAACGAGTATCGCCGGGCCGCTTGATCCACCCGACAAAGCCCCAGCTCACAGCCTGAAATACAGTTCTGGCACGGTACAGTCCGGGCCAGTCACCGGCGAGACCTTCAGTGAGCTTTTCGATCTTGAGCAGGGGCATCTCGTCACCCGTCGAGTCAAGGGGTCCAACAGCGGCGTGCTCGACTCAGGCGAACTGCTCACACACGAAAAAAGGGCTCCCGCAGGCTTGTGACCTGCGAAAACCCTTGCGCTGTCGGGACGGCGGGATTCGAACCCACGACCCCTTGACCCCCAGGTCAAGGGTGCCGAGGTCGTCCCCGCAAGCGCGGGGGTGCTCCCGCCGTGCCGACGCTTGGAGGTGTCGTCCCATCACGCGCAGGGTGCACCCGATCAGACCATCGCCGCGGGTACCACGGCGATGTTGTCCCCGAGCCGACGGAGCAGGTCACCTGGTGGTCAACGTCCGGAACACCTGTTCCCAGGAGGTGTCGGGTGCGACCTGAGCAGGATCGCGGCCGGATCGGCCTGCGGTCGGTCCGGCGCCTCCTGTGCACAAATAGTGAATCTATTTGTGTTTGAAGGGTCACCGTGTGTCGCTTCGATACGTAAGAATCCTTCTATGTCCGATGTGACTGCTGTGGCCCTTGGGGTTGATGTGGGTTCGAGCCGGGTCAAGGCTGCGACAGCCGCCGCCGACGGGGCGGTGACGGTCGTGCGGTTCGATGACCTGCCGTGGCTGGACTCCCGCGTATACGTTGGCGGCGACGGCATTCTCTCTGTGGGTGCTGTGGCGCAACAGCGGGCATCGCACCGTCCGCGGGGATGGGTCTCTGACCCGATGGCGCAGCTGACGCACGACGCTGTGGATGTCGACGGTGTCCGCATCGACACTGCTGACATCGTGGCTGCCCTGCTCAGTGCGGTCCGGTCGCGGGTTCCCAACGCTGCCGCTGCAGGCCGAGGCGCGGTGCGGATCGTAGTGCCAGCGGGTTGGGGACCGCGGCGGCGGACCGCGTTGCGAGCCGCGCTGGACCGGGTCGGCATGGCGGACGCGGAGTTGATCGCGGCGCCGTTGGCGGTCGCCTGGCATCTGACAGCTGGCGGCGTCGACATCCCGGTCGGTCGTTGCGTGCTGGTATGCGATTTCGGGGCCGGGTTTGCCGCCAGTGTTGTGACACGGACCCCAGACGGGTTCGAGACGCTCGCCACGATCCATGCCCAATCAGTGGGTGGTGCCGCCATGGACGCCGCGATCGCCGCAGCGCTCACCGCAGTACCAGCAGACCCTCATGTCGGCAGCGGCGCCGACATGGCAGCCGACTCCGAAGTCGGCGCCGGCTCCGGTTCGGCGGTGATCGGACTGCCAACGGCTGAGGCGTTGGACCGGGCGCGGCTGGCGAAGGAGGCGTTGTCGGTCGCGCCGGTGGTGCAGGTGCAGGTGGGTACGGTGCCGGCGTTGTTCGGTGTAGCGGATCTGCGGGAGGCGGTGGGCGCGGTCGTCGCTGGTGCGGTCGATGCGGCCCGGCAGGCGGTCGCAGCGGCTGATGTGACGGCCGAGCAGGTGCAGTGGGTGGTGTGTGTCGGTGGTGGTGCTCGGCTTCCGGTCATTGCCGACGCGTTGACTGCCGGGCTCGGTGTGCGGCCGGTGATGGTGACGCACGCCGAGGCGGCTGCTGTGTTCGGTGCGGTCCAGGCGCCCGTCGCTACCTTGCCGGGCGAGTCTGCCGCTGTGTCTGCGGCGGGGACCGGTGGTGCTGCTGGAGTGGTGCTGGCGGCGGTCGGGTCGATCGGGCTGTTCGGGCAGTTCGTGGTGGGTGCGGAGCGGTACGGTCCGCGGCAGTCGATCGTGCCCGGCATGGTGTTGGGGCATTGGGGTGGGTTGGCGTTCGCAGCGGTGTTGGCGGTCGTGGCGACGGTGGCTGGGGCGTCGTGGTTGGGCACGCTGCGGTTCGAGGTGGTGGCCGATGATCGGCTGCGGCATCGGTTGTATGCGGTGGCGTTGGCCGGTGGTGCGGTGCTCGGTGCTGTGGTCGCGGCGGGGTACGGGGTGTTCGGTGTCGGGTACTTCGACGTGCCGGCGGGTCCGATGTTGCGGTGGTCGGTCCTGGCCGCGCTGCCGGTGGTGGTGGCGGTGCTGGTCGCTGCTGGCGTGGTGTGGTGGCGGCCTGATCCGCCGTCGCCGGGCGGTTCGTGGCCGGTGTGGTTCCGATTCCCGGTCGCTGCGGTGGCGCTGGTGCTCGCGGGCGCGACGTTGATCGGCTACGACGGGACCGGGTCGCCGCTCATGTTGGATGAGCTTCGGTTGTGGCTGGAGCGGCATACGTCAACGTCGAACGAGATCATCGGTGTGACCGGCCGGCTGGGCGGGGCATTCGTGGGGGCGGCCGTCGCGGTTCTGGTCATACGGCGGGTCTGGCTCCGGGTGGCGGTGATGTTGCCGTTGGCGGGTTTGACGGCGGTGTCGTTGACGTGGCGGACCACCGGGCTGATCGCGGTCGGGTTCGCGGCTGTCGTGACGTGGTGGTGGCTGTGGCGTGCCGTGTCGGCGCTGGCGCACACGGTGCTGCGGCCGACGGCCGCGTCGACGGGATCGGCGCTGCGGGGACTATCCGGGGCGGCGGACGTGGCCTCGATCGGATCGCGCGGGGCGCCGCCGAGCATCTTGGGCAGTGGTCCGGGATTGCAGGCACCGTCTGTGTGGTCGACGACGACCGATGAGCGGCGATGAGCAGGGTTCGGGGCGCCGGAGGTGCGGGTTGGCGGCTGACCCTGCGGGCGGCGCGTGCCGTGGTCGTGTTCTGGTTGGTCGTGGCAGCGCTCGTCGCGCTGCCGTGGGTGCTGACCCTCGCGACCCGTGGGCTGTGGCAGTCCGAACCGGACTGGGCGGCGCTGGTCAACGAACCCCTCAGCGCCCTCGGCATATTCGTCGCCGGGCTGCTCCTTGGCTGGGTGATGTGGCTGTGGCTGCTGGCCACCACGATCCTCGACATCGTCGACGCCGTCCGCCGGCCACACCGCTCTGGTCGCCGGCTGCCGGTGCCGCTGCATACGGCGGTCACCGCTGCGGCCGGTTCAGCGGTGCTGCTCGTCGACGCGGTCACCGGCCGCGGCGCGGCGGTGGCTGTTCCGCCGGCGCAACCGTTGGCTGTCGCTGCCGACGTTGCGGCACCGCGGCCGGCAGCACCGTCGACGCCGTCACGCGGCCAGCAGCAGAACGCCCCGGTGGTGTCGGCGGCCGAGGCCGCGACGCCGGTGGCGGTCGAGGTGTCCGCAGCGGTGGACTACGGCGCGGCGGGGGTCCAGGTGCGTGGCGGGTGGCTGCCGGTGCCGGTCGTCGCCGCTTTCGCCGCGGTGAGCGCCCTGCTGTGGGCGCAACGCCGCCGCACCTACCAGCCGCGCCCGCCAGGTCGCGCCGACCGGTACGACGCTGATCTGCTCCCGGTCGATCCGACGCTCGCCGCCCTCGACGTGCTACCTGACCTCGACACCGCGGTGCCGGATCTCGACGGCGCCGAGCAGAGGTCGGTGGTCATTGGTGTCGTCGGAGCGCGGTGGCTGGACCTGACTGCGCTGCCCCGCGACGGTGTCGACCTCGCCGGCGACGGGGCGCTCAACGCCGCCCGTGGGCTGATCGTCGCGATCCTGACCGGCAGCGTGGCCCGGGGCGACGCGGCTCAGGTGGTGATGAACGAGGGCGCCGCTCGGACCTTGTTCGGTGCTGTACCCGCGGTACCGGGCCTGTATCTGGATGCGGGCATCTCACCCGTGGTGGCCGCTGCCGAAAAGGTGTCGCCCGGTTCCGACATCGGCACGCCCATCGTGTCGATCGTGACCGGCGCGCTGGCAGGCGACCCGATCGCCACTGCCGCGTCCGTGCGGGTCCCGCTCCGCCTGCAGGTCACGGTCGTCGACGGACGCAGACGATCCGGCCGGACGGCGTGGACTGTCGACGCCGAGGGCGTCGTCACCGACGCCCTGCCGGCATCCGCTGCACGGCCTGCACAGCTGCGGCTGGCGACGCTGAACCTGCCCACCGCCAGGGCGCTACTGTCCACGCTGCGGCAGACCGCCACCGCGATGCGGTCCCGAACCGCCAACGCTGACGACCGTGCTGCCGCACCGGCCACGCCAGCGGCGACGTGGCCAGTGACCGCGGCGGCGTCGACCGAGGTGCCGTGGCCCGATCAGCCGCCGGTCGACGCCCAGCGTCCGCGTCGGCTGCTGATTGGCGTCATCGGCCCGGTCCAGGTGCTGCTGCCCCGCCCCGACGGCACGTTCACCGCAGTGCAGGTGCGGCGCACCGCCAGCGTGCACCTGCTCGTCCTGCTCGCCGTGCACCGCGACGGGATCACCGGCAACGACCTCAAAGAGGCCCTCTGGCCGGACGTGCCGACCAGCTCTGCCAGACAACGCTTCGCGACCAGCCTGTCGGAACTTCGCCGAGCGCTGCAGGACGCCGCCGGCGTCGACGTGGTGCGCCGCACCGCGGAGTCCTCCGCTGGCGGTGGCCGGTACTGGCTCGACCCGGACCGCGTCCAGGTCGACCTGTGGCAGTTCCACGACCTCCTTGACGCCGCAGCGCTGCGCACCAACGATCCGGCGGGCCGTGACCAGCTGCTGCGCGACGCGGTCGGGCTGCACCGCGGTGACCTCGCCGACCGTCTCCCGGACGGCCCGTCCACGACCTGGTTGCCGGTGCACCGGGAACGCACAGCACGGCATCTCGTCGACTGCTACCTGCACCTCGCCGGCCTCGAGCCGGACCCGGACCTGGCGCTGCAGCTGCTGCGGCGGGCGATCGGCCTGGCCCCGCACACCGAACAGCTGTACCGGGCAGCGATGGCCCGGCAGGCCGCCACCGGCGACTACGACGGTGTGCGGCGCAGCATGGCCGCCCTCACCGAACACCTCGCGGAGCTGCGCACCGAGCCGGAGCCGGCCACCGAACAGCTGTACCGGGAGCTCCTGGACGAGCACGTCGCCGCATCGAGCGCCGCACGCATCTCGAGCAGGCAAGGAGACCACCGGTGACCCCTGAGACCAGCCACTCCGCGGTCCTGGTTCCGTACGGACCGGCCGGGTACCCGGTGCTGCCGGACGTCGATCCCCCGGTCCTGGTCATCCAGCGTCCCGCGCCGGCGACCGGGATCGGCCGCGCGCCGGGCGCGTCGGCGGCGCCGTGGTCGCGGTGGCGACGCCGACGCGCCGGCCGATGGAGCCGGCTCGTCGCTGCCGCGGTCGTCACTGTGCTGGTGGGTGCCGTCTTCGTGCGGTGTTCCGGGCTCGGCCCGACCGACTCGCCGGAAGAGGTGGTCCGGAAGCTGTTCGCTGCTCTCACCGCCCGCGACGGTGCCCGCCTCAGCGGGCTTGCCAGGTGTGACGGCAGTCCCCTGTGTACCCCGACCGGGCTCATGCACGGCTATCAGCCACCTGAACAGGTACAGATCAGGTCTGGCCGCGACAGCAGCACCATCTACGGCAAGACCCGCGACGTCGTCGTGGATTACACCATCAGCGGCACCACATACAAGGAAACGATCACGGTCGTCCGCTACCGGCAAGGGCTCCTCGGCCACGTATGGCTGATCAAGGACGAACCCGGCGGTGATCTCGACCTGCGCAGCTCCGCCTACGAGCATCTCCGGTTGGCCGGCGTCGAGGTCACACCCAACCCGGTCACGACCGACGACCAACCGGGCGCCCGGCAGATCTGGGCGCCGCCAGGGGCATACACCGTCACCGCCGCCGGCGACCTGCTCTTCGAAGCCGCCACCGTGACCGTCACCGTCGCCGGCGGCATCGAGCCAGCCGCCGTCACCGTGAAGCCGACGGTCCGGACAGACGCGCTGCAGCAGATTCAGCAGCTGATCCGCGCGCGTATCGACGGCTGCGCCGCACTGCACGACCTGGCACCGGACACCGACAGTTCACTCGGTACCCCGTTCGACTGCCCGTTCCGCCACAGCGTCCGTACCCCCATCCTCACGGCACCGACGTGGACCATCGACCGGTACCCGGCCATCTCCCTCAATGTCGACGACACTGGCATCGTCACGGTCCGAACTGCCACACCCGGCGCAGCGACCGTCCGATATCGGTGGAGCCTTGACCTCGTCGAACCTCGCCGCTGGACCGACGCCGAAGCCACGGAGCAGTTCACGGTCGGCGGCCACGTCGTGCTCGACCACGGCACGATCGCGTGGATTCGCTGACCGTCCGGCGTCGTCGACGTGTCAGGGCTTGGCTCGGTCCGTGAGAACTGGGTCCGGATGTACGTGACCTCCGAGCCCATGCGCGTCACGTTCCCTTGGTCGTTGTCGGTGAGTTTCGGACCCACTTGGAAGCAGGTCGCGGCGCTGGCCGCGGACAGTCAGGGCGGCGGATCGTAAGTTGATCCGCCGTCGAGCCGTGTCATAGCTACGTTGGGTAGCGGAAGCCGATGAAGGGACGGCTACCGGATCTGCCGATGAGCGCGCAGCGGATCTTGCTCGACGCCTGGGTGGGATGGTTCGGACCACGTAAACTTCTAGATACATCTTCGTGGAGGCTAGCCGAATAGGATGGCGACACTTGGTTTTGAAGTTGAGCGGTAAAAGCTATGAGCGCCAAGTGATGCAGCATCTTACTGACCGTGATCCTCGTACGAGGTTCGAGCTAGACGTGAAGTTAGTCGATTCATTAGGTCGCCATTTCCGGCAGGTGGACATCTGGCTTCCCCGAACGCGCGAGATCGTCGAATGCAAGCATCAAATTAGACCAGTGGATGTCGGAGTAGTCGATCGGCTTGTAGGAACAATCGACGACCTGAACGCCTCCGGGGCACGGATAGTTAGCCACAGCGGGTTCACGAAGACCGCCTCCTTGCGAGCGGCGAAGGCAAATATCGAATGCCTGACCCTGCCGTTCGACAATTCCCCAGCTCGCCTGCACCCAGCCGGCGGCGAGGGTTTCTATTGCGGCAGCTACGTCGACCTGTGCCAGTCCTCATCGCCGGATTGCGACAGCTACGGGCGCATTACCTACGAAACTGGCTACGGCGGCGATGCGCTCCTGTGTGTCGGTAACAGTGTTGACTGGGGAAACAGGCAGATGCACGCGTTCATAGCCCACATAGTTTTATCCCACAGCATTGCCGTTCCGCCGAGTGATGCAATGGTTGACGACTTCCTCATCGAGTTCGGCGAACGATTTGACGCGGGCCGCGAGTGGCGGTTGAGAGAAGCGGAGGTCGGCCATGTAATCCACAGTTTTTACGAGTAAGCAGCGAAACCACGTAAGGGCACGCCGCGAATGCACCGCACATGTTGCGCCACACGTTCGTCACGACCATGCTCGACGCCGGCGTCAGCCTCCGCGACGTGCAGATCGCCGCCCGCCACGCCGACCTACGCACCACCATGTGCCACGATCGGGCCCACAACAACCTCGACCGACACCCCAACTACATCCTCGCCGCATACATGGACTCCGGCACGTAGCCGCTGCTCACGATTTTGCCGATGAGATTGCGTTCGAGAGTGGCCATACGCGCCAACACTCCGTTACGCGTTGCGCAAGCTGGTACAGCCTACGCTCGAAGGCCCGGGAAGATGTGTTGCGCCAGCCAGCGTTGCGTTGTGAGCTCGTCAACCATTGCGCCAAATAGGCTTGGAGCAGCATTGGGCCACTCGGGAGAATGCGCGACGAACTCCCGACTGTTTCCTACAGTAAATCGGTTCATTGCACGAGACGTGATCTTTCTGGCATCGTCCTCGCTTCGAGAGATGACCAGCCCAAGCGTCGGAGCAAGAGGGGCGGTGAGTCGCTGGAAATTCTCGAACCCTAAACCGATGCCGTGATTCGCATAGGCGACCGGAAGATCGAAGTCGTTCCCGATTGCAATTCCCGAAAGACATGCCGTGGTGTCACCCACTAGCAGCGACGGCGCACGCGGGCGAAGCGTTTTCCAAAACATCGGCTCGAGTCGACTAACGATGTGGTTCCATCGCTCCTTGGGTCTGCACATCGGGTCATTTCGGTTCTTCCATGGCCAGATGACGTTCGTCAGTATGGCATGAAGTCCAAGCGACTTAGTCGCATACTCGTACTCCGGATCCGTAGGCTGCATTGGGTGATCCTGTAGCACTTTCACCCTAACAAGATCGAGTAGCATGCGATGGCGCTGCCACTGCAAGGCGATGAACCAAGATAGCACTTCTCTATGCTCTGGTGATAGCTCACTTTTTCGGCTCGCCAGCAGATCCCGAATTACGCTGGCCGCTGCGCCCTCGATCTCAGACATCCCCTTCTCGAGGGTTTCGTGATCAGGATTTCGGCCGGGCATATAAATCGTGTGCCCTAAGTTCCTGTGCCCAACGTCCCTAATTGACGCAATATGTGGGCCGGTCGCTTTAAGTCGGTAGACAGTCAGCCTCCGTTGCCGGTCGGCAAAGAGCTCTAACAGGAACTGGGGCACGAAGTGATGCTTCTTCGGCTGGTTTGACACTTGACTCGGCACCTTGCGGCATCCTCTCGCTCATTCTCCATCTGTATAGCTGCCCTGTTGGGCTCCAGGCGACCATCACGAGCCAAGCGGTGGAAATGCCCAGGATGCACCTCACGAATCGGGGTCGCCGCTCGGCGCCTGTCCAGAGTAAACGCCGTACGGTCCGGTTCGTCGACCGTTGACAACCGGCGGCTTCCGCTCACTGATCTGCCGCCGAGCGTGTGCGTCGATCTTCGGGAGCCGTCACAGTCCGTCATGCTCGCGTCGGCAATGTCCTTCCGGCCGGTGCCCTCAAGCCGATGTGCGTGCATCTGATCCGGCAGTTGGGTTGACCGGTCCGGCGTCGGGCGGGCGACATGGCGGTCTGACCCAGCAGGCGGAGCCGACTGCACGATCGTAGGATCGGCGGATGTCGGCCGGGGGCTTCGTTGCGCGGTTCAACGCCATCGCTGCAGAGCAGGGGCGGGCCGGTCTGACGCCGGCGGCGTGCCTCGACGGGTGGCGGCGCTTCGTGGACGATCTGGCCGAGGGCTACTACGACGAGGAATGGGCGGACGAGCTCGACAACGACTATTGGATTCGGCGGTTTCTCGGCCGGGTGATTGTCGATTCGGTGGTACGGGCCGAGGCGGCCTGGTACGTGGCCGAGGTCGAAGCGATCGACGTTCGGTTCCGCGAGATCTGGCGCACGTCGTCGCGCGGAGCCGATACGCCACGGGAGTGACGAGACGCGCGGGGCGCGCATCTGCCGCAGGTCTCGCGCGGCAGTCAACTCGGAGATCGCCAAGCTTCGTGACGGCAGGTCCGGTGCGTCGAGCCGCAGCAGCGGCGCGCGCTCGCGCCGAATGGAGTGCATGTGATCTTGGTGTCGCTGAAGATCAGACCCACGCCCGCGCGGCCGCCCAGATCAAGATCTTCGCCTTGCCTCAGAATCAAGACATGGCGGCTGAGGCGGTTTTCGGGCTCGTCGGTGTTCTCCTCGGTTCGGTGTCGACGTCCGTCGTCGCCGTGTACCAGGTACAACTGGCCGGCAGACGTGAACGCGAGGCACGTGACCATGAACGTGCCGAGGCGAGCCGCGCACGACGCAACGCCTTCCAGCGCGAGAGCATCACAGCCCTTCAGGACGCAGCGGCGGACATGATCAAGGCCGTGTACGACGAGCAGGATCGACAGCTGGAACGGATGGATTCAACATCCGACTGGCCGGCGCGACAATGGGAGACGCCGACCGCAGTCGGATGGTCAGACGCCGAGATCCGGCTACAGGTCGCCCGCGCTCGAGTCTTCGATAGCGATCTGCGGGCACTCGCGCACGAAACCCGCGCCGTCGCGAGGGAACTCGTCTGGGCTCCGACGCTGGACAAGGCCAAGCAGTCGAATCTCCGCCTCGATGAACTGTACGAGCGATTCAACGAACGGGTGGCTCAAGCGCTCCAACGACTCGATTGATGGACTCGCCAGAGGGTTTGTGCAAGCTACTGCCAGGGTGGAGACATCCGCTATGCCGCTGACCGTTCGCCACGGGCCGTGACGGCCCAGCTACGGTCCTAGTAGTGCTTTGTCATAATTTTCGGCATTGGGTGATGGTGGATGCCGGTTTTGGGTGTT
>NZ_JBHSIU010000031.1:0-33111 GCF_042653625.1 Dactylosporangium cerinum | reverse complement strand
TGCCCGACCTACCAGCATCAACATGCTGAAGGTGAAGGAGGATTACCTGCATATCAAGCATGTCAGGCTACCGACGACGGGAGCTCCGGTCGCCCGCTGTGACGAACTCCAGCTGGCCTTCGCGCACCAGACGCGGCAGATCAGGTTGGCGGCGAGCAGCTTGGGGCGGTCAGTACGCCGTCAGCCACTCAAGAGAGATCGGACAGGTGCAAACGTCCGGCGATGCGGTCGGCAGACACCGAGTGCGTTCAGAGCCGCAATCGCCGACGCGCCGTAGCCCTTGTTCTTGGCAAATCCATAGCCGGGGTGCAGCGCGTCCAAGCGAACCATCTCAGCATCACGGGCAACCTTTGCCAGGATGGCGGCAGCCATGATCGCCTCCTCTGTTCTGTCACCGCCAGGCACCGCTCTTACCTCGGCCACCTCCAGCTTCGGGGCATGGGCGCCGTCAACGAGGCACAGCGTCGGCCGCGGGTCCAACAGGGCGACAGCCCGCGCCATCGCAGTCCAGGACGCGGACAGGATGTTCAGTGTGTCGATCTCCTCGACGGACGCGCTTGCAACGGCGAAGAGCTGCGCGCGTTGGCGGATCTGGACGGCCAGCTGTTCACGTTTGCCCGCACTGATCCTCTTCGAATCGCGAAGGCCGACGATGCCGTGATCGGCGGGCAGCACGACTGCGGCGGCATAGACCGGTCCTGCAATACAGCCCATACCTACCTCGTCGATCCCAGCGGTCAGCACGCCTCCATCGTGCTGGCAGTGTCAAGTAGGTGCTTCAGTCATGCGTCGTTACATCGTGCGAGCTGCGGCGATCAGCACCGCGCCGGTCGCGGCATGTGCGGATGTCGGGCCGGTTGGATGACGCCGGTGCCGTGGTGGATGTCTAGGCTGCGTCGGGTGTCGGCCGTATCGGTGAGGGTCCTGGCCACGGTGCTCGGGGCGGGAGCGTTCGGGGCGGGGGTTTTCGACAGCTTCGTGCTGCAACCGCTGTCGTGGCGGATCGAGCCCCGCGGGCTCGGCGTGGCGCTGGGGTTGCTCGCTCCGACGGTCGGACGCGCACCCTCCGCCTGTCGCCGTACCATCTGGCCGTGGACTCGGCGTTCCTTGCCCCCGTCATCCGTCACTACGCCGAACAGCCCCAGCACCGCGCCCGGATCGGCACCTGTCAGGAGCTCGAACGCCTCCAGGCCGGCTTCGCCGCATGGCACGGCACGCCGGACCACCGGCTGACGGCCCTCGCCGCCGCCTCGGAGTCTTGAGGGAGTACATGGCCAGGCACGCCCGAGGCTGGAGTCCGTCGACCTTCATGCCGTTTCGTCCGACTCCGGCGCGGGCCGGCCTGCTGCTTGCGGGCGTACTGATGGCGGCGGCAGCCTACGGCCTCACCGCGCTGTGCGGCCGGCTCCGCATGGACATCGTGCGCACGGGCACCTGTACCGTCGCCTCGGTGACGGGCGGGAGCAGGGAACATCTCACCGTCCGGCTCGACGACGGAACCCGGATCGGCCTGTACGGATACGGCCTCGACCTGAGCCCCGGAACCCGGCTGCGGATCTGCGTCAGCACCGGCGGCACCTGGGCCGACGCGCGAGGCGACTCGAGCAACTGGCTGCTGACCTCGGAGCCTGCCGTCTTCCCGGCCGCGGCCGCGGGTGTTCTGGCGATCCTGGCCCTCTACGCCGGTGACGGCGACCGGATCGGGCGCCGGGACGAGACCGGTCACGCACGTGAGCAGGCACGCCGGCCAACCGAGCTTCATCCTTGATCGGGAGGGCGCTCATCGGCCGCATGGTCGGACTCGCCGTGCTGCCAGGCCTGGAAGCGGTGACGGCCGGGGTGGGCCGACACCGCGGCCCTCTGGACGAGGTCGCCCGCAGGCTCAAAGATAAGCGTTGGGGATAGAAAATCAGCCGTGTACTACGGTGCGTCACCAACTGTGATGAGCGCCGGAACTCCCGCCGCGGCAGATGCGGATGTTGGCCTTGCCGTGTATTCCATGGACATCTGGCTTGGACGTGTGCACACTCCGCGGAGTGCGTACCTCGGATGCGGACCTGGCCCTGCAATGGCTTGCCGGGGCAGGGATAACACCGCTCGGCCCCGGTCGGTGGCTGGACCGTGAGCCGCCCGGCGTGACGGAGATGTCGAACGACGACGTGGCGTTGGTGGGCGCGTACAGCATCCTGGACGACGACGAATCAAGTGGTGTACAGCGTGTTCACACCGCGCTGGGCCTGCTGGACCTGACGGGTTCGTTCCAGGTGATGATCTTCTTGAACGGCTACGTCCACGACCACGACGACCCAGCGGTCATCGACGCCTTCTGGGCCGGCTGTCGAACCCGTCTGGAGGCAGCCGATCCGATCGAGCACCTGCGGCTGTCCCTACGAACGTACTGGTTCCTCGGCAGGACCGCAGAGGCCGCATTCGCCGCGTTGCTAGGCGACGAGGTACGCCGTCTCGCCACGAACGGTCGCCTGCCTGAACTGGCCCACGGTCCGCTGCACCACCGTGCCCGTCACGTGCTGGAAGACTCCGGCACGATCCGCTGGACCCACAAACACCACATCTTCCAGGCCGTCGCGACCGTCACCGAACTCCACCCGGCGGTCTTCCTCGGCCTGCTGGACGGCTATCACGAGCTCTACGGCGACCTGCAACCGGCGGACGCGCTCGCGCTGCTGGAGCGCCTGCACCTTCCAGCCGACACCGAACACCTCTCACAGTTGCGGACGGTGCTGGCCAAAGGCGCCAAGAACCACCGCTACGACCCAGCTTTATGGAATGCGTAGCACCTGCAGGTTCGTGACCCAATGAACATGATCGATTCTCGCTCATCGGCAGATCCGAGCACTTCGCGCCCGAGCGAGTCCGTGATCACTTGTACGCAGCGTGAACGGACCCGGGAGTGGCCGTCGCCACCACCGCGCGGTCATGATCCGCGAGTGTTGCCGGTTCCCACGAACATCGTCAGCGAGGCCGCCCACACCGGCACATAGGCCGGGGGGAACTGCAGGCCCCGGTGGTGCCACCGGCCGGTCGACCACGACGTCGTCGACATCGACGTGAAGCTGCCAGCGCCCGACGAGTTGGTGTTCCAGCCGCCAGCCGTGTATCCCAGCGTCGTCAGCGGGCGGAGGTGGGTCGCCGGTGGTGGGCCCTGCACCACTCGCTCCTGCCAGTTCTCCGTGGTGTCGGTGTGCGTGGTCGGGCCGTATCCCCACGAGGTCGACACGCTGTGGGTGTGCGCTCGCGGACGAGCGTGTAGGTCTGATAGACGCCCAGCGTGAACGCCAGCACCGCCGCCCACAGCGGCCAGACCACGACGCCGACGAGCACGCCGAGCCCGCCGTCGACCAGGCCGATGAGCCGGTCGGGCACCCAGAACACCACCAGCGCGAGCGCCTGACCGACATATCGGCCGGCGACCGCGAGCACCAGCCACAGCGCGATCAGGGCGCGCCAGGGAACCTTGCCGTACCACAGTGCCCGCGCGGCGAGCATTGCCACTGCCAGCGCCAGCAGCACGACGTCGAACCGCAGCGGGGCCCGGCCGTAGTACACCGCGCCGCCGCTCAGGATCAGGCCCGTGGCGAGCCGGCCGAGCCGCACCCGCCACTCGACGCCGGTGAACGCCGAGCGCAGGAGCCACCAGGCAAGTAGCGCACCGCCGAGCACGAGCGCCGGCCGGGCCGCGGAACGGCCCTCGAACTGCTCGTGCAGTATCCAGAACAGCGCGACCGTCGCCGTGAGCCCGGCGAGTTGTGCGAGAAATCCCCGTACTCCCATGCATCGATTGTCGACGAAATTCGCGGGCCTGACCACGGCGATTCCGGGTGGCCGGTCCAGCGCGGAAACCGCCACGTAGCCGAAGACCAACGTCAGGGGGTCGAAACTGCGACGGCGCCCCGACCACTGCCGCTCGCGCCGTCAGGCAGGTAGTGCCACGGCCACGGAGACCGTCGCGGGCGTGGGGGCGTAGCGGACGCGCTGGGTGCGGTCGGGGCGGCCGTCGCCGGAGCCACCAGGCGTGGCGGTCACAGTGCCGCCCAGGGCGACCGTGACGGTGCCGACGCGGGTCCCGGCCGGAACCTCGAAGCTGCCGTGCAACAGCGGTTCCTTGGGCGCGAACACCGGATCCTGCTCATAGGTGCCGGCCATCGCCGGCACCCGAGTCCCGTCGGGCAGCGTGAACACCAGCGCGGTCGGCAGATCCAGGCTCTGCAGCAGGTAGAACGGCATCCGGATCCGCTGGCCGTCGACGTAGAGCGAGTTCGAGGTGAATCGCATCGAGATCCGCAGCCAGGCGCGGCCCGCCGGTGCCCAGTGCATCGCGGGGTCGTAGATGATCCGGCTGACGGTGATCGGGGTCAGCACGATCGTGTACGGACGGCTCTGGCCGAACGCGGTGACCGTGCCGGTGACGGTGGTGGAACCGGACAGCGGCTGCGCCGTGGACTGCTGGAACTCGACGGCGGCGTCCGGGCCGAGCGCGCCGGTCCGCAGGTCGAGGCTCTGGGCACGACCTTCGTCGGTGACGGTGAGGGTGAGCGGCGCACCGACCGGCACGACCATGGCGAACAGCGTGTCGAAGCCGGACCCGGACGGGGTCGGGACCTGCAGGACCGTGGCACCGGCACTCACTCGGCAGATGACCTGCCCGGGATTGGTGCCGATGCCGGAGCTCCCCAACCGGATCAGGGCCAGCTCGAATCCTTCCGCCGCAACGCCGGTCGCGGCATGGTCGCCCATGAAGAAGGCGAATTCGCGGCTGCGGGTGCCGATCTGCCGACCGGCGAGCCTGATCTCGAAGTGCGGCCCGGCCAGCGAGGGCGCCGGGTCACCGGCGGCCGGCAGCTTCGTGTTGCTGTGGTCGAGCACCTTGGCGACGTCGCGGTAGACCACCTCCTTGCCCTTCGTGTCGCCGCAGCCGGCCCCGACCATCACCATGGTGATCGCTGCCACGACGGCGGCCCCGACCCGTCGGGCATGCATCAACCGGTCCCCCATGGCCGGTGACTATAACCATCAATGCCGGCCATCGCCGCCCGCGGCGAACTGCGCCGTCCACGTAGGCGGTGCGTCCCACGCCCCGACTCCACCGGTGAGGACTGGTGCCGATGCGTCAATCATGTTGAGTTCCGAGTTGCGGGTCGGTGGGATTGAGCTCGTCGAGCAAGGCGTTGGCGAGGCCTATCTTGCGATCTGTGTCGTCGGCCAGTGCGAGGATGACGAGGCTGGACCGTTGGTCGGGGATGCGGATGAGTTGGTTGCGCAGGCCGGGCCAGCCGCCGCCGTGGCGGTAGATGCGGCGCCCGGCGTGGGTCCGGAGGCCGAGGCCCCATGCGTAGTCGAGGGTGGTGCCGTCGTCGAGGGTGCCGGGTGTGTGCAGCAGCGTCGAGATGCCCAGTTCGTCGGCTTCGAGGGCCTGATTCCAGCGGATCAGGTCGTGCGCGGTCGTCCAGATGCCGCCGTCGCCGAGGGATAGCGGCGAGTGGTGCGGCCCCGGGCGGGTGCGGTGTGGGTCCGGGCCAATACTGGCTGCCGTTCATGCGCAGCGGCGCGAACACGCGCGCGGGCGAACTCGGGCAGCGGCTGGTCGGCCGCGCGTTCGACCGCGACGGCCAGGCAGATGTATCCGGCATTGGAGTACAGGTATTGACTGCCCGGGGTGCTCGGGGCCTCCGTTGACCGGGCCAGTGCTCCGATGATGCCGGCGGTGGTGCGGTCGTGATCGGTGTCGATGAGCGTGTCGATGCGGTCGTCGGCAGGCAGCCCCGCGATGTGGTGGACGAGGTGGCGCAGGTGGATTGCGTGCGCCCAACTGGGCAGTTCGGGCATCCATTGCGCGAGCGTGGAATGCATGTCCAGGCGGCCTTGGCCGACGAGGAGTGCGGCGCAGGCCGCGGTGATCTGTTTGGTCAGGGATGCGGCGTAGACGGGTGTTGAGGCGGTCAGCGGCTCACCGGTCGAAGTCGACCCGTGGGCTACGAAGACTGGTGGTGCCGCACGCTGCTGGATGCCGACGACGATCGGTTGGTCGGTGGTGTAGTGAGCCTGTTCGATCAGCATGGCTGTGCGGTGGCGGAGATTGGACATCTTGGCTGCTTTCGGGTCCATGGCACCGGTCGTCCTGACTGGCCTCCGGCTCGGTAGGCGTGAAGTCGTAGGCGGCCCAGTCGGCGATCGGGACGAATCCGATGCGTTGGTAGAGGGCGCTGCTGGTGGGGTTGGCGGCGTTCGTGAACAGGACGATGTCCGTTGCGCCTTCGGCGAGCGCGGCTCTGCTCACCTCGGCGGTCACGGCGCCCGCGTAGCCGTGGCCGCGCAGGTGGGCCGGGGTGTAGACGGGGTCCACCCGGACCTGACCGGCGACCATCGGGTTCACGCCCGCCATGGAGACGGGCGTGCCGTCCGGGGCCTCCCAGAACGTACAGCGTTTCTCGGCGAAGCGAGTGTCGGCCCAGGAAGCGGCGTCAATCGTGACAGCCTCCCCGACGTCCGCGGCGAACTCGCGGCACCAGCGCATGAGGTGCTCGTGGTCCCGCTCCAGCGCGGTATGCGTGGCCGGACGCGGCCCAGCGCTGACGGGTGAGCAGAGTACCGGTCGGCCGTAGGCCGCGATGATTCCGCCCTGTCGTGCAACACGGGTGGCGCGCAGCTTCGTGTTAGGGGTGAGCAGGGAGGCGAGTTGACATTCGAGGAGTACGTGGCGGCGCGGTTGCCGGCGCTGCTGCGGCAGGCGACGGTGCTGGCCAGCGATCCGCACGTGGCTGAGGATGTCGTCCAGGACGTCCTCATCAAGGCGCAGCCGAAGTGGGCGCGGATCTGCGAGTTGGACGCACCGGACGCGTACCTGCGCAAGATGATCGTGAATGAGCTGCTGTCCGCCCGCCGGCGGGTAGCTGCCGCCCTCCGCCGGGAACGGGCCCAATGGCCGGCACCGGCCCAGAATGACGTCGACGTGATCGTGCTGCGTGAGGCGATCCTGCAGGTGATCCGTACCCTCCCGGTCCGTCAGCGCCTCGTGATCGCGCTGCGCTTCTACGAGGACATGTCCGACGCCGACATTGCCGCGTTACTGGACTGCACCGAGGGGACGGTGCGTAGTCAAGCGTCGCGTGCGCTGGCCAAACTGCGTGAGATGGCGGCGACGCAACCAGTACTGGAGGACAAATGATCGACGCCGATGCCATCCGAAGCGCCTTCGCCGCCCTCGCCGACGAGGCCCCGCCACCGGAGCGGATCCACGCTTCGCTGGCCGTCCGCGCGCGCCGGCACCGCCAGCGCCGGCTGGTCCTGCGGCTCGCCGGCGCCGGTACGGTCGCGGCCGCCACCGGCGTCGCGGCGGCTGGAGTGTGGCGCTTCACCCGGCCGCCGGAGTCGAGGTTCCCGGTGCTGCACGCCGGTCCCGGCGGCGGCTGGCTGGAGGTTCCCCTGCGCTTCCGTCCGACATGGCTGCCCCGTGGGTACGGCGAAGGGCAACGTGGCGTCGTCGTGGATGGGACGCAGGCACCCGTGGTCTCGCGGGGCTGGCAGACAGGCGACATGAGCCAGGGGATCTCGTTGATGGTCGGCTGGCACTCATCGCTCGATCCCGACCGGCCGAACGGTCCACTGACAACGATTGACGTCAATGGAGTGCCGGGCCAGCTCGTCCAGGTCGGCGATCAGACTCTCGGCACGTTCCTCACCTGGCAGCCGCCTGGCCAGCCGCAGCTGTTGATCAGCGTACACACCGATGATGGCGCGGACGCCCAACAGAACCTGGCCGTCCGGGTCGCGCGCTCAGTGCGGCCGGATCCGGGAGTCACCTCGGTCGGCCCGCGCTTCGGCTGGCTGCCGCTCGACATTGCTGCCACGCCCTGGCGGCTGGCACACGGATTTGCAGGCACCGACTGGGTCCAGGATGTGAGGGTGAGCGGCACCGGCGGACGGCAGCTCATCATCAGCATGGGGACCAGCGCCGAGATGCGCCTGGCGAACACGTTCACCAGCGAACCGGTCCGCATCCGCGACTGGAGCGGCTGGCAGGTGCCGGCGATGAGACAGCTCTTCCTGGCGCTGCCCGACGGCGTCGAGGTGTCCGCCCAACTCGACGATGGACCCGGCGGCGAACAGGTCATGCCCAACCTGATTCGGATCATCGAGGAGTTTGAGTTCGGACCATGGCCGGACATGAGCTGGATCGGTGGACGTTGAGGTTCAGGCCCGACCACCCGGCGGGCACGTGGCCCTACCGGAAACACGTCCTCGTCACGACATGGGCCGAGGCACGCACATCGGCTACTTATCTACTGGTGGTACGACCGCAGCCCGGCCAGGCTGGGTCGAGGTGACCGGCGGGGTGGCTCTCACATCGGCTGCCCACTGCTGTTTGGTGTGGCTCACTCGTGGCATGCGTCCTGCCGGTCACCGCGGCGTGGAGAGGCTCCAGAGGGGTCTGCCCAGCTCGAAGTAGCGCTGCCCTCCTCGCTGACATCAGCACCGTCAGATCGAGGAGGGACGGCATGGCACGCGTCATCATCGGCATGGACCCGCACAAGCGGTCCGCGACCGTCGAGATCATCAACGACCGGGAGAAGGTCCTGGCCCAGGGGCGGTTCGGCACGGACCGCGATGGCTACACCGCGATGCTCAAGGCTGGCCGGCAGCACAAGGACCGGGTCTGGGCGGTCGAGGGCTGTAACGGCATCGGCCGGCACATCGCCCAGCGGCTCGTCGCCGACGGCGAAACCGTGCTCGACGTCCCGGCGAAGCTGTCCGCACGGGCTCGCCTGTTCGACACCGCCCAGGGTCGAAAGACCGACCCCGCCGACGCGCACTGCGTCGCGGTGGCCGCGTTGCGAGCCAACGGCTTGCGCCAGGTTGTCGTCGATGACGTCACGGTCGCGTTGAAGCTGCTCGTCGACCGCCGTGACGTGCTGGGCCAGACCCGCACCGACGCAGTGAGCCGGCTGCATCATCTGCTGCTCGAGCTTGTGCCAGGCGGGGCGAAACAGTTCCTGTCCGCACCGCAGGCCCGCGCGCTGCTCAGCACCGTCCGACCCCGCGACATCGTCGGGCGCACCCGCCGGCAGCTGGCCTCTGAGTTGATCACCGAGGTCGCGGTCATCGACAAGAAGATCAAAGCAGCGAACGCGCAACTCACCGAACTTATCGCCTCAACCGGCAGCACTCTGCAGCAGCTGAACGGGGTCGGACCATCGGGCGCAGCCCGGCTGGTGGGCGACATCGGCGACATCAGTCGCTTCGCCACCCGCGACCATTTCGCGTCCTGGAACGGCACCGCACCCATCGACGCGTCCTCCGGCGACCAGCGCCGTCACCGGCTGTCCCGCGCCGGGGAACCGGCGCATCAACCGGGTCCTGCACATCATGGCCATCGTCCAGCTCCGCCGCGACACCGAGGGCCGCGCCTACTACCGGCGCAAACTCGCCGCGGGCAAAAGCCCGATGGAAGCCATGCGGGCCCTGAAACGCCGACTGTCCAACGTGGTCTATCAGCAAATGGTCAAGGACGCGGAACGCGTCAGGACGGGCCCGGGAGGGCAAACGGGAGCGACTCTGCAATCCAGCGCGGCCGGCTCGATCCCGACAGCCAGCACTTCGGAGAAGCCACTTCCCGGACCCGCCAAAACTCACTCTAGAACACCGCTACTGGCAGCCTCTTGACACAGAGGGGTGCCAAGACAGGAAGCGTCGGCGTCGCCGGGGCGCGTCGCTCGCTGTGACGATCACGGTGCTGGCGCCGCGCGAGACCAGCGGCAGATCCGGATACGCCCGGGCAAGGCCACGCCACGTGAGGATCGGTTGGGTCCTCGTGATCGCTGCTGCCGGCGTACCGACGGCTCGTCCGCAACCTGCGCAGCGGCTGACCCTACGATGGGCCGGTGTACGAGCTGCCCGATGACCTCCTGCGGCCACTGCCCGGCACCATCACCTTCTGGGCGGAGGGCAGCCGCGCCGTCGTTCCGGCCGGCGGCATCTGGTCGATCCTGATCCCGCTCGCACCGTTCTCCGCAACCGACCCCTACGACCCCACCACGTTTCGCAACGGCCTCGACGGCCCGGAGACGATCGCCCCCACCATCGCCGGCGACCTGATCGACCTGCCCGGCACTAACCTCGCCGCGCTGCGCGGCCTCCGGTGCGACTTCCCCGTCGACCCGTACAACGACGGCTACCTCGACGTGACGATCAACCTGTGCGGATCGCACAACCCGCTCGACGTCTCCCGCATCGAGTTCGGCGAGACACGCGACGGGGAGATCGACGCCGAGCTACAGGCGACGATCGACTTCACGCAGGAAAACGTGCAGATCCGCAACCGTGCGCTCGTCCTGCCGCTGACCCTGCGCCACGAACGCCGCGGCTGATGTGCGTTGAGCTCGTGCGGGACTCGGCCCGGCTCCAGGAGGTTGATCCGATCGTGTTGGCGGAGGTGCGGCTTCAGCCGCACCATCAGCCGACCGGCGTCACGCGTCACAACCTCGGCGCCCCGGGTGGGACAGGGGCAGAGTTTCCGCGCCCGGTTTCCCTGCAGGTCGTGCAGTACCCCGGTGATGAGCCACGGGTTTACCTGTTCTACTGCGACGAGAGCGGCGAGGAGATGACCGACACCGATCACGACTCCGTCGAGGAGGCATTCGGGCAGGCCTGTGCCGAATTCGGCGTTCTTCACCATGAATGGGCCTGGCGGCCGCGTAACGCCTGATGGCGGAGTGCCCGGGTGGCCGCCCTTCGCATCTGCTCATCGGCACCAGCGAGCACGCCAGCTGTCGTTCGTTGCCGAGCCTGAGGCGACGAAGCGTGACGATCTCCGTGCTGGCCGCCGCGCTACCGGCGGCATGTGCGGATACCTGGATTGTCGGCGGCGAGTCCGACCGCTCACGCTGGTGACGATGGGCAGTCCACCTCGAGGATCAGCTCAGCCATGTCCAGGAGCCGTTGGTAGTACTCGCGGCCGTCGTCGTCCAGATCCGGGATGACGCGAAGCAGGCGCTGTTCGTACTCGGCGAGGATGTTCCATCGCCAATCATCCAGGTCACCGGCCCGCGCCAGCCAGACGGAGATACAACCGCTCGGGAAGCTGTCCATCATGACCATGTCGAAGCCGGCCACATCGGCACCGCGCCATCGGCTCGGGAAAGGTGCCTTGCGGTGCGCCTCGTAGAGGGCTGCGACCGCCGCCAACCGGTCCGTAAGATCCAACGGCTTTCCCTTCCTCGACCAACGCGGCAACGGTACGGGCGCAAGCTCATCGGCATGACCGGAGCTGCCGACCGCGGTCGGGCGTCGCCTGGTTCGCCGCCTGCACGGCAAGGAGCGCGAATAGTCCGACGCGAGCGGAACCAACCCGGATCAGTCTCTTTCCTGGCCGTCGAGAACCCAGGTGACGGACTGTTCGGCATCTTCGATCGCCAGGTGGATGTAATACAGCATGCGAGGGTCGGGCTCGGCCCAAGCGACGCAGCGCAGCCGTTGCACGAAGGCGTTCACCGAGTCGAAGTCGGTTGGCGCGGCTCCGGCCATCGCCGCCAGCGCACGCCACAGCGACTCGCGACCGTACGCCTCCCCGTTCCTGCCTTCGTGGGCGGTGGGGATGTCGTACGCAAGGTGACCGGCCGCCAGGTGCACGAGATGCTTGTAGGCGTCGGCGAACTCGACGCCCCCGGCGTGCCGGTCGGGTCCATCCCAGCCGATCGCGGCAGCCGCCTCCCAAGCGGTACTACGGAACGCATATGCCCGCACCGCCGTCGACAAAGCATTCAGCTCCCGCAGCGCATCATGCTCGACCGCAACGGCGACGTCAGGTGACATTGCGATGGGATCCGGCAGGGCATCCGGGAACCGCCAACCCCATGTACCCGAACAGCTTGTCCGGTTGTACTCAGGCACATCGAACTCGCCGTTCCAGCAAGCAGCCTCCCACGGCAGCAGGCACAGCGGCGCGCCGATCATGCCGACGTCCAGGTCGGCGTCCCACTGCAGATCCTCGCCGCACAGGATTCGAGTATGCGCCACCAGGTGCCGGGTCCGCTCATGCGGCAGGTGCTGGCGCAGCTCCCGCCAGGGCCGATGGGCGACCACCTCCCACAGCGCCCCCATGTAGTAGGGACCTTGAGCGAACAGATCGACCGCCACGGCGGCGATCTCCACCGGCGCCTCCAGCGCAATGACATACGCGGCCTCGCGCCGCTCCTGCGCTGTGCCAGCCTCTGGATCACCGGCGAACTGGAGCAACTCCGCCCAGCACCCTCGATCCGCGAGCAGCGCAAGGTTGGCATACGACACGCTCGGCAGCGGCATCCGGGCATCCTCGCACCCGACACCCCACGCCCGCCGTCCCGACAAGACCGGCGAACACCACCGGCACGCGCACATCGGCATGAGTGAGCATGTGATCAAGGGGTGCTTCGTTGGATGGCGCGCTGTGCCCGTCGTGCCTGTGGTTGGAGGGCCAATCCCCGGCGACGTCGCCTGGGGGTGTCCTGTTCGTGTTGCCGATCTTGGTTGAGTCGCACATGCCGTCCGACTTGCTGTGGTCCCCGCAGGTGTCAGATGAAGCCTTCTCGCGTTCCCCGTCATCTGGGTTGGAGGTGTGCGTTGGCTGGTGATCTCGAATCCGGCAGCGTTGATCTTCTGGCGTGTTGGGTGGATGAGGTGCGGCCGGCGGGGCGTTCGTGTCGGCGGTCCCCGGACGCGACGGGTGGTTTGCGGTTTGTGTTCTACGGGCGGGTGTCGACGGCGGATTTTCAGGAGCCTGAGTCGTCGCGGCGGTGGCAGCGGGATGTGGCTGAGGAGTTGATCGCGGGTCATGGTCGGGTTGTGGCGGAGTTCTTCGATGTCGACCGGAGTCGGCGGTTGCCGTGGCGTGACCGGCCGCGGGCGGCGGCGTTGCTGGGGTTGTTCGCGGATCCGGATCGTGGGTTCGATGCGGTGGTGGTGGGGGAGTGTGAGCGGGCGTTCTATGGTGATCAGTTGCTGTCGATGGTGTCGGTGTTCGAGGCGGCCGGTGTGCAGGTGTGGTTGCCGGAGGCGCATGGCCGGATCGATCTGGGGGATCCGTCGCATCGGGCGTTGGTGATGTTGTTGGGTGCGCAGTCGAAGTGGGAGGTGTTGCGGGCGCGGTCGCGGGCGTTGGCGGCGATGCGGGCGCAGACTCGTGAGGAGGGCCGGTTCCTGGGCGGTCGTCCGTTGTACGGGTACCGGCTGGTGGATGCCGGTCCGCATCCGAATGCGAAGCACGCGAAGTGGGGCCGTCGGCTGCGTCGATACGATCCGGACCCGGCTACCGCGCCGACGGTGCGGCGGATCTTTGCGGAGCGGCTTGCCGGGTGTAGCACGTCGAGGATTGCGGCCGGTCTCAACGAGGACGGTGTCCCCGTGCCCGTCGCGGGTGGACCGGGAACGCGATCCGCATCGCTCGGGTGCCGGTTGGGCGTTGACGACGGTGCGGGCGGTGCGGGCGGTGCTGAGCAACGCGAGGTACACCGGCAGGCAGGTGTGGAACCGTCAGCCGGGGCGGTACACGCCGCCGCATCTGTCAGGCCCGTTCAAGACGCAGCGGTGGGCGGGCACCGATCAGTGGGTGATCTCCAAACAGGTGGCCCATCCGGCACTGGTGTCCGAGGCGGACTTCGTCGCCGCTCAGCAGATCACCGCGCTTCCGGCGTCGCGCGATGACGGACCCCGGGATTACCGGCTGGCGGGCATGTTGCGCTGCCGGTCGTGTCGGCGTCGCCTCGATTCGTGCTGGTCGCACGGCCGCGCTGCGTACCGCTGCCGCCACGGCCACACCAGCGCGAAACCACGCGGCGGGGGAGGGGCGTCGAACCTCTACGTCCGCGAGGACGTGATGGTCGATGTCATTCGTGGGCTGTTGCCCGGCCGCAGTGCCGGCTGGACCTGCCTGCAGATGGTTCAGCATCTACGCCGGCATCGGCTTGTGGTCAGCTGCGCGGAGTTCGCCTGTTCGCTGGAGCCGATGTTTCCGGCGTGACCCCTTTGCGGAGTTATGTCCGCTGGTGGGGGTTAGTGTGTCGAAGGTCCGATTTGAACCCCAACTACATGGTCGTCCTCCGCGAGGAATTTCAATTGATCTAGCGCCTGGCGTGCCGCAACTGTTCGTGCGTCGCGAATCGGAGGCGTCGCCACCTGCGACGCTTCCTCATCTGGCTCCCCTCTAGGTCAAGGGGTTGGGGCGGCGGATGTTCTAGGGTGGGTGGTGGCGGGTTCGGTTTGTGACTTGTCCGAAGTGTCAGCTGTCGGGATTGGGCTGACCGCGCTGGATTGCAGAGTCGCTCCCGGTTGTCCTGCTGGGCCCGCCACCCCGGCTCGAGCGTGTTTGGCGTCGCGTGCCATGCGTTTGAAGACCACGTCGGACAGGTGACGCTTGAGTGCGCGCAAGGCTTCCATGGTGGTCTTGCCCTCGGCCAGCCGCCGGCGGTAGTAGGCCCGGCCGGGGGTGTCGTGGCGGAGCTGGACGATCGCCATGATGTGCAGGACCCGGTTGATACGCCGGTTCCCGGCACGGGACAGCCGGTGGCGGCGTTGGTCGCCTGAGGACGCCTCGATCGGGGCGGTGTCGTTCCAGGACGCGAAGTGCGCGGCGGTGGGGAACCGTTCGATGTCACCGACGTCGCCGATCAGCCGGGCCGCTCCGGACGGGCCGATGCCGTTGAGGTCGGTGAGGCGGCTGCCGGCCACAGTGACGAATTCTCGCAGCTGCTTGTCCGCGGTCCGGATCTTCGCGTCGATCGCGGTGAGCTCGTCGATGAGCTCGCGGGCGAGCTGGTGACGGGTTTGCGCCACGATGCCGACCGGCTCGGGGGCGGTGCGCAGCAGATAGCTGGCCTGGCCGCGGGTCAGGAACTTCTTCGCCCCGCCGGGCACGAGTTCGAGCGGCAGGTGGTGGATCCGGCTGACGGTCTCGGTGCGGGCCCGGCCCAGTTCGTCGCGACGGTCGACCAGCAAGCGCAGCACGACGGCTGTGTCGTCGGCTTGGACCTGGCGCAGTCCTGGGCTGCGCAGGCCGGCCACGGCAACGCTGTGCGCGGCGGCCGGGTCGGTCTTGCGCCCTTGCCCGGTGTCGAACACCCGCACCCGTGCTGACAACTTGGCCGGCACGTCGATGACGGTCTCACCGTCGGCGACGAGACGCTGGGCGACGTGCCGGCCGATCCCCGCACAGCCCTCCACCGCTCATGTTCGCTCCGCGAACCGGCGGCCGGCCTCGAGCATCCGCGTGTAGCCGCCGGTGTCCGTGCCGTATCGGCCCTTCGCCAAGACCTGTTCGCGTTCGTCGATCACCTCGATCGTCGCTGACCGCTTGTGCGGGTCCATTCCGATCACCACACGGCCCATCCGCTCCGCCTACTCGTTCGTACACTGTGGACGATCGGCGAGGAGGGCAACGCTACTTCGAGCTGGGCAAACCCCTCTTGAGCCACTCCCGGCCACGGTGACCAGCAGGCGCAGGCCAAATGAGAGTCACACCCAACTGCTGTGGACAGCCGATGATGAGAGCAACCCGCTGGTCACTCGACCCAGCCTGGCCGGGCTGAGATCGTAGATCAAATTAAACAAGTAGCCGATGTCCGCGCACCTGGTCTTGCCGGTGTCAGCGCATCGGTTGTTGGTGGTCCCGGTGGTTGCTGGCTGGCATGCGCCGCCGCCGTGGCGTAGGTCAGAATGGCACCGTGTCATACGATCTTGCGGTCTGGGAGGGTGACCGGCCTGCGAACGACGTTGCCGCGGCGGCGGAGTTCAAGCGGCTGTACGAGCGCTACATGGGGTCTGCTGCGCCTGTCGAACCCACCGCGCGGATCGCCGCATACGTGGCTGCGTTGCTGGCCCGCTTTCCCGACATCGGTACGGAGGCCGGCGAGGACAGCCCGTGGTCCACCGCGCCGTTGATGGGCGAGGCCCACGGCCCGCTCGTGTATTTCCCAATGGTGCTGGGCTGGGCGGAGGAGGTTTCGGCGTGGGCCGCTCAACTGGCCGGCGTCCATGGTCTGAACTGCTACGACCCTCAGCTGAACCAGCTGCGTCTGCCGGTTGACGGGGTGCTGAAGCCGGTCGTCGACCGGCGTACGGTGCGGGACGCCGCCGTGCGGCGGCTGACCGGTTCGATGCTCGGTCGCGGATGGCAGGTGACGCGGTCTTCCCGCACCGATGCGGCCTTCGCTCAGCGTCAGCCGGGCGGCCTGGTGTTCTCCCTCAGCCTGAATCCCACGATCGGTTCCCGAGGCGTGACCTTCAGCCCCTTCGTCGCGGCGGGTCACCTCGAGCTGGGCCGGCTCTGCAATGCGTTCATGGGTCGTCCGCCGGAGGAAGGGCTAGGGGTTGCCGTCGGGACGGCCGCCGGATTGCAGGACCTGCTGTACGCCGACGGTATTTCTCTAGCGTCTTTGACCCGGTGGGCAATCCACTCGGAGCACGAGGTGGATGCGGGTAGCGACGTCCTGCTCGAGGATCTCGACACGTACGGGATGCCGTTCCTGGAGCAGTTCAAGGGGCTCGGGGATGTGATCACTTGGACGTACGCCAACCGGGGTTACCAAGCCCGGGACGGCATCCTGGCCGTCGCCTGCGCTCTGGACGGCAGGGAAAGTGAAGCCGTCGCAGCGATCGAGGACTACGCCGCGTACGGCGCGGGCCAGGTGAGCCGGATGCTCGAACAGACAACCGGATTCGTCCAACGCTTCGTCGACCACTTCAGCATCGGCACCGACGCTCTACGGCGACTGCCCAGCGCCTAACCGATCCGAACCGGTGAGGACCTCAGAAGTCAACGCCTGCCAAGCCGAACTCGAGTTCGCAGCGCTCGTGCTCAACCTCCGCAAGCTCTGGACAGACAGACTCGACCCGCAACGCAAGCCGGCACGCTGCCTGAGCACCAGCGCCACAGTCCACACCCCGACCAAACGCACCAACCGCCGGCACTACCCGCGTCACCTCCCGCCAGCCCGAAAACGCAACAGCCTCCGTGCAAAGCGCGAGTGTCCCAGTCGCGATGCCGGTAGCCGTTGCGCTGATTGACCCGCTCGTCGCTGCGTTCACCATAGTCGGCGCCGCACACCGCGTCGGCCTCCGCGGACATGAGCGCTTCGGCGAACGTTTTCACCATCGAACGCAGCAGATCGGGTGACGCCGAGGCAAGTTCCTCACGCAGGAACCGGCCAACGTCCACACTCTTGGGTGCGGTCATCGCTTGATCTCTCCTTCATGCTTCGCAGCTCGAAGGATCAAGCGGTGACCGTCTCCATACCCTCAACCACCTCAAAGGTGGGCGATTCGTACACCACTCCCGTGGACGCGACCAAGCTTTTCTGCCTTTGACGGCGGCGATTCATCCGTTGGTCGACGGCCGGTCGCCCACCCGGCGTGCAAAAGGCGGGCGACCGAGGATGCGGATTACCGTCACCAGCCAGTGACAGCCCAGCCGCTGCATGGGTCGACTGCGAACGATACGTCACGGCATACCTTGTGGCGACGCACTCGATACGATCCACTGTAGGCAGCGCTGACCCGACAGCTGTTAGTAGCGACCGTGCGGGCCGTTTCGTGGTGGCTGCCATCCGCGCGGTCGTACGACGAGTAGACGTTGTTTCCGTCGCTGGTCAAGTCGCATGCCGCGACGTCCCAGCTGCTGTTCACGTCCTGGCTGGAATCGCTACCCAGATATACGGTCAATGCGTTCGCGGTATCCGGAATTGCAACGGCAGCCACACACACGGCCGTCCTTATCACCCCAAGCCTGGACGCCGAAAGTCCCTACGTTTTGCCTACGCCGGCCCGCACATAGGTGTCCTGGCCGATCCCTGACCGCGGCGGCGTCATGACAGCTTCCGGTCGTCCTTCAGGAGCGGGACGCGCTGCGCCAACTGCATGCGGGCGAAGTGGGAGCGGAATCTGGGCTCACCGTGGCTGGTCCAACAGTCCTGCCCGACCTCTGCTTCGCACTCCGGATCTGGACACGGGACCTGCTTGATGTCTTCCTTGGAAGGGTTCATACCTCTACTACCGGGCCTACAACGCGTGCACCAGCTCCACGATGGTGGCCTTGCGAACCTTGGTGTTCGGCCCCGCTGGCTTGCCGGGGTGGACCTTGACCAGTCCCCGCTTCGCCAATGACTCCAGGGTCCGTCCGACCGTCCTTGGCGTCAGCAGCGGACCACCGACGAGCACCTGTACCCGCTCCGCCAGAAGTCGGAAGGGGGCGATCGGGCGTGGTCCCTGCTCCTGGCCCAGCTGGAGGAGAGCGAGCATGACATCCGCTTCGCGTGCAACTGGAACGACCACGTCGCCACCGACATCCGCACCCAGCTCGGCGAGCGGTACCTCAAGGGACCACATGGATCAGTCGGGGTCTACCTCGTTGGCATGTTCCGTGGGACTTCGTGGCCCGTCGGCGACTTCCGACGCGCCAAGGCTATGAGAAACCCCCAAACCAAACTCGAACCGCTCCTGGAGCAGGAGGCGGCAGCGCTGCGCGAGAAGGGCGCATACGTCTGGGTGGAGCTGCTCGACCTGCCACGGGTCTGTCCAGTAAACGGCTGATCTTGGTTACTGAACGGGCTAGTTGGTGGCTGGGATGAGCCGGCCCTCGAAGGCGATCTGGAAGGCGTTCAGCGGTGCCTTCCAGCGCATGGTCCATCGACGTCGTCCGGTGCCGGTCGGGTCGAGGCTCATCAAGGCCAGGTAGACGCACTTGAGGGCGGCCTGCTCGTTGGGGAAGTGCCCGCGGGCCCGGACGGCTTTGCGGATGCGGGCGTTGACGCTCTCGATGGCGTTCGTGCTGCAGATGATCTTGCGGATCTCCACGTCGAAGGCAAGGAACGGCACGAACTCCGCCCAGGCGTCGGACCACAGCTTCACGATCGCCGGATCCTTCTTGCCCCAGGCCTCGGCGAACTCCATGAACCGCTCGGTCGCGGCGTCCTCGGTCGGCGCGGTGTAGACCGGCTTGAGCGCCTTGGCGATCTTGTCCCAGTCCTGGCGGGGCCGCGTAGCGAAACGAGTTGCGCAGCAGATGGACCACACAGGTCTGGACCACCGTGCGGGGCCAGACCGCCTCCACGGCCTGCGGCAGGCCCTTCAACCCGTCGCAGACCAGCATGAGCACGTCGGTGACGCCGCGGTTCTTCAGTTCGGTGAGCACGTGCAGCCAGTGTTTGGCGCCTTCACCGCCGTCGCCGGCCCACATGCCCAGGATGTCGCGGTTGCCGTCGACGGTGACGGCCAGGGCCAGGTAGATCGGTCGGTTCGCGACCTGACCGTCCCTGATCTTGACGTTCACAGCATCGATGAACACGACCGGGTAGACCGGGTCGAGGGGCCGGTTCTGCCATTCGGCCATCCCGTCGATCACCTTGTCGGTGATCGTGGAGATGGTCTGCTTGGACACCTCGGCGCCATACACCTCCGCCAGGTGAGCGGCGATCTCACCGTGGGCCAGGCCGCGGGCCGACAACGACAGGACCAGATCGTCGACCCCGGTCAACCGCCGCTGTCGTTTCCGCACGATCTGCGGCTCGAACGTGCCGGCCACATCGCGCGGCACCCGCACCTCGACCGGCCCGACATCGGTCAGCACGGTCTTGGCCCGGTGCCCGTTGCGGGAATTGCCGCTGCCGCGGCCCTGCGCATCGTGCTTGTCGTAACCGACGTGATCGGTGATCTCGCCCTCAAGGGCGGATTCGAGGACCCGCTTGGTCAGCTGCTGCAACAGCCCGCCCTCGCCGGTCAGCTTCAGCCCGTCACCACGGGCCCGGTCGACCAGCATCGCGATCAGTTGCTCATCCGTGGCCGAGGCGTTCAGCACAGCCGCAGCGTCCTGCTCGACGATCGGTTCGGTCGTCATGGTGGCGCATCTCCTCATGATCGAGATCCGCCGTTATTTGTACACCCCCGCTCGGCGCGCTCAGTTAGATTTCGCGGCCCCTGTTTCTCGCTCGCTGAGGCGATCGGACGCCCGCCTGATACATCGAGCCGGTGACGTATTCCGTCTCCGGTCGTCGTCATTTCCTGACAGCTCGTGCTCTTGGGGCGCACTACGGTTTTGTTCACCCCGACAAACGAGAGGAAGTTTCATGATCAGGAAGCGCCTGATCGCCGTCATCACCCTGACGTCGATCGTCGCGCTGGGGCTGACGCTACCCGCGTCGGCCGCCCAGGCCAGTCCGAACTGCGACCGGCCCAACCCCCCGCCCATCTGCCAGGAGCAGCCGCCCCCGCCGGACCCCGGAGTCCTGTCCGGCACCGCGGTGTTCTCCCAGGAAGCCGCCGAAGGCGGCGCATACGGCAACGCCTATGAGTCCAACAATAACCCGGTGTGGGTCGACCTCAAGGTCGACGGCGTCGTCCGGCGCACCGTCACGCCTGGCCAAAATGGTTGGTACAACGTGTCCGCTCCGATAACCCCGGTAACGGCCTCGGTCTGCGCGGTGGCCCGCTCCGCGTTCGCCGCGATCCAGCTGGGCTGCTGGCAGCCGCACAGCCCGGTCGGCGAGGTCACCTTCACCTACAACGGCTCCACCACGGTGGTGTCGGGCTGGGTCATCGACCCGGACACGACCGGCCCGGTGACGGTGACCGTCGGCAGCACGCCGTACACGGCCAACCAGCCGCGCGCCGACATCGGCGCCCTGTACCCGTCGTACGGGGCGTACCACGGGTTCAGCGTCACCTTCCCGTACTGGGTCGGCTGCTACGACGTGATCGCCCGCAACATCGGCATCGGGTCCGACAACTGGCTGGCCCTCTGCCTCACCTGAGCGTGAACAGCAAAGTGCCGGCGCCCAACCCGGGCGCCGGCACGCTGGCCGCCATCATCGTCACCAGTACCTCGATCCCGTCGCCGGGTTGGAACCGCGTTGGCGGACCGTCGACCATGCAGTAACCCGACGCACGCTCGTCTGGCTCGTCGCCAAGCTGAAACTCAAGGTAGCGCGGACCCTCGGGTGTATCGATGAAGAGCGTGACCGCCAAGTAGGCCAGACCGGCCTCCTGCCGGGTGTACCGCGTCACCTGCGACCGGCTAACGTTCCAAGCCACCCAAGATCTCCTCCGCCGAGGCAGGCACCGTACCGCATCTGCCCAGTTCCAGCGCAAGCTCACACCGATCCCAACCAGACTCGCGGGTGGGTTCCAAACTCACGAACACAAGAACCGGCCATCAGCCGGTGGGACCCAAGCGCGGCTACAAACGGGCCCCAAATCCACGGACGAAACCATGCCACTTGACGCCACGCCCGACGACCCGGCCCCAGGCAAGCCTCGGCCCACCCGACGCCCTCGCCCGGCAGTCAGCCGAAGCACGACGTCCTGAAATGCTGCCAGCGGCACGCTCGCGGTGTCGAGCGCCATCCAGGCAATCAAGGACCCAGCGCTGGCCACTGCGGCGGTAGGGGAGTGGCAGCTGGATGACCGCCGTTTGGCCTTGGCGTGCGCAGGTTTGAATCTTCGGCGGGTCTCACCGAACATGGGAACGGTCCGACGGGCGCAGCAACGTCGCGATGATCAGTGGGACGTGGAGCGTGCGTAATGGCCACGGTTACTGCCCAGCGGCTGACTGATCGTCCGGTGTGGCTGTTGCTCAACGGAACGCCAGGCAGAGGTTTGGCCTTGGGCGGTCGTTGTGCTGGGGATTGTCGTGTGGGTCGACGTCCGGCCGGCCGTCCGTCAATGGATGACGCTAGGTCGTGCGGCCAGACCTGCCGTCGATTACGGTTCACCTGTCGCCGTCGTGAACCCTTACGCCACGAACGGAACGGTTGCGATGCGGCCCGGACCGGCCGTGATCGAGCGCGCTGCCATGCCGCTGTTGGGGCGAACGGCACCCGCCCAAACGCGCCCTCCGATCAGCAAACGCAACAGCGCCCCATGAGCGGGTGGAGGCGAGTAAGGACCTGCCCGGTGGGGATTTCTGCTGTCCGGCCTCCCGCGCGGAGCGGCTCACCGGCTGAGCTGCCGCCGACGGGGGTCGGGGTGTGACACCCGTTGCCCTCCTCAGGCGTCGGCATCCTGTTGACCCGCAGGCATGCGCGCGTCCGCGTGCTGGACCTCGTCCGCGATCTGCACAACCAGGTTCGGCTGCAGCTTCGCCAGCACGGGCAGCGGGATGAGCCACGATCCGACGCCGAATGCCGCACCCAGCAGGCGATCGGCCGCCGGGTGGCCGACGACCTCCGCGATCCCGGCCAGTGCGCGCGCCTGCCCGTCCCGGTCGGGGATGCTGCGGGCGACCCGCTCGGCGCGGTCTACGTCGCCCGCCCTGGCCGCTGCCATGGCAATGCTGGTCAACGTGACACCCTGTGGCGAGTCGGCCCGGTTCGTTGTGTACATCGCTCTGTCAGGCATGCTTTGCGCGATCCGCTCGGCCCGGTCCAGGTCGCCGCTGGTTGCCGCCGCCTCGGCGACGCTGGCCAGCGCCTCGTTCAACGGGAAGTCGGGCACGCGGCTCTGCCCGAACCGCGGAGCACGCGGGTCCGGGATGCTGCGGGCAATGCGCTCGGCGACGTCGAGGTCGCCGGTCCTCGCCGCGGCCGCGGCGACCCTTGACGCTGCCTCCACCCATTTGTATTCGAACTGGCTCTCAATCCACAGGCCGATCCGCACGGCGTCGTTGGTGACACGCTCAGCGCGGTCGAGGTCGTCGACGTCCGCGGCTGCTTCGGCGACGCCGGCCAGCGTTTCGGCCTGCTGGGCTGGGTCGGTGATGCTGCGGGCGATCCGCTCGGCACCGTCGAGGTCGCCGCTCGTCGCCAGCACCTTGGCCACCGCGTTCAGGACGCGACCCTGGAAGTACGGCTCGGAGACGCTGCGGGCGATCCGCTCGGCACCGTCGAGGTCGCCGGCCGTCGCCACCGCCCTGGCGACGTCGGTCAGCGCGTCGGCCTGACTGTGCGGGTGGCTCATGCCGCGGGCGATCGACTCGGCATAGGCGGCGATGCGCCGGCTTTCGCTGAGGTTGCCCTCGCCCGCCGTCGCTTCGGCGATCATGGTCAGCACGTCCACTTGACGGTACGGCTCCGTCACGGCGCGGGCGATCCGCAGGGCGCGCTCGAGGTCGCCGGTCCGCGCCGCCGCGTCAGCGATCTCGATAAGCACGTCCGTCCGTACGTACGTGCTGCTGATACTTGTGGCGATCTTGACGGCGCGGTCGAGGTTGCCGGTGCCGGCGATCGCTTTGGCAACTTTGGCCAGCGCCTCGGTCCGTTGGTTGGACTCCGTGATGCCGTTGGCGATCTGCGCGGCGCGGTCGACGTCACCGATGTCGGCGACCGTCGCGGCGATACCAGCCAGCGTCCGGGCCCGCCTGGCCGGGTCAGTGATGGCGCGGGCGATCCGCTGGGCGCGGTCGGTGTCGCCGGCGGCGGCCGTTGCCCGGGCGACGTCGGCCAGCGTTTCGGCCTGCCGGTCCGGGTCGGTGATGCCGCGGGCGGTCCGCTCGGCGTCGGCGGCGAGGCGCCGGGCCCGGTCCAGGCCGCCGTTCCTGGCCGCTGCGCCGGCGACGCTGGTCAGCGCATCCGCTCGAGGTCGACGGTCGGATACGCCGTACGCGAGCCGCTGGGCGTGGTCGAGGTCCCCGGTCCGGGCCACGATGTCGATCACCTTGGCCATCGCCCACTTTCGATGGCCGCCGTCAGTGATGCTGTGGGCGATCCGGGCGGCGCGGTCGGCGTCGCCGATGTTCGCGGACGCCTCGGCGACGGAGGCCAGCACCCGGCCCTGGTCGTACGAGTTGGTGATGCCGCGGGCGACCCGCTCGGCGTCGGTGATCAGTTGCCGGGCGCATGCGAGGTCGTCGGTGCGGGCGGCCGTCTGGGCGAGCATCAGCGCTTGACGATCCGGCTCGGCGACGTGGCCGACGATCCGGGCGACGTCGGCGAGGTCGCCGATACCGGCGGCCGCCGCGGCGACGGTGGCCTGCAGCCCCTGTGCGGTGGCGGTGGCCATGAGCCCCGCGCCCTTCCCCGCCGCGACGACGGCGGCACTGCGGGCGATCCGTTCGGCGCGACCGCGGTCACCCATGCTGATCGCCGCCTCTGCGACGCTCCTGAGGGCGTCCAACTGGTGCGACGAGTGGCCGGTGGACTCGGCGATGCCTTCGGCGCGGTCGAGGTCGCCGGCACCGGCGGCTGCTTCCGCGATCGTGGCCAGCACCTCCGCCTGGTCGCTCAAGTCGGCGAGACTGTGGGCGATCCGGACTGCGTCATCGAGGTCGCCGGTGCTCATCGCCGCCTCCACGAGTTTCTCCACCGCCCACCGCTGGCTCCATGGGCCGGTGATCTCATGGACCATGGTCTCGGCGTCGGCGATGAGGCGTCGGGCGTGGTCGCCGATGCTGGACGATGCCTTCGCCACCGCGGCGATCGCCTTCACCCGGTTTTCCGGCTCGGCGATGCTGTCGGCGACCTGCTCGGCGTGGTCGAGGTCCCCGGCGCTGACCGCCGCGTTGACGACCGAGGCGAGCGCGCTGGCCTGGGAGTGCGGGTGCGTGATGCGGTGGGCGATCCGCTCGGCGTCGACGGCCAGGTGTCGAGCCTGGTCGAGGCGGCCGGTGCCGGCGGCCGCCGCCGCGACCGCGGTCAGGGCGCCGACCCGCAGGAAGGGGTCCGGGATGCTGCTTGCGATCTGTTCGGCGTGGTCGAGGTCGCCGGTCCTGGCCGCTGCCTCGGCGACAGAGGTCAGTGCGGCTGCCCGGAGGTACGCGTCGGTGGTGATGCTGTCGGCGACCCGCAGAGCGTGGCGCGGATCGCCGTTGCTGACCGCCGCCTCGGTCACCTTCAGCAGCGCTTTCGCCTGCTGGTTTGGGTCGGGGATGTCGCGGGCGATCTGCGCGGCCCGGTCGAGGTCGCCGGCCGCGACGGCAGCGGCGGCGACCTTCGCGACCGCCTCCGCCTGGCGGCCCGGGTCGGGGATGTCGCGGGCGATCTGCGCGGCCCGGTCGAGGTCGCCCGCCTCGACGGTTGCCGCGGCGATCTTCGCGAGCGCCTCGATCTGACGCGCCGGATCGGGGAGGCTGTTCACGATCCGCACGGCGTGGTCAAGGTCGCCGGTGCCGGCGACCGCTTCGGCGACCCCGGCCAGGGCCTCCGCTTGGCGGTCCGGGTCGGTGAATCCGCGGGCCAGGGCCTCGGCGCGGGTCGGTTCGCCGATGAGGGCCCATACGGCGGGCAGGTCGGTGGAGATGTTGACGTTGCGCGAATCGAGACGCCGGCGATGCATCGACAGCCGTGCCACCGCGAGCAGGTCGGGCGTCTCGCCGGCCATCAGGAGTCCGTGAGCGGCTTCGATCTCGGCGACCGCGGCGGCGTCACCGCCGCTGACGTCGAGCATCCGGTTGTGCCGGGAGAGGTCGGTGACCAGGGCGACCAGGCGATCGCCGTCACCGGTCGTTTCGAGCATGCGGGCGTAACCACGCAGCAGGTACTCCGGTGTCGTGTCCGGCCACGGCTCGCGCCCGTCGCGCGGGGAACGATACGTGGCGGCCCAGGCATGCAGTCGCTGCTGGTATCCGGTGAGACGGCTACGGCCGAGGTACTGGACGGCGGCGTGCTGAAGCTCTTCGTGTCCGAGCAGGTAGATCTCGGGGCTCGATTCCGGGGACCAGGTGGCGACGCGGCGAGTGAAGGTCCGCCCGGCCACAGTGTGCAGCGCGCCCTCGATCTGCACGAGGTCGGCGCCGGTCAGCTCGCGCAGGTCAGGGCCGGACAGGCCGCCCCGGGCGGCGGTCAGCAGACCCAGCAGGTCCTGCTCGGCGCCGCTGCCATTCAGGAGGCGTTTGAGCTCGGCCTGGCTTCGTTGCTGCAGGTCCCTGGCGTGCGGGGAATCGCCGAGCAGGCGGATGATCCCGTCATCGCGGAGCGGATGCCAGGCCTCCACGTCGTCGGGGATCGGCGGGTTCGGCCGCCCGGCGACGATGACCCGCATCCCTGCCGGCGGCGAGGCGGGCAGCAGCCCGGCAATGCTGTGCGCGCCGACGGTGAGGCTGCGGTCCTCGTCGAGGCCATCGACGACCAGCACCAGCCGCGCACCGTCGGCCTGGCATGCGGTTGCGGCTTGCTCGAGCAACTCCAGCAGGACCGCCTCCCGGGTCGCCTCATCCGCCGCGGACGGCAGGTCCCGGCGGGTCAGCTCGCACAGCTGCTCGGTGAGCACCGTGGTGAATGCGTCGCGGGTGTCCTGGCCGGCCAGCCGGGCGGTGATGAAGAACGACACCAGCCGCACCCGGTCGGCCAACTCCGGTGGCGGGGTGCGCACGAACGTCGACAACAGGGCGGACTTGCCCGCCCACGGCCCGGCCCGCCACCACACGTACGGGCCACGGTGATCGTCCAGACAGAATCCGGCCAGCTCGGCCAGCTCCGCGTCGCGGTCACGCAGCCGTGGCGGGGCGATCCGGGCGACCTGCTGCAGGTACGCCGACCGGACGGGCCGCGCCTCCCCCGGCGCCACCGGGTACAGATGGAACTCGGCGTTCCCCGCGATGTGGCCGATGCCCACACCGCCCCGCACCCCGAACCCGTACGAGCGCGGGACGGCAGCGCCAGCGACGCCGGGCGGGTCCGGCCGCTGGCCCGCCGGGTCGCGGCCGATGTTGACGTTGCCGCCGACCTGACCGACCGCCACTCCACCGTCACGAGCGTCGACGTGCGCGTCGCCGGCGAAGGTCGCTGCCCCGGGCCCGGCCACGACCGGCGCGCCGCGCGCCTGCTCCGCCGTGTGCAGCTGCGTGACGAGTTCGGTCACCGCCTGGCCGAACGCCCCGTCCCGGCGGGCGGCGGCCGTGACCGCCAGCTCCAACTGCTGCCGGGTCAGTTCACTGACCTGACCGTCGGGTCGTGCCGCCTCCTCGGCCAGATCGTCGAGGACCGGGTGCGGGCCGAGCTTGGCGGTCACGACCTGGTGCAGCCGGTCCAGGCCAGGCTCCGTGGGCTGCCGACCGGCACCCGGCAGGGCCGTGCGCACCGCCCGCGCAATCACGTATCCGGCCACCAGCCTGGCGTCGACCGCCACCGGCCCACCTCTCATCGCAGCGTGATCGCATTGTGCCGGACCGGCGCCACATGCGTCCGTCCCGACACCGCGTGCCGGACGGACATGCAGCGCAAAGTCCCGGAACCCGGCCATGCGCCATGAATGCCCTGGCACTGGACGGAGGGGTACGCCACGGGGCGTCGCCTTGTCCCGCTTTGCGACGAATGTGGTTCTATCCGCTGCGTTGGTGGTGATTGACGAGCGTTGCCAGTGCAGCGGGATCAATCCGTGCCAGTGCCTGCAGGCAGGTTGTCCACGGCCCCAGGACGAGTGCAGCCGCAATTAACGGTCGGGCCTTCGCCGGTTCACAAGTCACGACCACGTCGGTCAACGCCAGCGCCTGCCAGTAGAGGTCGGTGATGGAGTGGGCGGCTTGCTCGGCGCGGGTACGGTCGCCCGCGGTGGCGAGCACGCTGGCCACGCCGGTCAACGCCCGCGTCTGGGAGTTCGGGTCGGTGATGGTGTGGGCGGCTTGTTCGGCTTCGGTTGCGATCATTACGGCGCGGGTGTGCTCGCCCGCGTTGGCGAGCGCGCTGGCTACGTCGGTCAACGCCAGCGCCCGCCAGTAGGGGTCGGTGATGGAGTGGGCGGCTTGCTCGGCGCGGGCATGGTCGCCCGTGGTGGCGAGCGCGTGGGCCACGCCGGTCAACGCCAGCGGCTGCCAGTGCGGGTCGGTGATGGTGTGGGCGGCTTGTTCGGCTTCGGCGGCGATCTTCGCGGCGCGGGTGTGCTCGCCCGCGGTGGCGAGGGCGCTGGCCACGTCGGTCAACGCCCGTACCTGCCAGAGCGGGTCCGTGATGGAGCGGGCGAGTTGTTCGGCTTCGGTTGCGATCGTCGCGGCGCGGGTGTGCTCGCCCGCGGTGGCGAGGGCGCTGGCTATGTCGGTCAACGCCCGCGTCTGGGAGTTCGGGTCGGTGATGGTGTGGGCGGCTTGTTCGGCTTCGGTTGCGATCGTTACGGCGCGGGTGTGCTCGCCCGCGGTGGCGAGGGCGCTGGCTATGTCGGTCAACGCCCGCGCTTGGGAGTCCGGATAGGTGATGGAGCGGGCGATTTGTTCCACTTCAGCGGCGATCGTCGCGGCGCGGGTGTGCTCGCCCGCGGTGGCCAATGTGCCGGCTATGTCGGTCAACGCCCGTACCTGCCAGTACGGGTCGGTGATGGAGCGAGCGGCCTGCTCGGCGCGGATGTGCGCGCCCGCGGTGGCCAATGTGCCGGCTATGCCGGTCAACGCCAGCGCCTGCGAGTACGGGTCGGTGATGGTGTGGGCGGCTTGTTCGGCTTCGGTTGCGATCGTTACGGCGCGGGTGTGCTCGCCCGCGGTGGCCAATGTGCCGGCTATGCCGGTCAACGCCCGCGCCTGCGAGTACGGGTCGGTGATTGAGCGGACCGCTTGTTCGGCTTCGTCGGCGATCTTCGCGGCGCGGGTGTGCGCGCCCGCGGTGGCGAGGGCGCTGGCTATGTCGGTCAACGCCAGCGCCTGCCAGTGCGGGGCGGTGATGGTGTGGGCGGCTTGTTCGGCTTCGGCGGCGATCTTCGCGGCGCGGGTGTGCTCGCCCGCGGTGGCGAGCGCGCTAGCCACGTCGGTCAACGCCCGCGCCTGCCAGTACGGGTCGATGATGGAGCGGGCGATCGTCGCGGCGCGGGTGTGGTCGCCCGCGGTGGCGAGCGCGCTGGCCACGTCGGTCAACGCCTCCGTCTGGGAGTCCGGGTCGGTGATGGAGTGGGCGAGTTGTTCGGCTTCGGCGGCGATCGTTACGGCGCGGGTGTGCTCGCCCGCGGTGGCGAGGGCGCTGGCTATCTCGGTCAACGCCCGCGCTTGGGAATCAGGGTGGGTGATGGAGCGGGCGATCGTCGCGGCGCGGGTGTGCTCGCCCGCGGTGGCGAGGGCGCTGGCTATGTCGGTCAACGCCCGCGCTTGGGAGTCCGGGTCGGTGATGGAGTGGGCGAGTTGTTCGGCTTCGGCGGCGATCGTTACGGCGCGGGTGTGCTCGCCCGCGGTGGCGAGGGCGCTGGCCACGCCGGTCAACGCCCGCACCTGCCAGTACGGGGCGGTGATGGAGCGGGCGAGTGCTTCGGCGCGGTTAGGTCGTTGGACTTTAGCCCAGAGAGCAGGCAGTTCGGGCGGGATGTTGGTGTTGCGGTCGATGAGGTTGTTGCGTTCGACGGACAGTCGGACCAAGGCATGTAGGTCGGGGCCGGGTTGGGTCATGACGAGGTCTTGTGCTGCTTTGACTTCGGTGAGCGCTGCGGCGTCGCCGCCGCTGAGGTCGAGCATGCGGTTGTGGCGGACCGGATCGGCGGCGAGCGTGACGAGCCGGTCGGTGTCCTCGATGGTGTGCAGCATTCGGGTGTAGCCGGACAGCAGGTAGCGGGGTGTGTCCGGTGGCCATGCCGGCTGGTCGGGGGTGCTGGTGCGGTAGGTGTCGGCCCAGGCATGGAGCCGGTTTCGGTAGTCGGCCAGGCGGGTCTTGCCGAGGTAGTGACAGGCAGCGGTGTGGAGTTCCTCGTGGCCGAGCAGGTAAATCTCGGGCCCCGTGTCGGGGTTCCAGTGGTCGGCGCGGCGGGTGAAGGTTCTGCCGGCCACGGTGTGCAGGACGTCCTCGATGTGGACCAGATCGGCGCCGGTCAGTTCGTGCAGGTCCCGTCCGGACAGGCCGCCGCGGGCAGCGGTGAGCAGCCCGAGCAGGTCCTGTTCGACCGGGCTGCCTTTGAGGAGACGTTTGAGTTCGGTTTGGCCGAGGCGTTGCAGGTCGCGGGCGTGGGGTGAATCGCCGAGCAGCCGGATGATGCCCGGGTCGCGCAGCGGATGCCAGCTGGAGACGTCGTCCGGAATCGGTGGGTTCGGTCGGCCTGCGACGATGATCCGCATCCCGGCCGGCGGGTTCGCCGGCAGCAGCCCGGCGATGCTGTGGGCGTGCGGGCCAACGGTCTCGCCGCGGTCCTCGTCCAAGCCGTCGACGAGCAGCACCAGCCGTTCCCCTGCAGCGGCGCAGACAGCGGCGGCCTGACTGAGCAGCTCCAGCAGACACGCCTCCCGGGTCGCCTCGCTGCCGGAGCTGGGCAGGTCCTGCCCGGTCAGCTCGCACAGCTGCTCCAGCAGCACCGTCGTGAACGCCTCGCGGGTGTCCTGGGCAGCCAGACGGGCGGTGATGAAGAACGACACGGTCCGTGCCCGCCCCGCCAGCTGCGGTGGCGGGTGCAGCACGAACGTGGACAGCAACGCGGACTTGCCCGCCCATGGCCCGGCCCGCCACCACACATACGGTCCACGCAACGCATCGGTGCAGAACCCGGCAAGCTCCGCCAGTTCAGCATCCCGATCCAGCAGTTGTGGCGGGGCGATGCGCCTGACCTGCTCCAGGTACGCCGACCGCACCGGCCGCAGCACAGCCACCGGTGCTTGATGAATCGTGACCGCGCCAGCAGCACCGATTGCGGTGCCGAGCCCTTCAGCGTGCACACGGTGCAGCGGCGCATCTCCGCGCCAGGCTGCCGGTGCGGACATGCCGAGGGCGGCTGACAGTGCAGACAGGGTGGGTGTTCCGGGCGCGGTCGGCGGCGGGACCGGCCCGGCTACGAAGGGTCCGGCGACTGTCCAGCCTCACGTGCGACGGTCACACCACCGGCGATCTGTCCGAACGCCACGCCGTGACCGGTTGCTTGGGTGTAGGAGTTCCCGGTGAACACCGCCGATCCGGCACCGGCCACCACCGATGTGCCGGAGGTCTGCTCCGCGGCCCGCAGTTGCGCCACCAGGTCGGTGACCGCTTGCCCGAACGCGTCGTCTTTGCGTGCCCCGGCCGTTACCGCGAGCTCCACCTGCTGCCGGGTCAGTTCACTGACCTGTCCGTCCTCGACGGCTGCTTCCTCGGCCAGGTCCTCCAACGCAGGGTGGGCGCCAAGCTTCGTCGCCACCACCTCATGCAGCTTGTCCAAGCCGGCATCGATCACTGCATCGGCTTCCGCATCCAGCCGGCCGGTCGCCCGGCGAGCCTTCCGCACCGCCCACGCAATCACGTACCCGGCCACCACGCCAGCCTCGATCACCACCGCGACACCACCTCCCCAACACCGACTGTCAGACCTCATCTGAATACTGACGGACAACAGCAACCGCGTGCCGCACCAGCGCCAGAGACTCGCCGACCGCCACGCCATTAGGCCGCAGACGAGCCGTCCCCGCACGCGCCGAACTCCGCTGCGCAGCGAGCCCACCACCGCGCTTATCGTGAGCCATCAGGCATGCCGAGCGCCTTTGGCGCGCGGGCGCGTCGACCGTGCATAGTGCCCATAGGTGCGGCCTCGTCACCTGCGTGGCGCCACCACTGCCGTCGGGAACGGCAGGCCGTACCGGCTCCGCCCTCGGCGCGGCATCGGTGGATCGAGGCTTGGGGCGTGGGGGTTCGACTCGTTGAGTGGCGCGATGGTTCCGAACACGTGTTGAGCTGGGCGGTGGGGTGAGGCGCGTGCCGGGGTCCGAGCGCGACCAAACCCCCACGCTTGTCGGACCATCGACAACAATCAAACTAGCGTAGGTTGCTGGACGGCGCGTTCACGACGCCTGTCAGAGGGCTACCGTAGCCGGGTCGTCGCACGAGTTGCCGGACGGGCGGTGCGACTGCGGCGACCTCAATCCTCGGACCGGCGTCAAGGGCGTCGCTGATTGCCGCCCGACGCGGCCCCCATTATCTAAGGCGTGTTTGGTAAGTCGGGATGTTGGCCGTTCGTCGGCGCGGCGGTGATCGGTATGTGGCGAGGTCTCCGGTAGGTGGGTTAGCGACCAAGCAAACCTTCATACCGGAGACCTCGTGGCCAGCGTAGCGGTGGCGAGGCGGCATGACCTCAGCGACGCGCAGTGGGCGGTGCTGGCCGCGGTGCTGCCTGCCGTGTCGGTGCGTGGGCGGCCGCCGAAGTGGAGCAGACGGCAGTTGATCGATGGGATCCGGTGGCGGATCCGGGTGGGTGCGCCGTGGCGGGACGTGCCGGCGGAGTACGCGCCGTGGCAGACGTTGTACTGGTTGTTCCGTCGGTGGCAGCGGGACGGCACGTGGCAGGCGGTGCTGACCGCGCTGCAGGCGCACGCCGACGCGGCGGGTCGGGTCCGGTGGGACGTCAGCGTGGACTCCACCAGTGTCCGGGCGCATCAGCACGCCGCCGGTGCGCGCCGGGACGGGGGCTCGCAGCAGGAGCCGCCGGGTGGGGTGGACACCGAACCGGACGATCACGCCCTCGGTAGGTCGCGGGGTGGGCGGACCACGAAGGTTCACCTCGCGTGCGAGCAGGGCCGTAAGGCGCTGTCGTTGCTGCTGACCGCGGGGCAGCGCGGCGACAGCCCGCAGTTCGTGCCGGTCCTACAACGCATCCGCGTGCCGCGCCCTGGCGGTGGCCGGCCGCGGACCCGCCCCGACCGGGTGCTTGCCGACAAGGCCTACGCAGGGAAGGCGAACCGTGCCTACCTACGCCGACACGGCATCCGAGCGACGATCCCGATCAAGGCCGACCACGCCGCGAACCGGCGCAAGCTCGGGTCGAAGGGCGGCCGCCCACCGGCCTTCAACCCGGAGCTCTACAAGCAACGTCATGCCGTGGAGTGCGGCATCAACCAGCTCAAACGCAACCGCGGCATGGCCACGAGGTACGACAAGCTCGCCGTGCGCTACCAGGCCACCGTCACCATCGCCGCGATCAACGAATGGCTCTAACCCGACTTACCAAACACGCCTTAGTGCTGTGACCACGAACGTTGACGGTGTCGGTCAGGCCGCTGTTCGTGCGGCGGGCTGGCCCCACCGTCGTTGGCGTTCGGAGCGGATGCGGGCGCGTTCGCGGCGTTGGGCTGCGAGGACGTCGGGGTGGCGGGCGTTGGCGTTGCGCCACCGCAGGTAGGCGTGGATGGCCTTGGTCGAGGCCGGGTGGTTGGCCCGGTTCGACCCGGCGACGGTGAACATGCGCAAGGGTCCGAAGTGCGCTTCGATCGGGTTTGCCCAGGACGAGTACGTCGGGGTGAAACACAGCTCGACCCGGTTGCGGGCCGCCCACTGGCGGATCTTCGCGCCG
>NZ_JBHSIU010000030.1:91134-186390 GCF_042653625.1 Dactylosporangium cerinum | reverse complement strand
ACCGGTACCAATCCCTCCCGGAACCGGCACATCTATAGAAGCGTCCGATGCCCCGACCGGGACCCTCGCTGTGCTGTCGTACCCCGCCACGATCCCGCTGTCCAGCCGAACCCTGAACCATCTCGCCGGCTGTATTCGCCGCCACCGCTCGCAGCATCGATCCCGGTGACGTCGTCTGGCTCCGGGCCGGCAGGCACTGCTCGCCCTGGCCCACCTCCGCAACGGTGACACCTACGCCCGCCTCGCTGCCGGATTTGGCATCGGCGTCGCCACCGCCTGGCGCTACGTACAGGAAGCGATCGCCGCCTTCAAGACCTGGAAGATCCTGACGAAATGCGCTGCTGCCCACGCCGAGCCACCACGATCGTGCAGGCCATCCTCGTCCTGCACCGGATCGAGACCAGCCGCTAATCAGGATGAAAATGGCTCAGTGCTGAAGATCGGATCGGGAGGGTTCCCCACGTCGATCTCACCCAGGTCGAAAGTGCCTCAGGGCGAAGTCGGAAGTCAATGGATGTATCCGGACGAAATGACGCTTTACGGCGCGATGCAGATAGCGCGCTTCATGCTGTCTGCGACGATTTGAGCAGGGCCTGCCCTGTCCAGAAGTCGACCCTGGACAAACCCATGGCCTGCCCCGATACTGCAGGTGCATCGGCCGTACCAGTGGGGGGAGCGATCGATGAATGTCTCCGGGCGTCCGCTTTTCTGGGTCATCCTCGCACTCATTCTGTTTCTGTTCTGGAAGGCGCCCGGGCCGATGTCCGCTGTCCTGGGTGGAATTGCTTCGGGATTTGCGTCCGTCGGAAACGGTGTTGCGGCATTTCTCAGCAGTCTCACCGGCGAGCCGCTGTAGGCAGGCCTATCGCCGGCACCATGAAATTCTTCGCGGGGGGTTCAGTCGAGGCAGAACTCGTTGCCCTCGACGTCCTCCATCAGCAGGCATGACTCGTTGTCCTCGTCGGCGACCAGGAGCCGCACGCGGGTCGCGCCGAGCGGGATCAGTCGTGCGCATTCGGCCTCCAGCGCGGCCACGCGTGCCTCGCCCACGAGACCGGTGCCGACCCGCACGTCGAGGTGCACCCGGTTCTTGACGACCTTGCCTTCGGGGACGCGCTGAAAGTACAACCGCGGGCCGACACCGGTGGGATCGCTGCACGATGCCCACGCCGGACCGGGCTCCCCGGGTGGCGGCGCGGCGTCCTGCAGTGACGGCGGCAGGACGTAGCCCAACGCCTCGCACCAGAAGCGGGCGACGCGGACGGGTTCCGCGCAGTCGAAGGTGACCTGGAACTGCTTGACCGATGCCATCGGCCCACCATAGAAGCTCGGCGGCCCGAGCCTGGCCTATTATCGGTGGACGGCTCGCCCGTGCGGACATCGCATCGGCTCGTAGCTGACCGGATCGCCGGTCTCCTCGCCGCGACTGCGCGGCCAAATCCCATCGCTCGCCGGCCCTTCGAGGGTGCCGGCTCACCACCATGCCCGAAAGGAGTCGCCCTTATGCGGCGATACATCATCACCGGCGCGCCGGGCGCCGGGAAGACGACGGTCGTGGCGGCGCTGCGGGGCCGCGGATACGCCGTGGTCGACGAGGCGGCGACCGACATCAACATCCGACTGCAGGCCCTGGGCCGCGACGAGGCGTGGCGCGATCCCGGGTTCATCGACGCGATCACGCGCCTGCAGCGGGAGCGGCTGGAGCAGCCCGCGGCGCCGGCGACCGCGGTCCAGGTCTTCGACCGGTCGCCGTTCTGCACCCTCGCCCTGGCCCGCTACCTCGGCCTGCCGGTGTCGCCGGTGCTGGCGGAGGAGCTGGACCGGGTGGCCGCGGAGGGGACCTATCAACCCCGGGTCTTCTTCGTGCAGCTGCTCGGGTTCATCACGCCGACGGCGGTGCGCCGGATCAGCCTCGAGCAGTCGGTGGCGTTCGAGCGTTTCCACGAGCAGGCGTACCGGGACCACGGCTTCGAGCTGGTCGACGTGCCCGCCGGGACCGTCGAGGAGCGGGTGGAGCTCATCGACGGGTGCATCCGGTCGTGGGCCGGGTAGCCGCCCACCCAAAAGTCGAAAATTTCTCGCCTCCTGTTGACAGTCACCGGGGTCTATCGGACGCTGATCTGACTTCAATCCGGTCGCCGGATCGTGCGTTCCGGCACGTAGGAAGGGGCACCGCCATCATGTCCCTGTCGCTGCGCCACCCATCCCGCCTGATCTCCTTCACCTCCGTCGTGCTCCTCTCGCTCGTCGCGGCCACGGTCGTCGCCGTGCCGGCCGCCTCGGCCGCGGCGATCACGGCCAACGCCGACGCGCTGGACGGCACCTGTGCCTCGCTGCGGGTCTACAACGGCTCCACCTCGGTTGGTTACGTGGTGCGCAGCGGGGCGGGCTACGGCTTCACGTCCTCTGCCTCCGCGGCCACGTCGTTCCGCCTGGAGGCCACCCAGCTCGGCCGCTACGAGCTCATCGGCTCCGACGGCAAGCCCGCGTACCAGAGCGTCGTCAGCTTCATCATGGCCGGCGACTCGTACGGCGACCGGGCCGATTTCACGGTGGTCAAGGTCGGTGACCGTTACCGGTTCACCGCCACGGCCACCGGCCAGGTCATGGGCTCGTTCCTGTGGAGTCTCGGTGCGGCCGGCTCGTCGTACACCGTCGCCCTGGCCACCGCGGCGGGGTGCTTCACGCCGCCCGACATCGACCCGGGTGTCACCGGGAACGCCGCGCCGGGCGTCGACGGCAGTGGCAAGCTCGTGGGAACGATCGACGCGCATGCCCACATCACCGCCGCCGCCGCGTTCGGCGGTCAGATGCACTGCGGCGAGGCGTGGGCGTCCGGCGGCGTGCAGGTGGCGCTCGCGGGCTGCGACACCCACCGCAGCCTCAACGTGGGCGCGCTGTTCGAGGCGATCGTCGGCGGCACGGACGCGGTGAACTCGCCGGAGGACGGCTGGCCGACGTTCGGCGACTGGCCGCAGCACAACTCGCTGCTGCACGAGCAGTCCTACTACCGGGGCATCGAGCGGTCCTGGCGGGCCGGGCAGCGGGTGCTCAACGCGCTGCTCGTCGCCAACAGGTCCATCTGCGAGCTGTTCCCCTACCGCGACACGTCCTGCGACGAGATGGACCAGATCCGGGTCCAGTCCCGGTACCTGTACTCGATGCAGGACTACATCGACGCGCAGAACGGCGGCGCCGGCAAGGGCTGGTTCCGCATCGCGACCACGCCGGCCCAGGTGCGCAGCGTCGCCGCGCAGGGCAAGCTGGCCGTGACGATCGGCGTGGAGAACTCGGAGATCTTCGGTTGCCGCGAGGTCAACGACGTCCCGCAGTGCACCACGGCGCAGATCGACGCCGGCCTCAACGAGCTGCAGGCGCTCGGCGTCTCCGGCCTGTATCCGATCCACAAGTTCGACAACGCCTTCGGCGGCACCCGGTTCGACGCGGGCCTCAGCGGGGCGTTCGTCAACCTGGGCAACCTGCTGTCCACCGGGCACTGGTGGACCGCCACGAGTTGCACCGGCCCGTCGGACAACGAGCAGCCGCTGGTCAGCGACGACCTCGTCAAGCTGCTGAGCTTCGGCGTGGTGAGCCTGCCCGCCGGGGCGGTGCTGCCGGTGTACCCGAGCGGCAAGATCTGCAACACGCGCGGCTTGACCAGCCTCGGCCGGTACCTCATCCAGAAGATGATGGACCGCGGCATGATCATCCACGTCGACCACATGAGCGTGAAGACCGCGACCGCGGTGCTGGACATGGCCGCGGCGGCGCACTACCCGGGCGTCACCTCGGTGCACAGCTGGTCCGACCCGACCATGATCGACCGGATTCTCGGGCTCGGCGGGTTCGTGGCCACGTATGCCAACTCGGTGCCGGAGTTCCTCAGCGAGTGGCGCGCCAACCGTGCCGCGCCGCACGGCAACGCCATCACCGGCTACGGCTACGGCACCGACGTCAACGGCCTCGGCGACCAGGCGAACCCGCGCCCGAACGCTTCGGCCAGCCCGCTGATCTACCCGTTCACCGCGCCGAACGGCACCACGGTGAGCAAGCAGGTCTTCGGGTCGCGCACGTTCGACGTCAACACCGACGGCGCCGCGCAGTACGGCCTGTTCGCCGACTGGACCACCGACCTCATCCAGCAGGCCGGCAGCGACAGCCCCCTGCTCCGGCAGCAGCTCATGGCCGGTGCCGAGGCCTATGTCCGGACGTGGGAGCAGGCCATCGCCTGGTAGTCCCGCACCGCGCTGCCCGGCGCGCCCGAGGTGATCTCGGGCGGGCCGGGCGTGCGGTATCTGTCGCGGTGCGGGCGGGTCGGTCATACGCTGCGAGGATGGTCGCATTCGAGGATGTTGCGCGGGCAGTGCTGGACGAGGGGCGATACGTGGTGCTCGGCACCGCCGACGGGGGCGGCACGCCGTGGGTGTCGCCGGTGTTCTACACGCTGAGCGGATATCGCGAGGTGATCTGGATGTCGTCGCCCGAGGCGCGGCACTCCCGCAACATCGGTGAGCGCCCCGACGTGAGTCTGGTGGTGTACGACTCGCGCGTCGAACCTGGCGACGGCATGGCCGTGTACATGTGCGGGGTCGCCGCCGAGGTGACGGGGGAGGCAGTCGCGGCGGTCGCGGCGGCGTACGGTGACGCGGCGCTGCCGAAGGGTGGACGGCGGGTGAAGATCGATGAGGTCACCGGCGAGGGGATCTACCGCATGTACCGGGCGACGATCCGCGAGCACTGGACCCTCGACCCGGACAGCCGGCCCGACGGGCGCGCGGCCGTCACCCTGTGAACCCGGACAGCCGGCCCGATGGGCGCGCCGCCGTCACGCGGTGAGCGTGGCCAGGCGGTCCAGTGCGGCCAGGACGTCGTCGACGGAGGCGGCGGGGTCGGTGATCGGGAACTGGACCTCGCGGATCGTGCCCGTGGGGTCGACCAGCAGGGTCAGCCGCTTGAGCCGGTCGACGCCCGCGGCGCGGAACGTGGGCAGGAGCAGCCCGGCGGCCAGGGCGCTGTCCTGGTCCGACAGCAGCGGGAACGGCAGCCGGGCGTGCGCCACGAACGCGGCGAGCTGGTCCGGGCGTTGAGTGCTCACGCCGTGCACCGCGGCGCCCCTGGCCAGGAACGCGGGATGGCGCGCGGCATAGGTCAGCGACTCGAGGGTGCAGCCAGGGGCGCCGGGGATGTCGCCCCAGCCGGGCGGGTAGCCGTGGGCGTCGGGGGCGAAGGCGCCCGGGAAGCAGTACAGCACCGTCCATGAGACCTGGGCGCCGAGGTCGACCAGGGTGCCGTCGTGGGCGGTGAGCGTGACGCCGGGCAGGCGCCGACCGGTCAGGGCGCGCACCCGGCGGGCCTCGGCGGAGGCGCTGTCGGCGGTCGCGGTGAGGGTGCCGGTGCCCATGACGTGCCGGGTGCCCCAGTCCTGCAGGGCGACCAGCACCGGGAGCAGGCCCTCGCCCTTCGGGGTGAGCAGGTAGTCATACCGCGGCGGGTGGGCCGAATACTCCCGGCGCCGCAGCACGCCGTGCTCGACGAGCCGGCCGAGGCGCTCGGTGAGGGCGCGGCGGCTGACGCCGAGGGCGCGCTGCAGGGCGTCGAAGCGGGTGGTGCCACCGGCGATGTCGCGCACGATCAGGAACGTCCAGCCGTCGCCCATGACGCCGAGGGCCTGACTGATGCCGCAGTCGGCGTCGGTGAGGGCAGCGCGGTCCACGAACACCAACTATAGTGCGTTCCATTATGGAACTCACCATGGTGCGGCAGCCGGACCTGTCGAAGCGGGGCGTGTTCTGGACCTGGTGGGCGGCGGGGACCGCCAGCGGCGCCGGGTCGGCGGTCGGGGCGGTCGCGCTGCCGTTGACGGCGCTGACGGTGCTGGACGCCGGGCCGTTCGAGATGGGGCTCATCGCCGCGGCCGGATACGTGGCCTGGCTGGTGATCGGGTTGCCGGCCGGGGTGCTCGTGCAGCGGCTGCCGTTGCGCGGCGCGCAGATCGGCGCGGACCTGGCCCGGGCCGCCGCCGTCGGGTCGGTGCCGCTCGCCTGGTGGTTCGGGTGGCTCAGCGTGGCGCAGCTGGTCGTCGTGGCGCTCGTGATCAGCTTCGCCAACGTGATCTTCGACGTGGCCAACGCGACGTTCCTGCCGGAGATCGTCGAGCGGGAGCGGTTGCAGGCCCGCAACAGCCTGGTGTCGGCCACCCACGCCGCCACCCAGCTCGGCGGGCCGTCCGCGGGCGGGCTCATCGTGCAGCTGCTCGGGCCGGTCGTGACGGTGCTGGTCGACGCCGCCAGCTACCTCGTCTCCGCCGCGCTGCTGCGGACCCTGCCGGCTCGGGGCGGCAGGGTCCGCGGTGCACCGGGCCAGAAGGGCCTGATCCGGGAGGGCTGGCGGTTCGTGGTCCGGCACCCGGTGATGGGGCCGGGGATGTGGACCGCCACCGCCGTCAACTTCGTCTGCGGGGCGCAGCTGGCGGTGTACCCGCTGTATCTGGTCCGCGAGCTGCACGCGCCGGCCGCACTGGTCGGCTTCCTGCTCGCCGTGGAGGGGATCGGCTCGCTCGCCGGGGCCGCCCTGACCCCGCGGATCACCCGCCGGCTCGGGTCCGCGCGGGCCCTGCTCTGGGCCGGGTTCACCACGGTCGCCGGGGCGGCGCTCATCCCGGCCGGCACCGGCTGGGCGGCCTACGCGGCGTTCGCGGCCGGCAACGTCGTGTTCGCCGGTGGCGTGGTCGTGCTGAGCGTGACCACCAGGACCTACCGGCAGATCGCCAGCCCGCCGCAGCTGCTGCCGAGGGTGATGGCCACGGTGCGGTTCGTGTCGTGGGGCGCGATCCCCGTCGGCGGCCTCGTCGCGGGTGCGCTCGCGGGGCCGCTGGGCGGGCGGGTGACGCTGTGGCTGTTCGCCGCGGCCGTCCTCGCCGCGCCGCTCGCGCTGGTGCTGTCACCGGTCCGGCACCTGCGGGAACTGACCGATTTCCAGCCGGAGCGCCGTACCATCGACGCCGATGACGACTGAAGAACCGATCGTGGACAGTGCCACCGGCTGGGTGGCCAGGCACATCCGCACCTATGTCGACAGCGGCGGCACCAAGGGGCACCTGTATCAGGGGCTGCCGACGCTCCTGATCACCGTCCGGGGCCGCCGGTCCGGGGTCCTGCGGCGCACCGCGCTGATCTACGGCCGCGCCGGGGACGACCTGGTCGTGGTCGCGTCCAACGGCGGGTCGGCCGGGCATCCCGCCTGGTATCTCAACCTGTGTGACACGCCCGACGTCGACCTGCAGGTCGGCACCGAGCGGTTCGCGGCGCGGGCCAGGACGGCGACGGCGCAGGAGCGCCCCGCGCTGTGGCAGACGATGGTGACGATCTTCCCGCGGTACGAGCAGTACCGGGCCGCCGCCGCCCGCGAGATCCCGGTCGTGGTGCTGGAGCGCCTTCACACCGGGACCGGGATCGATGTGGGACCGGCGTAACGACGCGGCGATGATCGGCGTGACGCGGGTGTAACGCGCCGTTCCTATGCTCCCTCCAGCGTCACGGTCGACGCGACGGTGTCGGCCGGAGCGAGGAGTGTGGCTGTGACAGCACTGAACACGCAGGTCAGGACGGTGTGTTCGTACTGCGGCGTCGGCTGCGGGATCGTGCTGGACATCGGCCGAGGGCCCGACGGCCGGTCGAAGGTGCTCAAGGCCGCCGGTGACAAGGAGCACCCGGCCAACCGCGGACGGTTGTGCACCAAGGGCGCGACGAGCGCCGACATGCTGGCCGCGCCGGGCCGGCTCGGCACCGCGAGGGTCCGCCGGGAGCGGGGCGCCGCGCCGCAGGACGCCGACCTCGACGCCACGATCGCCGAGACGGCACGAAAGCTGCGGGCGATCATCGACGAGCACGGGCCGGACGCGGTCGCGCTGTACGTGTCGGGGCAGATGACGCTCGAGGCGCAGTACCTGGCGAACAAGCTGGCGAAGGGCTTCATCGGGACCAACCAGATCGAGTCGAACTCGCGGCTGTGCATGGCGAGCGCGGGCAGCGGCTACAAGTTGTCGCTCGGCTCGGACGGGCCGCCCGGGTCCTACGACGACCTCGACCACGCCGACGTGTTCTTCGTCATCGGCGCGAACATGGCCGACTGTCACCCGATCCTGTTCCTGCGGATGCTCGACCGGATCAAGGCCGGCGCCAAGCTGATCGTGGTCGACCCGCGACGCAACGCGACCGCGGACAAGGCCGACCTGTTCCTGCAGATCAACCCGGGTACCGACCTGGCGCTGCTCAACGGGCTGCTGCACCTGCTCGTCGAGGCCGGTCACATCGACGAGGAGTTCATCGCCGCGCACACCGACGGCTGGGAAGCGATGCCCGCGTTCCTGGCCGACTACACCCCGACCCGCGTATCCGAGATCACCGGCATCCCGGAAGCTGACCTCCGGACCGCCGCGGCGTTGATCGGCGCGGCGAACGACTGGGTGAGCTGCTGGACGATGGGGCTCAACCAGTCCACGCACGGCACCTGGAACACCAACGCCCTCGTCAACCTGCACCTCGCCACCGGCGCGATCTGCCGCACCGGCAGCGGGCCGCTGTCGCTGACCGGCCAGCCCAACGCGATGGGCGGCCGCGAGATGGGTTACATGGGCCCCGGCCTGCCCGGTCAGCGGTCCGTGCTGGTCGAGCAGGACCGGGCGTTCGTCGAGGACCGGTGGGCGCTGCCGCGCGGCACGCTGCGCACCGAGGTCGGCACCGGCACCGTCGACATGTTCCAGCAGATGGCCGACGGCAAGATCAAGGCCTGCTGGATCATCTGTACCAACCCGGTCGCGTCGGTGGGCAACCGCCGCACCGTCATCGAGGGCCTGGAGGCCGCCGAGCTCGTCATCACGCAGGACGTCTACGGCGACACCGAGACCAACGCCTACGCCGACGTGATCCTCCCCGCGACCATCTGGGGCGAGACCGACGGCATCATGATCAATTCGGAGCGCTCGCTGACGCTCGTGCACCGGGCCGTGCCGCCGCCCGGGGACGCACTGCCCGACTGGGAGCTGATCGCCCGGATCGCGACAGAGCTCGGGTACGGCGCCGCGTTCGACTACTCCAGTGCGGAGGAGATCTTCACCGAGCTGCAGGCGTTCTGGAACCCCGCCACCGGCTACGACCTGCGCGGGGTGAGCTACGACCGGCTGCGCGAGGGCCCGATGCAGTGGCCGGCCGCGCCCGGCGCGGCGGCCCGCAACCCGATCCGGTATCTCAACGACGGTGTCAGCCAGCGCCTGCTCGAAGCGCCCGACGGCACCCGGCCGCGGCTGGCGTTCGCGACGCCGAGCGGGCGGGCGGTCTTCCACGCCCGGCCGCACCTGCCGGCGGCCGAGCTGCCCGACGACGACTACCCGTTCCTGCTCAACACCGGCCGGCTGCAGCACCAGTGGCACACGCTGACGAAGACGGGCCGGGTCGGCAAGCTCAACAAGCTCAACCCGGGGCCGTTCGTGGAGCTCAACCCGGCGGACGCGGCGCGGCTCGAGGTCCGCGACGGCGACCGGGTCGAGGTCGCGTCCCGACGGGGCCGGGCGGTGCTGCCGGCCGTCGTGACGGACCGGGTCATGCCCGGCGGCTGCTTCGCGCCGTTCCACTGGAACGACCTGTTCGGCGAATACCTCAGCATCAACGCCGTGACGAACGACGCCGTCGACCCGATCTCGTTCCAGCCGGAGCTGAAGGTCTGCGCGGTGTCCCTGACCCGTGTGGCCGACATTCCCGAAATTTCGGAAATGTCGGAAGGCTCTGGCGGCGGTGGGCAGGACCTGCGCGCGCTGCTGGGGCTGCCGCCGGTGCCGCCGGTGCTCACCGACGACGAGAAGCGATACCTGGCCGGCTTCCTCGACGCGCTCACCGCCGCCCCTCCGGACCACACCACCGTCCCGGTCCTGCCGGCCTCCGCGCCGATCGCCCCGGAGCGGATCCTGTGGGTCAACGGCCTGCTCGCCGGCCGGTACTCCAGGATCCCTGCGAACGCACCCGCCGTCATGGTCGCCACCGAAGAGGCGGCCGGGCCCGCGATCCAGGTGCTGTGGGCGTCGCAGACCGGCAACGCCGAGGACTTCGCCGGCATCGTCGGCAAGCGCCTCGCCGAGGCCGGCTGGCAGGCGAGTGTGCGCAGCATGGCCGACGTCGGCGTCGACACCCTCAACGGTCCCGCCGACCTGCTCATCATCACCAGCACGTTCGGCGACGGCGACGCACCCGACAACGGCGCCGCGTTCTGGCAGTCCCTCGACGGGCCCGACACGCCGCGCCTCGACGACCGCCGGTACGCCGTGCTGGCCTTCGGCGACTCCAACTACGACGACTTCTGCGGCCACGGCCGGCGCCTCGACGCCCGCCTCAGCGAGCTCGGCGCGACCCGGCTCACCGCCCGCGTCGACTGCGAGCCGGACTACCAGCCCGCCGCCGCCGACTGGCTCGACCAGGTCATCGCCGCGCTGCGCACCACGCCCGGCCGGCGGGCCGCGCTGCCGGTGCCGACCCGCAACCAGCCGGTGACGTCCCGGCTCACCGGCAACCGGCTGCTGAGCCTGCCCGGGTCGGCGAAGGAGGTCCGGCAGTTCACGTTCGAGACCGACGAGGGCGTCCTGCCCTACGAGGCCGGCGACTCCCTCGGCGTCTGGCCGGTCAACTGCCCCGACCTGGTCGGCGAGTGGCTGAAGGTGACCGGCCTGCGCGCCGACGACCCGGTCGACCTCGCCCAGCACGGCACGCTCCCGCTCACCGACGCGCTGCACCGCCGCCTCGAGATCGCGAAGATCAGCCCGGACCTGCTGCGGTTCGTCGCCGAACGCAACGGCGACCCCCAGCTCAAGACCCTGCTGCGCCCCGACAACCAGGGCGAGCTGGCGAAGTGGACGTGGGGCCGGCAGGCCATCGACGTCGTCGCCGAGTGGCCGGTCGACGCCACCGCCCAGGAGTGGGCCGGCGTGCTCAAGCGGCTCCAGCCTCGGCAGTACTCGATCTCCTCGACCCCGCTGCTGGACCCCACCCGGGTCAGCCTCACCGTGTCGGTGCTGCGGTTCCCCAACATCCGCGGTCAGATCCGCAAGGGCGTCGCGTCCACGTTCCTGGCCGACCTGCCGGCCGGCGGCGAGGTCCCGGTCTTCGTCCAGCGGGCCCCGCACTTCCGCCCGCCGGCGGACCCCGCCACCGCCATGATCATGGTCGGCCCGGGCACCGGCGTGGCGCCGTTCCTCGGCTTCCTGCACGAGCGCCAGGCCCGCGGCGCCCGCGGCGCGAACTGGCTCTTCTTCGGCGAGCAGCGGCGCGGCACCGACTTCTACTACGCCGACGAACTGCTCGCCCTGCGCGACGCCGGCACCCTCAGCCGCCTCGACCTCGCGTTCTCCCGCGACCAGCGCAACAAGGTGTACGTCCAGGACCGCATGCGGGAGCACGGCGCGCAGCTGTGGTCGTGGCTGCAGGACGGCGCCCACTTCTACGTCTGCGGCGACGCGAGCCGGATGGCGAAGGACGTCGATCGCACCCTGCGCGAGATCGCCGTCGCCCACGGCCACCTCACTCCGGACGCCGCCGAGGCATATGTGAAGCAGCTCGCCGCCGACAAACGCTACGTCCGGGACGTGTACTGACACCGCTAAGGTGATGCGTCTTCGACGTTAGGGGAGCAATGCGCGGGGTGTTCGGGGCGGCGGCTGTCCTGGTGTGCGGGCTGCTGGCCGGGTGCACCGGGGACGAGGTGCCGGCACCGGCCGCGGCGGCGTCGACGAAGGCCACGGTGGCCGAGGACCTCGCGGTCGTCGCCGGCGGCGGGATCGCGGTGCCGGCGGCGAAGCAGCTGCCGGCGAACGCCGCCATCGGCGGGCCCGACTACGCGGTGCGGCTCGCCGAGGTCGGCACCGCCGATCATCTCGAGCCGGCCGTCGTCACGCAGTTCGGCAAGATGCAGTCGGCGACCGGGGTGCACCGGGACGCGACGGGCACCATCGCCGCCGGGGCCGGCAGGGAGTTCCTGTTCGTGCGCCTCGCCGCGGTGCCCGGCGTGAAGAGCGATCCGTCGCCGGACGTCACGGCGCGGCTGCGGATCGGCGAGCAGGCCCGGGCCGTCGCCGGCATGATCACGCCCGACTCGGTGATCGTGGCGCTGGTGCCGGCCGGAGCCGCGGTGACGCTGGTCGTCGCGGACCGGGACAAGGACCAGAGCGTCAACGTGCGCACCGGGGCGGTCGGGCCGGGCGCCGTCGCCGCGTACCTGAAGCCCCACCCGTACGGCGAGGTCACCTACCAGCTCATCGGCCAGATCAGCGGCGAGCCGAAGCGCACCTACGTCGACATCACCGTGTCGGCGGCGCTGGAACCCTACGACCACCGGCTCAAGGGCACCTGGGCGCCGGCCGGGCGCACCTGGCTGCGGATGTGGGTGGAGATGAAGGTCAGCGGGACCGGGGTGCTGGAGGGCACGATCGACCTGAAGCAGAGCCTGCAGGTGACGGCGAGCGGCAAGGCGATCGCGGTGGAGGCGGCCGCCGCCGAGATCGAGCGGGGGCAGACGATCACCGACTACACGACCCGCGACGAGGTGCGCATGGACGTGGCGGAGGGCTCCGTGCAGACGCTCACGTTCCGGTTCGAGCCGAAGGGCGCACTGACCCGCGACGGCAAGCCCACCACGCTGAAGCTGGACAGCAGCCCGCAGCAGAAGCTCACGCTGAAGTAGCCCCGTTTCGCGCGGCGGCCGCCGGGTACGCGCGATGCAATGGCCGTCATCGAAGCGCCGGCAACCGTGCCGCGGCGGGCGCGTGCCGCGGTCAGCGTGCTCTTCGTCGTCATGGGCATCGCGATCGGTGGATGGTCGGCCCGGGTGCCGGACGTGCGCCACGCCGTCGGGCTCGGCGACGCCGGCTGGGGCCTGACGAACGTCGCCACGAACGCCGGCGAGGTCGTGTCGCTCGGCATCGTCGCCGTGCTCATCGGGCGGGTCAATACGCGGCTCCTCGCCCTCATCGGCGCGGCCGTCATCCTCATCAACGCGCCGCTGCTCGCCTCCGCGTCCACGGTCGCGGCGCTGCTGGTCGGGCTGGCGGTGTGGGGGTTCGCGGCCAACCTGCTGTCCACGCCGATGAACGCGCAGGCGGTCGAGGTCCAGCGGGCGTACGGCCGGCCGATCCTGTCGACGTTCCACGCCGGGTTCAGCGTCGGCATGCTCGCCGGCGGGCTGCTCGGGACCGTCGCGGCGGGCGCCGGCATCACCCCCGCCGTGCAGATGGCCGTCACCAGCGCCGGCATGGGCGTGCTCCTGCTCGCCACGGCCCGCCACCTGCCGGACACCGAACGCGCCGACCGTCGGGCGGGCGCGAAGCGCCGGTTCACGCCGCAGCTGGTGCTCCTGGCCGCGGTCGCGTTCCTGGCCGCGTTCACCGAGATGGCCGGCGCGCAGTGGAGCGCCCTCTACGCCACCGGCACGCTGCACGCGGGCGCGGCCGTCGGCGCGGCGACCTACACGTGCCTGTCGCTGTCGTCGGTCGCCGCCCGGCTCGGCGGTGACCGGGTCGCGGGCCGCATCGGGCGGGTCAGGTTCGTGCGGTGGTCCGCGTTCGTCGCCGCGGCGGGTCTCGCGTTCGCGCTCCTCGTGCCGCACCCGGCCGCGGCGATGGCCGGGTTCGGGCTGCTCGGGCTCGGGATGGCGGGCGTGACGCCGACGGTGCTCGGCTTCGCCGGTGAGCAGCCGGGGCTCACCGCGGGTGAGGGGGTGTCGGTCGTGGTGATGGGGCAGTGGCCCGGCTATCTGGTCGCGGCGCCCCTGATCGGCGCGCTCGCGGGGGCCGCCGATCTGCGGTTCGCATTGGCGGCGGTGGTACTGGTGGCGCTGAGCATCACCGTCCTCATCGGACGGGTCCGGACGGCTGAACGGTCAGCGGGGCACCCGTCATCCACTCCGTGAGCTGTGCGGCCGGCACCGGGCGGGCGAAATGGTAGCCCTGCGCGGTGCTGTACCCCAGTGACCGCAGCTGCTCCGCCTGCTCCGGCGTCTCCACGCCCTCGGCGACCGCATGCAGCCCCAGCGCCTGGGCGAGCTGGATGACGGCGGCGGCGACCGGGGCCCGGCCGTGCGTCGCCTGCGTGAACGAGCGGTCCAGCTTCACCTCGTCCACGGGGCAGTCGTGCAGCAGGCGCAGGGTGGAGCTGCCGGTGCCGAAGTCGTCCAGCGAGATCCGCAGGCCCAGCGCGCGGAGCCGGTGGAGGGTGGCGACGGCCGGGCCCAGGTCCAGCGCGAGCGACTCGGTGATCTCCAGCACGACGCGGGACGCCTCGACGCCGTGGGTGGTGAGGGCCCCCGCGACGAAGTCGGCGTAGTCCGCCTCGCGCAGCTCGCGTGGCGACACGTTGACGTTGAGCACCGCCGGGGCGTCTTCGTAGTGTTCGCACCACACCGCGAACTGCCGGCACGCCTCGTCGAACACGAACCGACCCAGCGGCACGATCAGCCCGGTGCGTTCGGCCAGGGGGATGAACGTGTCCGGCGGCAGGACACCGTGCTCCGGGTGGTCCCAGCGCACGAGTGCCTCGACGCCGGCGAGCCGGCCGTCATCGAGGGAGACGATCGGCTGGTACATCAGGAAGCACCGCTTTGTGGCGATCGCCTCCCGTAGCTGCGAATGATCGTCGCCGGGCTCCGTCATCGCGCTGTCGTGGTGCAGGTAGGTGGTGCCGGCGCGCTTCTTCGCCGCGTACATGGCGATGTCGGCGTGGCGCAGCAGCAGGCTCGGGTCGTCGCCGGTGCGGCCGTCGGCGATGCCGATGCTGGCCGAGATCGGCAGCTCGTGGCCGTTGATGACGGCGGGGGTGCGCAGCGCGGCGGCCATCCGGTCCGCGGCGAGGCCGGCGGCCGGCGGGTCGGTGCCGGGCATGACCACGACGAACTCGTCGCCGCCGAGCCGGGCGACGGTGTGCCCGGGTTCCGCGCAGCCGGCGAGCCGCCGCCCCACCTCGACCAGCAGCAGGTCCCCGACCTCGTGGCCGAGGGTGTCGTTGACCTCCTTGAAGTCGTTGAGGTCGATGAGCGCGACGGCGACCCTCTGCTCATTGGGCGGTTGCAGCGCCTCGTGGAGGCGCTGCCCGAACAGCGTGCGGTTGGGCAGGTTCGTGAGCGCGTCGTGGGTGGCGCCATGGTCGAGCCGGGCGAGGAGCCGGCCGTTGTCGACGAACGCGGCCACCTGCCGCACCATGACCAGGGCGGTGAGGGTGACCGCGCCGAGGACCACCATCTTCTGGTCGCGCTGCGCCCCGAACCAGGTCTCCAGGATCAGCAGGAAGTACACCGCCGCGACGGCCGCGTAGGGCACCAGGCTGAACGGCCGGCGGCGCCGCACCGCGACGGGCCGGCCGGTCGACAGGCGCTGCCGCTCCGCCGCCAACGACGCCAGGCAGCACACCACCGGGATGCTGACCTGGGTGACCATGAGGTGCGGGTGGCCCGGCGCGAGCAGCGGCTGCAACAGCGAGCTCGTGGCGCCGACGAAGATCGAGAACGCGAGCCACTGCAGGGCCGACTTGTCGATGAACTCGAACCCCGACAGCATCACCTTCGCCACCGCCAGGACCACGACCAGGGCGAGCACGCCCAGGATCAGGGAGCCGACGACCTGGTTGCGGTCGTCCGTGCCGAGCGCCACCCTGGTCTGGAAGTGCCAGATGAACACGGCGGCACCGGCCACCACGGTCCCGCCGTCGAGGGTGACCCGCAGCCGCTCCCCGGCGCTGCGTGCGGACAGCGGCAGCCGGTACAGCGCATAGACGATCATCAGAATCGCCCCGCTGTCGAAGATCAGCAGACCGGGCCCGTTGTACGCGCCGCCGGCGTCGGGATGGGTCAGCACGTCGATCGCCTGCAGGGTGTGCGCGACCCCGACGAGGAACGCCGAGATGCTCAGGTGCCCCCAGAACCGGCGGGTCGGCGCGGGCAGCGCCTGGGCCTTCGACGTGCGGCGGAACGCGGCCGTGAGCAGCAGCGCGCCGACCGGCGTCGGCAGCCACAGCAGCACGGGCGGCCCCACCGGCGTCACCAGGTTGACCGCGAACCAGACCGCGCAGGCGGCCAGGATCAGGCACGAGGCGCGCATCAGCCCGGACACCGCCCGCGGCTGTCGCAGTGCGCCCATGCGGTCTCCTCGTCCAGTGCCGTCGCCAGGGGACATCGACCACCAGAATGCTGCCATGAACCTCCGCCGGGTCCGACCCTCGGTTTCCTACGTTACGGTTGACGTAATATCGCGGCGGCTGTAATTTGCTGGTCATGCCGCCAATGCAGGAGCCGACGTTTCTCGTCCTGACCGCACTCACCGGCGAGCCGTTGCACGGCTACGGGATCCTCCAGCAGGTCACCGCACTGTCCGGGGGCACCGTGGTGCTCGGCGCCGGCACGCTCTACGGCGCCCTGGACCGCCTGACCGAGCAGGGGCTCATCGCGGTCGAGCGGGAGGAAGCGGTCGACGGGCGCCTGCGCCGCTACTACCGGCTCACCGACGAGGGCGCCGGCCGGCTCGGCGCCGAGGTCGAACGGCTGCGCCGCAACGCCAACGCGGCGGCCGCGGGCCTGCGCCGCCGCGCCACCGGCAACGTCACCCTGCCGGGTCTCGCATGACCACGCCCGGGGAGGAGCCGATGACCACGCCGCCGCCGTCGTCGGAGCCGTCGCCGCAGCCGCAGCCGCAGCCGTCGTCGCCGCAGCCGCAGCCGTCGTCGCCGCAGCCGCAGCCGTCGTCGTCGTTGTTGGAGTCGGAGTCGGAGGAGTCCACGGCCACCGCGTCGGCGGGCTCTGCGGCCGCTGTGCCCGGATCGTCGGTGACCGCGGCGCCGGGGCGGCCCGTGGTCACCGCGCTGGAGCGGCGCTACCGCCGGCTGCTGCTGGCCTACCCGGCCGCGTACCGGCGCCGCCACGGCGACGAACTCATCACCACCCTGCTCGACGCCGCCGGCACCGACCGGGTGCGGCCCGGCCGCCGCGACACCGTCGACCTGCTGCGCGGCGGCCTGCGGCAGCGGTTCCGGTTGCCGGTCGGGAAGGCCCCGGTCGCCGCCGCGGTCTTCGCCGCGTTCGTGTCCGGCGCGCTGGGCGCCGGGATCGGCTCGTTCCTCGGCTGGTGCACCACCCCGCCGCTGCGGGTCGACGCGGGCGTGGCACAGATCGCCGGGCTCGCCATCGGCGAACCGTACGTCGGCGGTTTCAGCCGTGATGACCGCTGGCAGTTCCGGGCCGTCAAGGTCGAGGCCGTCGACCCCCGCTACATCCCCGGCTGGACATCGGCGTCGGCCGCGGACCGGTTCACCACCGCCGGCTGGACCGTCGAACCCACCGGCACCTCCGCGTTCACCGCGCGCCGCGGCACCCTGCGGGCCTGGGTGACCGGCCCGCTGCCGGCCGCCGATCACCCCGCCGGCGTGGTCATCTGGCCGGACCCGTCGGCAGGCCCCGTCTCCGTCGTCATCTGGCCGGCCGAACCGGCCGCGGTGACCGCCGGCGTCGTGACCGGCTGGCTCACCGGCGCCGTTGCCGGCTGGTTGCTGGTCGCCTGGGTCGCCTACCAGCTGCGCGGCGACCGGTCCTGGGCCCGCCGGGGCACGGTCGCCGTCCTCACGGCCGTCGCGGTCCTGCTCCTGCTCCGCCCGGTGCTGTGGACCTACCTGCTGATCGTCACGGGCGCCGTTTCGAGCCCGGACCGGTGGGGCCCGCCGTCACCGGCGTACATCGGCTTCATCGACAGCGACGCCGTCGCCGTGCCACTGTTCGGACTCGCCGCCATCGCCGCCGCCTGCCTCGTCGCAGCCCGCGCCCACCCCCACCCCACCCCGGCCACCGTCCCGTCTCATGATCCGGAAGACCTCGTGCACCCCTGACAACGCAATGTCTTCCGGATCACGGAGCACGCTGGCGCCGACGGTGCCGTCGCGTCTCGTGATCCGGAAGACCTTGTGCATTTCTGGCTACGCAAGGTCTTCTGGATCACGGGGTGGTGGTGAGGGTTGCGGTGGGCCAGGTGGTGCGCAGGGCGCCGGTCAGTGCGGCCAGCAGGGCGGCCACGTCGGCGGTGGCGTCCTCGTGCAGGGCCTCGGTGACGATGAACGCGCGGCTGGTCGCGACGCTGATCGCGGAGTGGCCGCTCTGCCGGTTCGTCCAGCGCCGGGCGTGCGCGCGGCCCGCGGCGTCCACGAACACGACCTCGCCGGGCTCGGGGTGTTCCACGTCGCCGGTGAAGGTCTCGTACCGTTCGGTGCCGTCCGCCCGCCGCACCTCCAGGTCCCCGCTGATGCGGTCGGCGTCCAGCGCGGCGACCGGGATCGCGAACGCCGCCGACACCGCGTTGCACAGGTCGACGAGGGGGTGCAGGGACGGCAGGTCGCCCTCGCGGCGCAGGCGGCGCAGGAGCGACTCCGAGGCGCAGCGGTACTGGGTGGGCTTGAGCCCCATCGCGGTGAACGCCCGGCGCCAGGCCTGGATGGGCGGCAGCTGGCCCTCGGAGGTGTCGGCGAGCCGGGTCCGGGCGATGGCGAGCCACGGCGCCGGGTCGGCGGGAGCGGAAGGGCTGACCCCGTCGAGGCGGAGCGTGCCGACGACGAGCGTGGGGAAGTCCGCACGGAGCTGCGGATGGTGACGGAACTGCACGCGCTCCAGCGTCGCCCGGCGCAAACGCCGGCGGGAAGGACCACTTCGCGGGTTTTCGGGCGTACCAAAGCAATGCCGTACCAAAGCAGTGTCTGGCAAGGGGCAAGCATGCGGATGAGCTGCGGGCGTACGTCTGCGGCGGGTTCGCCTCGTTCGTCGCGTGCACCGCTCACGGCAGGTGCTTGACGAACTTGAACGAGTCGCGCCCGGGCCCGTCGTAGTTGCGGTGCACCGGCAGCCCGTCGATCTCGTCGTCACCCGGTTCGAGGGTGAACCCGAGCCGGGTGTGGAACGCGACGGACTGCCGGTTGCCGGTGCCGGTGATCGAGTGGACCTTCCGGACGCCGCGGGCGGCCGAGTCGAGGAAGAAGCGGCGGTACAGCGCGGCGCCGACCCCCGTGCGCCGCACCGCAGGCGCGACCCCGACGAAGTGGATGTAGCCGACCCCGGGGGCGGACTGCGACAGGAACCCGATGAGGAACGCGCCGAGCTTCCCGCCGGGCAGGTCCAGCAGGTAGCTGGTGTCGGTGAAGTGCTGGAAGTACAGGCGGGGCAGCAGCGACGTGCGGTACTGGTGGCCGGACTCGCCGCCCAGACCGCCCCACCACTCGTCCATGACCGCCATGACGCGGGCGTGGTCGTCCTCGACTGGATGCCGCAGGGTCTCGATCATGGTCCCATTGTCGCGCCGGACCGCCCATCGCCGATGACGGCGTGCCGCTACATCGACTACGGTCGTGCGCATGGGGGACCTCTACTACTTCGTGCCGCAGGCGGCGTTCGCCCTGCCGTCGATCGCCACGCTGATCGTCGGCGTCGCGCTGCTGTGGGCGCGGCGCAAGCGGCTCGCGCACCGGGCGTGGACGCTCGGTCTGGCCGGCCTCGCGGTGCTGCTCGCCGGGGCGGTGGCCGACCTGGTGTACATGGCGCTGCTGCCGCGGGTCATCCGCTACGGCGACTGGCAGGAGTCGAGGGCGCTCCTCGCCGGGGCCAGCCTCGGGTTCCTGGTGCTGCACGTCCTCGGCATGGCGCTGCTCATCGCGGGGCTGCTCGCCACGGCCCGGCCGGACGACCCGTGGCCGGCGCCCGCGGCGATCGATCCGCCCGCCGGGCCCGCGTAGCGGCCATGAGCGGGCCGGAGCGCAGCGGAGGTGCCGCGAATCGGGGGCGCAGGGTTGGCTCAGGCCGACGCCGGAGCGCAGCGGAGGTGGTGGCATGAGCGGGCCGGAGCGCAGCGGAGGTGCCGCGAATCAGGGGCGCGGCGGCGTGAGCGGACAGGGGCGCAGCGTCGCGGCGATCGACATCGGTGGGACCCGCACCCGGGTGGCCGCCGGTGACGGGCCCGTCGTGCGGTTCCCCACCGAGCAGGACTACGACCGGCAGCTCGCCCGGCTGCGGGACGCGGTCCCCGGGACACCGTCGGCCGTCGGGGTGTCGTTCGGGGGCAGGGTCACCGCGGCCGGCGAAGTGCGGGTCGCGATGAATCTCCGCGCGTACGAGGGCAGGCCGCTGCGCCGCGACCTCGAGTCCACATTGGACGCCCCGGTGCGGGTCGCCCACGACGCGACCTGCGGCCTGCTCGGCGAGCACGCGCTGGGCAGCCTGCGCGGCGCCGACCGGTGCGGGTACGTCACCCTGTCGACCGGCGTCGGCGCGGCGCTGAGGCTCGGCGTGGGTGGGCACTTCGTGGCCGCGACGACCGAGGCCGGCCACCAGCTCGTCGCCGGCAACGACCGGCGCTGCGGCTGCGGGCAGACCGGCTGCCTGGAGACGCTGCTCGGCGGTGCGGCGCTGGGCCGGCACCTCGGCCGGGCCCTGGAGACCGTCGAGGACGCCGGGTTCTGGCACGGGTACGCCCGCCACCTCGCCGACGGCATCGCCAACTTCGCGCTCACCGCAGGGCTGGACGCCGTGGCCGTCGGCGGGGCCATCGCCGCGCGCCGCGCCGAGTTGTGGCCGCCGCTGCGGGAGGCGCTGGCGGAACGCCTCACGTATCAGGCGGTGCGCGTCGACCCGGCGACGCTGGACGAGGCACCGCTGGAAGGTGCGCGGGTGCTGCTGGACGTGCCGCCGTCGAGCATCCTGCACTGAGGCGACGCTGTCACCGGTCCGGCGCCCTGACCTGCTAGGCGTTACGGAAGGTAACGGCCGGTGACAGGATTGGAGATCAATTATGTGGATGGGTGTACGGTCATGATGCTGTCCGGTTGACCCGCCGATCGCAACGGTTGCCGGGTGGGGGCGGCCCCCGAGACCACTCACACCGCCCGGCCGGTGGGCCGAGCGGCGTGTCGTTTGCGGGTGGTGTCGCCGGGCCTCGATCTCGACCCAGTCGATGTCGCCGGCGTGGTGGTCTGCGGGTGGTGTCAGCGGGCCTCGATCTCGACCCAGTCGATGTCGCCGGCGTAGTAGTCGCAGCCGACGTCGCGCTGGTCGCAGTCGGTCTTGCCGCCGATGGACAGCGGCCAGCCGTTGGAGATCGGGCCGGTCCAGCCGCCGCGGCGGGCCGCGGTGCGGCCGTCGATGGTGAGGGCGACCCCGGAGCCGGTCCGCTCGCAGCGCACGACGTGCCACCAGCCGTCGTTGATCCGGCGGGAGGCCTGCACGATGATGGTGCCGTTCGAGCCGCGGAACAGGCACTGCACGATGCCGTTGGGGATCTGGAACTTGAAGTTCCCGCCCGAGGCGGTCGCCTGGCCCTTCTGGATGATGTTGCCGAACTGGTAGGTGGTGCGCAGCCGGATGGTGACCGCGTAGTCGCGGCTGCCGGGGTCCAGGGCGGAGCTGTCCGCGACGGTCACCAGGTGCCGCGGGTGCGTCGGCGGCCGGTCCGGCTGCAGGCGGGTGAACCGGTAGCCGGTGGCGCCGCGGACGCCGACGTCGGTGATGACCTCGCTGCCGATCGTGCCGTGCTGGCCGTTGCCGCTGTTGTCGATCATCGTGTGGGCGCCGGAGTCCTCGTTCATCGACCAGGTCGCGACGGGGTAGTAGCCGGTGCTGGCGCCGGCCGCGGTCGCAAGGGCGGTTGACCCGCCCGTGAGGACGGCTGCCGTCGCCGCCACCACCAGGACCCGCCGACCGGGCGTCAAAGAGACCATGCATTCCCCCGTACACGTCAAAAATCCGCAATCCGGGAGCTGATCTCATACCGGACAAAACAGATCGTAGACCTCTAAAGGGGTCGACATGGGCGGGAACGCCGCAGCCACGCGGGCCGTCGTCAGACCCCCGTCGGGGCGCCCGGGTCCAGCGCCGCCTCGACCGCGACCGCCTCCATGCCGCGCAGCAGCGCCTCGCCGTCGGCCGGCGACACCACGTGCGTGTCCATGAAGATGATCGCCCGGACCGCATCCGGGATGTCGTCGATGTGCACGATCAGCGGCTCGAACGGCACGTCCTGCCGCGTCGTCCACAGGAACGTGCTGCGCGCCGCCGCCTCCCGCAGGTCGACCGGTTCGTCGTCGCCCTTGCCGGGGTCGGCGGCCCGCCGGTCGTTGAAGTAGCAGGGCAGCTCGAGCTCGTCGCCCCGCTCCGCAACCACCCGTCGCACGAGGTCGTCGAGCTCCACCGGGTGGTAGTACGCGTGCTTGTACGTCGTCATCGCCCCGCGCCGGGCCCGGTCCAGGACCTCCGCGAACGACACCCCGGCCACGTCGAGCTGGCACAGGCCGTACTGGGCGAGCATGCACACGACCCGGTCCAGCCCCGGGCGGAACCGGTTGTTGACCATCGGCCGGAGCACCACCGGGTTGATGCCGGTGACCCGGGCCAGGGCCACGGCGAACACCGCGAGCAGCGCCGGCGCCGGCGCGACCCCGGTCTGCTCGGTCACCGACCGCAACGCCGGGCCGAGCGCGAACGACGTGAACTCGCCCCGCCAGTGCCGCGGCTCGGGCTTGTCGACCGTGTCCGGGAAGCGCCGCGGCGGCATGCCGCGCAGGATGCCGTCCCAGTGCCGCAGCGCCAGGGTGTTCTGCCGCTGCCCGGACGCCGAGGCCTGCCAGGCGGCCTGGTCGAGGGGTTGCATGGCCGGGATCGGCGTGGTCACCCGGGTCGCGAGGTCCTCCAGCAGCACCCCGGTGCCGAAGCCGTCCGCGACGAGGTGGCACATGACGACGACCAGATGGGTGAGCGCCCCGCCGGAGCGCACCGCGGCCATCCGGATCGGCCAGTCCTCGGCGAAGTCGAACGCGGTGTCCTGCAGCCGCAGGCGCACCGCCTCCGCGACCGCCGCCGGGTCGTCCCCGCCCGCCTCGACGATCTCCAGGGTGATCTCGCCGGACGCCGCCACGACCTGGGTCGGCCGGCCGTCGGCGTCGAACCGCAGCCGGGTCCGGGCCGAGGGGAACCGGCTCATCATGTAGCGCAGCTGCTCGGCCACGTCCTCGACCGTGGTGCCCGCGGCCAGGGGTCCCCAGGCGCCGTTGGGCAGCCACGAGCGCTGCCGCACCATCGCCTGCCAGATGTCCTGCTGCCCCCACGACAAGTCGCCGGCGCCGGCACCCTCGCCAGCGAACTCGACCGCAACCTGATCCATAACCGTTCCTCCTCTGGCGGCGCTGATCGTAGCCGATCATGTGGTCGGGTCTGCTGGACGTCGCGTGGTGGGGGCTGCCATACCGTCGTTGGACTGGTGTGCGGGCGTGTGCCGCAGGGGTCCCGGCCGGTGGAATTGACGGCATGGAAACCGATGTGGTCTCGCTCGACCGGGTGCACCGGCGCTTCGGCACCGGCGACGGGGCCGTCACCGCGTTGCACGAGGTCACGCTCGGGTTCGCGGCCGGGACGTTCACCGCGGTGATGGGACCGTCCGGGTCGGGCAAGAGCACGCTGCTGCAGTGCGCCGCCGGGCTGGACCGGCCCACCGGCGGCACCGTCACCGTCGCCGGGACCGACCTGGCGACGCTGTCGGAGACCGGGCTGACGCTGCTGCGGCGGGACCGGATCGGGTTCGTGTTCCAGGCGTTCAACCTGCTGTCGTCGCTGACCGCGGAGCAGAACGTGGCGCTGCCGCTGCGCCTCGCCGGCCGCCGCCCGGCGCGCAAGGAGGTCCGCGCGGTCCTCGACGCGGTCGGCCTCGGCGACCGGGGGCGGCACCGGCCCGCGGAGCTGTCCGGCGGCCAGCAGCAGCGGGTCGCGATCGCGCGGGCGCTCGTCACCCGGCCGGCGGTGCTGTTCGCGGACGAGCCGACCGGCGCGCTGGACTCCACCACCGGCCGCGAGGTGCTGCGGCTGCTGCGGTCCATGGTTTCCCAAGGCGGCGGGCAGACCGTCGTCATGGTCACCCACGATCCGCTCGCCGCGTCGTACGCCGACCGGGTCGTGTTCCTCGCCGACGGGCGCGTCGCCGGCTCGCTGCTGTCGCCGACCCCGCAGACCGTCGCCGCCCGCATGGCCGACCTGGAGACGGCGCCGTGCTGAGCATCGCCAGGCAGACGCTGCGGGCCCGGTGGGCGTCCTTCGTGGGCGTGTTCATCGCGCTCGCGCTGGGTGCGTGTCTGCTCGCCACGACGGGCCTGACGATCGCGTCGACCGTTTCTGATGGACGTCAGCCCGTGTGGTACGCCCAAGCCGGCGTCGTGGTCACTGGCAGCCAGACGGTCAGCGTCACCGTCGACGAGGGCGACGGGGAGCGGTCCACGTCCACCCAGCGGACCCGCCGCCCGCGCCAGCTGCCCGCCGACACTGCCACCCGCCTCGGCGCGCTGCCGGGTGCGACCGTCGTCGTGGACCGTGCCGTCCCCGTCGATGTCGCCGGCGTGGCGTTCGACGCGCATCCGTGGTCGAGTGCGGGGCTGCACCCGTACACATTGGGCGGCGCCGGTCCGCGGAGCGACGACGAGGTCGTGCTCACCGCCCCGACCGACCGGCGGCCGGGTGACCGGGTCGAGGCGTGGACCCCGCTGGGGCGCCGCACCTGGACCGTCGTGGGTGTCGTCACCGGACCGCCGGCCGTGTACCTCGCCGACCCGGCCGTGGCCCTGCTCGCCGGCGGGCGGATCGACGCGATCGCCGTCGACGGTGTCACCGCCGCGCAGGTCCGTGACGTGGTCGGCCCGGACGCGGCGGTCCTCACCGGCGACCGCCGGGCCGGCGCCGAACCCGACCCGGACGCGGACCTGCTCGCCGTCGCCGCGTCGCTGCTCGGCACCACCGCCGGCGTCGCCGTGTTCGTGTCCGTGTTCGTCGTCGCCGGCACGTTCGCGTTCGCCGTCGCGCAACGCCGCCGGGAGCTCGCGCTGCTGCGGGCCGCCGGCGCCACCCCGCGCCAGGTGCGCCGCCTCGTCCTCGGCGAGGCCCTCATCGTCGGCGTCGTCGCCGGGGTCGCCGGCTGCGCCGCCGGCACGCTGGTCGCGCCGCCGTTCGCGGCGTGGCTGGCCGGCTCCGGGTTCGCGCCCGCCGGGTTCACCGCCCGGTTCATCCTGTGGCCGCTGCTCGCCGCGTTCGGCGTGAGCCTGCTCGTCGCACTCACCGGTGCCGCCGTCGCCGCGCGGCGCGCCGGCCGGGTCCGCCCGATCGAGGCGCTGCGCGAGGCGTCCGTCGACCGGCGGGTCATGACGTCGGCCGCTGGGTCTTCGGGATCCTGTTCCTCGGCGGCGCCGCGGTGCTGCTGGCCCTGGTGCCCCGCCTCGGCGGCGAGGCGATCGCCCTCGTCCTGCTCGACGCGCAGCTCGCCATCACCGGGATCGCGCTGCTCGCCCCCGTCGTGGCACCGCCGCTGTCCTGGCTCGTCGGGCGGATCCTGGTGCCCGGTGTGGCCGGCGCGCTCGCCCGCGACAACGCGCGCACCGCGGTCCGGCGGACCTCGTCGACGGTCGCCCCGATCCTCGTCACCGTCGGGATCGCGGCGGCGACGTTCGCGGCGACCGCGACGCTGTGGGACGCGTCGGAACGCGCGGCCGCCGCACGGGTCACCGCTGCCACCATCGCGTTGCCGGCCGGTGCCGCCGGCATCGCCGACCCGGGCCCGGGAGTGCCGACGGCGCAGTCCGTGGTGTACGTGCGAAACGACGACTACTCGGAGGAGTTCGACGCCATGTACACCGGACCCGGCGTCGAAACCGTGCTGCGGCTGCCGGTGCGCTCAGGTGCGGTCGCCGACCTCGCGGGCACCGACACCGTCGTTGTCGGGTCGGCCCTGGCCCGCGCCACGGGCTGGCGGACCGGCGGCACGGCCGACCTGTGGCTGGACGACGCGACGCCGGTCCGGCTGCGGGTCGTCGCGGTCCTCGAGCCGTCCATCGACCTCGACCAGACGGTCCTGCTGCCGTGGGCGCTGCGGGCCGCACACCTCCCGCGCAGCGGCGCGGACGCGGTGTACCTGACGGGGTCGTCTTCGTCCTCCGTGGACGGTGCGGGGACCGTCACCGCTGCCGAATACTTCCGTTCCCGCAACGCCGAGCAGCGCCGGCTCAACCACTTGGCGCTCGTCGCGGTGCTCGGCATGGCCCTGGTGTACACGTCGATCGCGATCGCCAACACGCTCATCATGTCGACCGGCGGCCGCAGCCGGGACCTCGCCGTGCTGCGCCTCGGCGGCGGCACCCCACGGCAGGTCCTCACGATGATCGGCGCGGAGGCGGTGCTGGTCGGTGTGACCGGGGTCCTGCTGGCCGGCCTGGTCACCGCCGGGATGCTCGGCGGCCTGCGCGCCGGGCTGGTGCCCCTGGTCGCCGACCCACGCACCGTGGTGCCGTGGACCCCGATCCTGCTGATCGCCGGCGCGTGCCTGACGATCACGTTCGTCGCCAGCGTGGTGCCGGCGGCGCTCGCCCTGCGCACCCCGCCGGGGCGGCTGTCCTCGGTCCGCGAGTGAGTTTATGGTCGGGGTGGTGCTCTCGAGGAGGTCGCGATGGAGTCTGACGGGTTCCGGCTCGGTGGGATCGGGCAGATCGCCCGGCACGTGAGCGACATCGGCCGCGCCGTCGACTGGTACGGCGGTGTCCTCGGCCTCACGCACCTCTACACGTTCGGCGACCTGGCCTTCTTCGACTGCGCCGGCACGCGGCTCTTCCTGAGCCGGCAGGCGGGCGACGGCCCGCTCACCGGCCAGTCGATCCTCTACTTCCGGGTGCCGGACATCCACGCCGCGCACTCGTCGCTGACCGCGCGGGGTGTCGCGTTCGAGGGCGCACCCCACGTGATCCACCGGCACGCGGACGGGGTGGAGGAGTGGATGGCGTTCTTCACCGACCCGGACGGCGGGCTGCTCGCCATCATGTCGCAGACGCCGCCGTCCGTGGAACTGCCGTCTGCGGCCTGAAACGCCGGCGCGGATCGGCGAGGTGGGGGTGGGGGTCAGGGCAGCGGCACCCGCTGGGGCCGCTCCGCGCCGGTCGAAGCCGTGCCGGGCCTGGTCGGGCGGGTGGCGAGGGCGCGGCGGAGCAGGCGGACCCAGGGTGACCAGCGGGCCGGGGTCCGCACGGTGCCGGTGCCGGCGCGTTCGGCGTTGTCCAGCAGGTCCTGCAGCAGCGCCTCGTGCAGCCACCGGATCGCGACCGGCCACAGGATCCGCATCCCGCCGGTGAGCCGGCCGCGGATCACGTGCACGACCGCGGTGCCGGTGCCGTCGGGCTCCAGGCGCAGTTCGTGCTCGCCCACCAGGCCGAGGGTGGGGTCGAACCGGCACCGCAGCAGGCGGCCCGGGACGTGCTCGACGACGCTGTAGCGGATCATGCCGTGCCCGCCGGTGGCGCCGGGGGCGAGTGGGCCGTCGAACTGGATCGGGGGCCAGGTCCGCACCGGCCACAGCGGGTCGTCGTCGGCGGCGACCCGGTCCAGCAGCGGGCCCATCAGTGCGAGGGGTGCGTCGATCGTGCGGCGTTGAACGTTCTGCATGGCTGCCTGCCGTTCCACCCGGACGGCACGCTCCATACGGTGCCGTATGGAAGAACCGTACGCTACCGTATGGGGATGGCACAACGGCGGCTGAGCGCAGAGGACTGGACCGGGGCGGCCCTCGCAGCGATCGCGGACGGCGGGCTGGCTACGGTCGCGGTCGAGCCCCTCGCGGCCCGGCTCGGCGCCACGAAGGGCAGCTTCTACTGGCACTTCACCAACCGGGACGCGCTGATCGAGGCCACCATGCAGCTGTGGGAGCGGGCCTGCACCGACGCGATCATCGACCTGGTCGAGGCGGCCGGTGACCCGCCCCGGAAGCTGTCGCTGCTGTTCACCACCGTGCTCGGGCACGCCCGCTCGAGCCGGCTGGAGACCAACGTCCTCGCCGTGGCCGAGCACCCCCTTGTCGGCCCGGTCGTGCAGCGGGTCACCCGCCGCCGGCTCGACTACGTCGAACAGCTCTTCACCGAGGCCGGGTTCGAGGCGGGGGAGGCGCGGCGGCGGGCCCTGCTCGCGTACACGGCATATGTCGGGCAGGCGCAACTCGCCGCCCGCCTGCCGGAGCTGCTGCCCGCGGACGCCACGGGTCAGGGCGCCTACCTGGACAGCGTCCTGTCGGTGCTGTTGTCACCCGCCGATGGGTGACGTACCGTCCCGACCATCGACGTGGCGGCCGTCGCCGGCGGCGTCCTCGCCGTGCTGCTCCCCCGACAACGCGCCGAGGAAGTGAAGGGCAAGGGTATGGAACGCCGGTCCGATTTCATGGTGTGGTTGCGCCGCCGCTTCCGGATCTTCGGCGGCGTCGCCGGTGCCGTCTCGCACGCGGACACCGGCCCGTATGCCGGTGCCCCACGCAACCCCGACCTGCGCGTCGGTGACGAGAAGGCGTACTCGACCGTGCGGTACACCACCCATCAGGTCGCCTACACGAGCATCGGCACCGACCCCGACCATTGTCCCGGCTGCCGCCGGCCGCTCGTCGAGCTGCACCGCCTCGAATACGTCCGGGGCGACACCCGCGTCCCGGTCGGCGCCGTGCGCACCTGCCGCGGCTGCCAGACCGACTCGTGGCTGCTGCGCTCAAGGATGCCGGCGGTGTCGCGGGCCCGCGACACCGCCCGCAAACATGTCATCTGATGACGTCGTAGGACAGCATGATGACCCCGGTGCTCGTCGGGGTGCAGTCGACCAGTTGCAGCGGGCGCGGCGCGTCCAGGCCGCGGAACAGCCGTTCGCCGGTGCCGAGCAGGAGCGGGTGGAGGAACAGCCGGTATCCGTCGACGAGGTCCTCGGCGATCAGCTCCTGCACGAGCAGGCCGCTGCCGAGCACCGCGATCGTGCCCTCGCCGTCGTCCTTGAGCTTGCGCACCGCCGGGCCGACCGGGCCGTCCAGGACGTGCGCGTTGTTCCAGGTCAGGTCGGTGAGGGTGCCGGTGGCCACGTGCTTCACGGTCGCGTTGAGGTGCGCGGCCATGGGGTCGGAGTCCGGCTGGTCGGGCCAGAAGGCGAGCATGTGCTCGTAGGTGCGGCGGCCGAACAGGTAGGCGGTCGTCGACGCGATGCCCTGCGTCGAGGCGGCCGCCTGCCGCTCGTCGAAGTACGGCAAACCCCACCCGCCGTGTTCGAACCCGTCCTCCGGTGTCGCCAGTCCTTGCATGACCCCGTCCAGGGTCAGGAACTCGATGACGCTGAGCTTGCGCATCTTTGCAAAACCTCCGTGTGAAAGGGAGCGGTCACCCCCTACACGAAGAGCACCCGGCTAATTCGACACGGGCCGCCAGCCGAGTTCCGGGCCGAGCCGGGTGGCGATGTCGGTGAGGATCTGCACGTAGTCGTCGTGCTCGAAGCTGAACGGCAGCGCGAACGCCACCTCCGAGACCTCCTGATACCCGGCGTGGGCGTGCAGCCGCTCCGCGATCTGTTCCGACGGGCCGACCAGATCCGGGGCGAACATCATCCGCGCCGGTCCCTGTGGGCTGGTCGTGCGTGGGGTGCGCTGCTGGGCGTACACCTCATAGCGCTGCCGCTGTGAAGGGGTTGCGGAGTCGGTCGGGATGACCACCAGGCCCTGCGAGACCCGGGCCTTGTCGCCGTCCGGGTGGTGGGCGCGGAACGTGCGGATGTGGGAGCGCTGGATGGTGGCGAAGTCGACGGACTCCTCGGCCTTCACGACACTGCTGGTCAGGAAGTTCATCCCGTGCTCACCGGCCCAGCGGGCCGAGGCGAGGCTGCCGCCGCCGTACCACATCCTGCGGCCGAGCCCGGGGGAGTGCGGCTGCACCCGGTCGGAGAAGACCTCGAACCCCTCGATTGCGGCGTCGGTCACCGGCACGCCCCGGACGAGGTCCAGCAGCCGCCGGACCCGCTCGTAGCCGAAGTCCTCGGCGTCGGCGGTGTCCGGGTACAGCGCCTGCTTCACCCGGTCGAAGTGCATCGGCGGGCCGACGCTGACCCCGGGGTTGAGCCGCCCGCCGGACAGCACGTCGACGGTGGCCAGGTCCTCGGCGAGGCGCAGCGGGTTCTCCCAGCCGAGCGGGATGACGGCGGTGCCGAGCTCGATCCGGCTGGTCCGCTGGCTGGCCGCGGCCAGGACCGCCACCGGGGAGGAGATGCCGAACTGCAGGTGCCGGTGGCGCACCCAGGCGCTGTCGAACCCGAGCCGTTCACCGAGCTGGATCACCTCCAGCGTCGACTCGTGACCGCGGCGCGGGTCCGCCTCGTCGAACAGCCCGATCGTCAGGAACCCCAGTTTCTGCAGCACCATGTTGTTGATTATTCAACAGTCACCGGCACCGGCCACCCGAGGTAGCGCATGGTGCCGGGGTCCAATCCCCGGGCCCGGCCCGAGGCGTAGGCCAGCATCTGCACCGGCATCGCGGCGGTCAGCACGCGGTAGGCCGGCGGCAGGTCGCCGCCCGGCACCACGACGTCGCCGGGCTGGCCGGGCGCGGTCACCACGCCGAACAGGCTGGCGCCGCGGTCCTTCAGGTACTGGCGCTGCGCCGCGCCGGCCGGGTCCGGCTCGAGGTCGATCCACACGCCACGGAGGGCATGACGGTGCCGGCTTCCGGCACGGACCGCTGGAGATGGCACCGACGCCCGGCACCGTCGTCATCGTCTACGAGTGCGAGCCCGGCACCGCCGGGCGCAACCAGCGCCTGGTCGACGACATCACCGCCATCGGCGGCCGGGCCCACCTGGCCGGCGTGTCCGGTCAGGGCCCGCTGCGGCTGCCCTTCCCCGACCCGGTGCTGGACATCCTGCCGATCCAGCTGCTCACCCTCGCGGTGGCCGAGCAGGCCGGCACCGTCGCCGGGCAGTTCGCCACATGTCGAAGGTCACCACCACCGCCTGACCCCAGCCGGCCGCCGGGACCGCCCGCCGCTGCGGGCGGTCCAGCCGTTTCCGCTTGTTACGCTCCCCGCCATGCTTTCCGACGACGCGGACGCCGACCTGCGCCGGCTGTCCGCCGACCCGACGTTCAAGCACCGCGACGCCGCCGGCCACGCGGTCCGCTTCCGCGCCGGCGGCGATGCGGCGGCACTGGTCGACATCCTCGACGACCCGTGCGCCTGCGCCACGACGGAGGTCGTGTTCGCCCTGGCCGGGTCGAAGCGGCCGTGGCTCAACTGGGTGCCGATGCCGAGCGAGGCCATCGCCAACATCGCCAACGAGGTCGGCGCCCGCCGCGCCAAGGGCGAACACCTCGAAGTCACCGGCCTCGGCCTCTCCGGCCCCGAACCGGCCAGCGCCATCACCGCCTGCCGCCGGATCGTCGGCCCGGTCGACATCGGCATCGCCGACTTCCCCGACCCCGACATCCGCCTGCGGCTGCGCCCCGGCCGGCACGCGGTCTGGCGCTACGACGGCACGGAACCCGTCCCCGCCGTGCCCGCACCGTCGCCCGCCGCGATCAGCGCCCTGCACGAGGTCGCCGGCGAACCGTGGGCGTCGCCCCTGTCCGGCTACGTCCAGGCCGCGCCGCTCGGCGACCTGCCGCTGGCCGACCTGCTCGGCCTGCTCGCCCACCTGCCACCCGCGCCCGACACCCCGCGCTGGCACCACCTGGCGCAGTCGACGCCGATGTACTGGTTCCGCCTCCTGCAACCGTGGGTGTGCCTCGGCATCCTGCACCACGCCAAGGACGAACCCTGGCCGGCCTCGACCCGCCGCGAGGTTCTCGTGGACCTGGCGCTCGGCGTCGAGGACTGGGTCGCGGACGCGGCACTGTTCGCGCTCGTGACCGCCGCGTACCGCGAGCCTGACCTGCGCCCGGAGGTTCGTGGGCTGGTCCGCACCCGCCTCGACGCGGCGGTGTCGGCCCGCCGGGCTGTCACGATCGAGGAGTCCCTCGCCCACCTGATGCTGATCGCCCCCGGTTGCACCGCCGAGGACCGCGCCGTGGCGACGGCCGTCCTGGCCCGCGCCGACCAGGATCCCGACGACGCCCCACCACCGCCGGCGAAACGCCGCTGGTGGCGCCGCGGCTGAGTCGTCGCACGTGCGGGCGGCTCTGCCGGGTGCGGACAGTGGCTGACCGGATCCCGGCCTACGGTCGCAGGTGACGGAAGGATGCTGCGATGACCGCAACGAGGACGTACCCGCACGGCGTGACCTGCTGGGTCGACGTCACCCAGCCGGATCTGCCGGCGGCGGCCCGGTTCTACGGCGAGCTGTTCGGCTGGACGTTCACGGAGGTGGCGCCGCAGTACCGCATCGCCACCCTCGACGGCCGTGACGTCGCCGCGGTCGGTGCGGCGGACGGTGCCGCGGGCTGGCACACGTATGTCGCGGTCGACGACGCCGATGCGAGCGCCGCCGCCGTGATCGCGGGTGGTGGGACGGTGCAGGAGCCGCCCGCCGAGGCGGGGCCGGGCGGCCGGGCCGCCGCCTGCACCGACCCGGCCGGTGCCGGGTTCCGGCTCTGGCAGGCCCGCCGCCGTCCCGGCGCCCAGATCGTCAACGTGCCCGGCGCGTGGAACTTCAGCGACCTGCACACGCCCGACGTCGACGCGGCGCTGGGGTTCTACGCGCCGCTGTTCGGCTGGAAGGCCGTGGACATCCCGGGCGCCGGGGCGATGCTGCAGGTGCCCGGGTACGGCGACCATCTCGCCGCCACGGTCGATCCGGACATCCACGAGCGGCAGGCGTCCGCGCCGCCCGGGTTCGCCGACGTCATCGGCGGTGCCGTGCCCGTCGCGGCGGGGGAGGCGGCGCACTGGCACGTGACGTTCAGCGTCGCCGACCGGGACGGCAGCGCCGCGGACGCCGAACGGCTCGGCGGGACGATCGTCGCGGCCACCGAGGACCTGTGGACCCGCAAGGCAATCGTCCGCGACCCGCAGGGCGCCCGGTTCACCCTCAGCCAGTTCACCCCGCCCGACGGCTGGTGACGCCGGCGCCGGAGCACCACGGCTCAGGGGACGGCGACGGTCACCGCGGCCCGCACCGCCTTCGCCTTCAGCTTGCGGACCGGGGTGCGGGCGCCGCCGTCGAGCTCCAGCAGCACCGGGGCGGCGAAGCGCACCTTGACCTTCCGGGCGCTGGCGACCCGGACGAACGGCGAGGATTCGGTGCGGCCGAACGCCATCCGGCCCAGGGTGCGGGCCCACTGCAGGGCGCCCTGGGCGGTGGCCACGCCGACCTCGAGGCGGCCGTCGAACGGGCTGGCGTCGTCGAAGGCCTCGATGCCGCCGGCGATGGTGCCGATGTTGCCGAGCAGGACGCAGGTGGCGGGGCCGGAGAACCATTCCGTGCCGTCGAGGGTCACGGTGGCCTCGACCGGGTCGTCGCCGACGTGGCGGACGGCGGTGCCGAAGTAGGCGAGCTTGCCGGCGCGGCTCTTCATGCCGCGGTCGGCGTCGTCGATCATCGCGGCGTCGAAGCCGGCGCCGGCCATGACGGCGAAGTGTTCGCCGGCGACCTTGCCGAGGTCGAAGCGGCGGCGGGTGCCGGTCAGGCCGATCCGGACGGCGGCGGCGATGTCGGCGGGGATGTCCAGGGACGACGCGAACAGGTTCGCGGTGCCGGCGGGAATGACGGCCAGGGTGACCGCAGAGCCGGCGAGGGTGTCGACGCACCGCTGCACCATGCCGTCGCCGCCCCAGACGAAGACCAGGTCGGCGCCGGCCGCGACGGCCTTGCGCAGCTGCTTGGGGGCTTTGCGGCTCTTCGGCACCTCGCGCCAGTCGGGGGCCTCGACGCCGGCGCGGGCCAGAACCCGGCGCAACTCGTCGAGGCCCCCGCCGAGGGTCTTGCCGGCATGGGCGATGACAGCGACATTCACACCCGCACCGGTACCCATCGGCGATCCCCGCTATGCGTCCCGCGCGGCGAGCGCGACGCCCCCGACGAGCAGCGCCCCGAACGCCCAGGCCGCGGTGACGCCAAGGCCCGCCCACGGCCCGATCGGCAGCTTGTCCAGCCCGGTGGTGGCCTGCACGGCGAGCCCGGCGGTCATCGGGCCGATCTGCAGCAGGTGCCGCTCCCAGTGGGGGTCGGGTGCGGCGGCGGCGAGGATCGGGAACAGGTACAGCAGGGCCAGGACCACCCCGACCGCCGCCGCCGCGTTGCGCACGATCGCGGTCACCCCGATCGCGAGCAGGCCGATCAGCATCAGGTACAGCACCGTGCCGCCGGTGGCCCGCAGCACCGCGGGCAGCCCCGCCGCGCCGGGCAGGAGGTGCCGGCCGAGCAGCGCGGACCCGGCGACGGCGACCACCGCGGCCGGGGCGACCACGCAGGTGACGACAAGAGCCTTCGCGGCGAGGAGGCCGGCCCGGCGCGGCATCGCCGCCAGGGTGCTGTGGATCATGCCGGTGCCGTACTCCCCGCCGACGGCGAGGACGGCGAGGATCGCGACGAGGGCCTGGCCGAGCTGGACGCCGGTGAGCCCGGCCTTCGTCGGGTCGCCGCCGCAGACGGCGGTGCCGCAGGGCATGTTGGCCGCGACGAGGGCACTGACCGCGACCGTCGCCACGACGATCCCGGCGGCCAGCCACACCGTCTCCGGCGCGGTGCGCAGCTTCGTCCATTCCGCGTGCAGGTATCGCAGGCCGGGGCGCCGGGTCCGCACCGACGGCGCCGCAACAGCGAGGCCGGTGCTCATACGTCCCTCCGGCGGAAGCGGTACGCGGCGACGGCCAGCCCGGCGACGGCCCAGGCGAGCAGGACCGCGAACCCCGCCGAAGGGGTCAGGGGGAAGAAGCCGTTGGCGGGCGTGTAGAGACCGTCGACCTGCGCGTACCGTGGCGTGCTCTGCTGGATCGCGAACGCGGCCGCCGGGGTGACCCGCAGCAGCCACTCGCCGGCGGCGATCGGCAGCACGGTCATCGACAGCAGGTAGGGCAGGACGGTCGCCACGATCGCGACGGTCACCGCCACCGTGCCGCGCCGCAGCAGGACCCCGAACGCGAGCGCGAGGACCGCGGCGACCGCGAGCAGCGCGCCGGTGCCCGCGACGACCCGCAGCTCGGTCGCGAACGAGACGGGATGCACGTAGATGCCGTTGCCGCGCAGGATGTCCGGGCCGAACGTGACGACGACGGCCGCGGCGGCGAGCCCGATGCCGAACGCGACGCCGCCGAGCACGGTCGCCTTCGCCGCGAGGGCCGTCAGGCGGTGCGGTGCGGCGGTGAGCGACGTGCGGATCAGGCCGCGCCGGTATTCGCCGGTCATCGTCATCGCGCCGATCACGACGACGAGGACCAGGCCGGCGAAGGTGCCGATGAGCGTCTGGCTGATCGAGGTGCCGAGGCCCGCCGCCCCCGCCACGGCCGGGGCGATGTCACCGGAGCCGGTGACGGCGAACCCGCCGTCGGTCTCCACGGCGCCGTTCAGCCGACCACCGCCCGCCGGACCGCGGTTGCCGGCGCCGGCGTCCGGGCCGCCGGGCGCGCCGGGCCCGGCGACGGCACCGGGGTCACCGGTCGTGTCGTAGGTCCACGCGCCGGCCGGCCAGCCGCCGGTGGTGGTGATCTGGTCGAACCCGGCCGTGGCCTGGGACGGGCCGCCGCTCGCCGAGGACGCGTTGATCGCCTCCGTGAACTGCGGCGACGTGACGAACAGCCCCACCTCCGCGGTCGCCGGCAGGCCGGTGAGGCGCACGGTGCCGATCCCGGTCCAGCTGACGCCGTCGGCGGACTCCAGGGCCGTGACCCGGTCGCCGGCCCGGGTCAGCCGCAGCCATCGTGGTGTCGCCGCGGATGTGGCGCTCCCAGCGAGGTCGTGCACGTAGTTGTGCTGCAGCCGGACCCCGTGCGCGCCGGTGAGCATGACCGCCGCGTACGCGGAGCCGGGCCGGGTGCCGTCCTTGACGATCAGGCCGGCCTTCGCCCACGGCACCACCCCGTCGATATCGCCGGTGCCGCCGTCGGTCAGGTTCGGCCGGGAGCCGGTCATCGACGCGACCCGCGCGGTGATGGTGCCGTCGCCGGTGAGCGGCCGGTGCACGAACGTGAACACGTCGGTGACCTCCTGCCCCTCGGGGCCGACCGGCAGGGAGCAGTCGCCGCGCTTGCCGCAGGTGCCCTCCATGCCGGGGAACAGCCCGAAGCCCACGATGACGGCGGCGGCGACCAGCATCCCGATCACCCAGCCGCGCACGGTCCGGAACTTCGTCCACTCCGCGTGGACCAGCCGCGCGTAGGCGCTCATCGGGTCACCTCCGACGACGGCGACGGCGACGGCGACGGCGACGGCGACGGCGACGGCGACATCGCGCGGAACTCGACGGCGTCGCGGGTGAGTTCGAGGTACGCCTCCTCGAGGGTGGCCCGGTGCGACGAGATCTCCGCGAACGGCACCCCGCGGGACGTCAGCAGCGACACGACCGCCTCCGCGGCCAGTCCGGTGATCGCCAGCGTCCGCGCGTCCGCGCGGGTGACCACGGCGCCGGCTGCCGTCAGTACACCTGCCGCAGCGTCGATCGAAGCAGCATCGGTGCGCAACGTGACCCGGCCGGCACCGGCCGACTCCAGCAGCGCGGCGATGTTCGTGTCGGCGATGACCCGGCCCCGGCCGGCGATCACGACATGGTCGGCGGTGTCCTGCAGCTCGCTCATCAGGTGGCTGGACACGAGCACCGCCCGGCCCTCGGCGGCCAGCCCGCGCAGGTGCCGGCGCATCCAGATGATGCCCTCGGGGTCCATGCCGTTGAACGGCTCGTCGAGCATCAGCGCCGGCGGGTCCCCGAGCAGCGCGGCGGCGATGCCGAGGCGCTGGCGCATGCCGAGGGAGAACCCGCCGGCGGCCCGGCGCGCCACCCCCTGCAGGCCGGCCCGTTCCAGGACCTCGTCCACCCGGCGGCCGGGCAGGCCCTGGGAGTGCGCGAGCCACAGCAGGTGGTTGCGCGCGGTCCGCCCCGGCTGCAACGCACCCGCGTCCAGCAGCGAACCGAGGTGACACAGGGGGCGGCTGAGGCTGCGGTACGGCCGGCCCCCGACCAGCGCGGTGCCCGCGTCGGGTGCGTCGAGGCCGAGAATCACCCGCATCGTGGTGGACTTGCCGGCGCCGTTGGGGCCGACGAATCCGGTGACCTGGCCGGGTTCGACGGAGAACGTCATCCCGTCGAGGGCGGTCTGCGACCCGAACCGTTTGCGAAGTCCGTTGACGACAATCATGGATCCTGTTGTACGGATGGCGCGGTGACACCACGGTGACAGCCGCTGACACCTCGCTGACACCTTCGACCTGGCATCGTGGTGACATGCGGGTGCTGGTGGTCGAAGACTTCGAGGTCCTGGCCAGGACGGTCGGCAAGGGGCTGCGCCGGGAGGGCATGGCGGTCGACGTCGTCCTGGACGGCGCCGACGCCCTCGAGCGGCTCGCGGTGAACCGGTACGACGTGGTCGTCCTGGACCGCGACCTGCCCGGCGTCCACGGCGACGAGGTCTGCCGCCGGATCGTCGCGGCCCGCTCCAGCAGCCGGGTCCTGATGCTCACCGCGGCGAGCACCGTCAAGCAACGCGTCGACGGCCTCGGCCTCGGCGCCGATGACTACCTGCCGAAACCGTTCGACTTCGAGGAGCTGGTCGCCCGCATCCGGGCCCTCGCCAGGCGCCCCTCGTCGTCGCTGCCCAGTGTGTACGAGCACGCCGACCTCACCCTCGACCCGGCCCGACGGGTCGCGACCCGCGCCGGCCGCCGCCTCGAGCTCACCCCGAAGGAGTTCGGCGTCCTGGAGTGCCTGCTCGCCGCCGACGGCCGGCCCGTCTCCGCCGAGGAACTCCTCGAGCGGGTCTGGGACGAGGCCGCCGACCCGTTCACCACCGTGGTGAAGACGACGATCCGCCGCCTGCGCGGCAAGCTCGGCACCCCCGACCTCATCCACACCGTCCGTGAGGCCGGCTACCGCATCGGCGCGCTGTGAGAGGCCGGCGGGTTCTGCAGGCCCGGCTCACGGCGCTGTACGCGGTGCCGTTCCTGCTCGCGGTCGTCGCGGGGATCGGGCTGTTCTCCTACGGTTCGGCGTCCAGCGCCCCCGTGGGCCCGGGCTCCCCCGGCCCGACACCCGAACCACCTGTCGGCGACGACCAGATGCTGCGCATCATCGTGGTGACGCTGCTGATCTCCTGCCTGCTCGCGGTCATCGGCGGCTGGGTCATCGCCGGCCGGGTCCTGCGCCCGCTGCGCACCATCATCGCCAACGCCCGCGACATCTCCGCCACCAGCCTGCACCGCCGGCTCGGCCGGACCGGCTCCGGCGATGAGTTCACCGAGCTCGCCGAGACCCTCGACAACGTCTTCGAACGCCTCGAGGCCGCGTTCGCCTCCCAGCGTCGCTTCGTCGCCAACGCCTCCCACGAACTGCGGACCCCTCTCGCCGCCGAGCGGGCGCTGCTGCAGGTGGCCCTTGCCGACCCCGCCGCCACCACCGAAACGCTGCGTGAGGCGTGCCACGAGGTGCTCGCCCTCGGCGCCGCCCAGGAACGCCTCGTCGACGCGCTGCTCACCCTCGCCAGCGGCGAACAGGGCGTCGAACAGGACGAGCCCGTCGACCTGGCGCTGCTGGCCACGGCCGCGCTGCACCGCCGCTCCGCCGAGACGAAGGTCCGCGGCGTCCGCGTCGGCACGTCCCTCGCCCCGGCGCTCGGCGCCGGCGACCCGCGGCTGGCCGAGAGCCTGGTCGCCAACCTCGTCGACAACGCCGTGCGGCACAACGTCGACGGCGGCTGGATCGAGGTCAGCACGGTCTCGGTGCCGGGCGCGGCCCGGCTCACGGTGCGCAACACCGGCCCGGTCGTGCCGGCGGAGCAGATCGGGCGGCTGCTGCAGCCGTTCCAGCGGCTGGAGGGGCAGCGGCTCGGCCGCACCGACGGCCACGGCCTCGGCCTGGCCATCGTCCAGGCGATCGCCACCGCCCACGGCGCTTCGTTGCAGATCCTGCCCCGCCCGGAGGGCGGCCTGGACATCACCGTCGACTTCCGCCCCACCCCACCGACACCCTGACCCCGTCGGGCTCAGCAGGCGGCGCGGAAGGCGTCGAGGCGCAGGTTCTTGCGGATCGAGCTGAAGCGCAGGTTCGCCGCGGTCGGGCACAGCGACGCCTTGTATTCGACGTGGAAGACCGGCTTGCCGGCGGTGACGAACGGGCTCAGCATCGCGCACTCCTTCCACTGCGCGCACGCCTCGTTGACGGCGAAGTCGAAGGACGGTTGCAGTCCGGTGATCTGCTCGAGGTCGTTCTTCAGGCCGGCGGCCAGGCCCAGGGAGTGCGCCAGGTCCGCGACGCGGCGGTTGAACAGCAGCTGGTCGGTGGCGGTCAGCGGGAAGCCGGAGTCGTTGGCGTAGCCGTCCATGTTGTCCGGGTCGACGGCGTCGAAGCCCTTGGCCCGGCAGGTGGCGAAGCGGTCGGCGAGGATCGGCCGCAGGGTGTCCCACTGTCGGATGTCGAGCCACTGCTCGCCGGCCCAGCCGTCGAGGGCCTTGCCGCGCACGGCGGCGGGGAAGCGGGCGGCGTCGGCGCGCCAGTTCTCCCACGAGCCGGCGTCGACGTAGCACAGCACCTTGCGGCTGGCCGCGTGCAGCTTGGTGACCTGGGCCTTGGTCGCGTCGGCGCCGTCGATGTCGTGCACGTCGGCGGCGACGGAGGTGTCCAGCGCCCCGGTGAACTGCATCTGCCAGGTGGCGCCGGCGGCCGGTTTCCACCAGGTGGCCGGGGCGGTGGCGGCGGCCGGTACGGTGGAGATCACGACGGCGACGAGTGCCGCCAGGGCCACGAACACGGTGCGGGAGGTGTGTCGCATGCCTCGCCATCGGCCGGCGGTCGACTGGCCTGATCTGACGGTCCGGCGGAATGCGCCGCCCGGTCGGGGGACAGACGCCGCCGTCGCCTGGTCCGTGTGTGTCCGCGACGCCGGCGGCGAGGTGGTGTACGCGCACCGGCCGGAGCTGGTGCTGTCGACCGCGAGCGTCGGCAAGCTGCTGCTCCTGCTGGAGGTGGCCCGCAGCCTGCCGCTGGACCTGCCGGCTGACCGGCGGGACGTGGCACCCGTCGCCGATTCCGGTCTGTGGCGGTTTCTGGGCACTGACGTGCTGCCCGTCGGGGACCTGGCGGTCCTGGTGGCGTCGGTCAGCGACAACCTCGCCACGAACGTGCTGCTGCACCGGGTCGGCCTCGACCGGGTCGCGGCGCTCGCCGCGTCGCTGGGCCTGACCGCGACGGCGCTGCACGACATTGTCCGCGACGTGCGCACCGCCGACCATGCGCCGCGGCTGTCCTCCGGCACCGCCGCAGAGCTGTCGCTGCTGCTGCACCGGCTGCCCTCGATCGAGGGCGGGCCGCGGGTGCTGGACTGGATGCGGACGTCGGCGGACCTGTCGATGGTCGCGTCGGCGTTCGACCTGGACCCGCTGTCACACAACGGTGTCACCCTGCGCAACAAGACCGGCACCGACGACGGGGTCCGGGCCGACGTCGGTGTGGTCACCGGCCCTTCGACGACGGTCAGCTACGCGGTCCTGGCGAACTGGCCGCCGGAGTCGGCGACGGTCGGTGAGGTCCTCGCGACGATGCGTGCGCTGGGTGATGCGATCCGCGTGACCGTGGGAAAATAGCGGTATGCCGTACTCGCCACGGGAGACCGTCCAGAAGACCGGGTTCAGCCTCGACACGCTGCGCTACTACGAGCGCATCGGCCTCCTCGACGGCATCGACCGCACCTCCGGTGGGCAGCGCCTGTTCACCGACGACGACCTCGACTGGCTCGGCGTCCTGCGCTGCCTGCGCGACACGGGCATGCCGATCGCCAGGATGCGCCGCTACGCGGAGCTTGCCCGCGACGGCGACGGCACGTTCGAGGAACGCGCCGAACTGCTCGAGGAGCACGACCAGGACATCGAACGCAAGATCGCCGAACTGCGCGAGGAACAGACGAGGATCAAGGAGAAGATCGGCTGGTACCGGCGGGAGCTCGCCCACCGGGAGCCCGCCGACGCCCCGGCGGCCTGACCCGGTTCGCATGGAATAGCCGGAATGCGCCGTGGTGCTGGCCGCGAGCGGCGGCCGGGGGATCGACCTGGTCCAGGCGGTGCGGTCAGTGATCGGGCTGATCGAGGCCGCGCCGGCGACGGTGGTGGGCGGGACTGGGTTCGAGGCCGCGCCGGCGACGGTGGTGGGCGGGGCCTGGTTCGAAGCCGCGGCGGCGACGGTGGGCGGGCCTGGTTCGAGGCCGCGGTGGACACTGCGAGACGCCGCACCGCGATCGGCGCTCGAGCCGACCTGGTGTGCGGGTGGTGTGAGCGGACGATGTCGCCGGAGGACTGCCCAGTGGATCCGGTGCCGTGCTCATCGCCCAACATGGCCCCGACGAGCTGCCTCGCGAGCCGACAGGGAGTGCCGGATTGATCGCGCAGCCGCTGACTCATGACGTGTTCGGACGCCTGCGCCTGGCCGACTTCCTGCCCGCGGACGACGTGACGAGGATCGAGTCGTGGGAGTATCTGGACCGCTCCTGGTGCGGCGAGGCGAACGGCTTCACCGAGTGGCTGTGCCTGGAGTCCGACCCGCACACACTGCGCTCGGCCGCCGTCGATCTCGTTGCCCTGTCTGCGCCGGCCGGCGTGGCGATGCTGGCCGCGCTCCGGCTTCCGCTCCGTCCCGGCATGACGGCCAGGGAGGTGACCGCCGTCCTCGGACCGCCGAAGGCGACCCGGACCTACGTCAGCGACCGCACGACCTATGAGTTCCGCACCGGCTCACCCGATGCCTACGAGGTGAGCTGCACCGTCCGGCACGACGACGGGCTGACCTACGTCACCGTGCACCCGGTGCCGCTGCCGCGCTGATCAGCCCGCCGGCCGGTGGATACTGGGAAGCGTGGACGAGTCAGCTGCCGTCCAGCGCGCCGGTGCCTATCTGCGCGGCGACGACGCCCGTGCGCAGGTGCAGTTCGCGACCCGGCACATCGGCGCGGACCAGGTCGCGGACCGCCTCGCGCACGAGGGTGGCCTGCCGTGGACCGCGCGGTGGCTGCTCCCGGTCGAGGAGACCCCGCACCGCACCCTGATCGCGCTGCGCGGTCCGGTCACCGCACTGTGGGCGGACGGGCGCATGGTCGGCGCGATCGCCGCGTCGGGGCAGTGCGCCGTCTGCGACACCGACGGCCGGGTCGCCGTCGAGGGCCACGGCCGGGCGACCGTCGACGGCCGGCACCTGCTCGCCGCCGCCGATCGCACCGGCCTGCGGCTGCCGGCGGCGGCACGACCACCGGCGGCGGAGGCGCTGAGGCCGCAGTCCGGCGGCTGCGGCCTGGATATCGACGGGACTCGTCACGTTCAGGCGGTCTCCATCTCGCTGGCGCACTGTACGCGGATGAGCACTGCCCTGATGTGGGTGACCGCCGCGAGGCGGACGCGGGTCTGGCCGCGGTGGGTGGGTTTCGCGCTCACCCTGGCCGCGGTGACGGTGGCGTTCGTCCTGCTCCGCCGGTCCCTGCCGGACCCCGGCACCGTCCTGCGGTCGCTGGTGGACGCCCAGTGGTGGTGGCTCGCCGTGGCGCTGCTCGTCCAGGCCGGGTCCGTCCTCATGTACGCCGTGCAGCAGCGCCGCCTCCTGGCCGCCTACGGCGGCGCGATGTCCAGGGTCAAGGCCGTCGGCGTGTCGCTCGCCCGCACGGCGCTGTCCACCGCGATGCCGGCCGGTGGCCCCGTGTCGACCGCGTTCGCCGTCCGGCAGTTCCGCGCGCACGGCCTCTCCGGCGCGCACGCCCTGGCCACCACGGCGCTGGCCAGCGCGCAGGCCAGCGCGGCCATCGTGCTGGTGTACCTCGCCTGGTGGCTCACCGGCCTGAGCACCGGCGAGCTGGTGCGCGCCGCCGCCGCGGCGGCCCTGCTGTGCCCGGCCGTCCTCCTGGTCCGGCGGGTGCGGCTGGGACGCCGCCCGGTCTGGCGGCGCACCGTCCGGGGCCCGGCGGGCGGACCGGCGCGGCCCGCCGGGCCGCTGCACCGCGGCGCCCATGCCGTGCTCCGCCTCGGCGCGGACACGTCCCGGGCCTGCTGGTCGCTGCCGGGCCGATACTGGCTCACGGCCGGCGGCGCCGCGGTCGCTCGCCGGCTGTTCGACCTGGCGTGCTTCGTCGCGGCCGCGCACGCGTTCCGGCTCGACACCGCCACGTCCGCGCTCGTCGGCGCGTACCTCACCGGCCAGCTCATCCGGCAGATCCCGCTCGTCGCCGGCGGTGCCGGGCTCGTCGAGGCCGGGCTCCTGGCCGCGCTGATCACCTCCGGTGCCGAGCCGGCGACCGCCACGGCGGCCGTCCTGACGTACCGGCTGCTGTCCTGCTGGTTGATCGCGCTGGCCGGTCTGCCCGTCGTGATCGCTCTCGGCGCCACCGACCAGCCGGGCAGGTGAGCGTGCGACCGGTCGATAGAGTCCGGTGCAGCCGTCGTCGAAGGAGCGTCACCGCATGGAGCTGGCTTGGCGGACGTTGATCGCCGCGACCCGGGACCCGCAGTTCTGGCGGTGCTACGCGTTCGACGGGGACGACGGGTTCGACTTCGAGGCGGCCGGCGAGCGGCTGGCGCGGCAGCTCAACGAGGTCGACGTCGCCGATGAGGACTGGGACGAGGACGACGAGGACGACCTCTCCTCGGCCCGGGTGATCCTGCCCGCCCGCCGTGGCTGGTGGCTCAAGCTCGAGCTGAACTTCGAGCTGGCCCTGCATGTGTTGTACCTGCAGAAGGACGACGACGAGCCCGATGACGAGCCCGACGACGAGGGCGACGACTGGGACGAGGACGAGGACTACGACGTGCCGGACGTCTCGGTGGAGCTGGGCCACTGGGACCAGGCCCGGTGGCATCCGTTCTGTCTGCGGTGGAGCGAGCTCGAAGCGGTCGTGGCGCAGCTGCGGGCCGCACCCGACCGGCATCCGCTCCCGCCCGAGGTGGGCCTGCTGCTGCTGGCCCGCTGGGTCGGGCACGGCTCCGACGAGGCGGAGCTGCTCGCCGAGCGCCGCGCGGTCCTCGCCGGGACGTTCGAGCGGCTCGGCCTGTTCCACGGCGCCGAGGCGGCCCGGATGGCCGCGCAGCTCATGCAGGCCGTGCCGGAGGACGACTACGCGTGGAGGTGGGACGCCGAGCGCGGCTGGCTGCTCAGCGGCGAGTACGCGGGGTACTCCATCCGCAACGACAGCCACGGCCACTTCCCGTTCCCGGAGTTCACCGAGTTCCGCCGGCAGCTGGCAGTGGCCGACGGACCCGACGGCCAGAGCTGAGCGCTTGATCTCAACCCAGGTTGAAGTTCTACGGTCGACGGGTGTCACCGGAGCTGAAAGACCTGCTCACCGTTGGTGAGGTCGCCGCACGTACCGGGGTGGCGCCGTCCGCCCTGCGGTTCTACGAGGCGGAAGGACTCATCACGGCCGAGCGCAACAGCGGCAACCAGCGGATGTACCGGCGGCACATGCTGCGGCGCATCTCACTGATCCTCGCGGCCCGGCGGCTCGGCATCCCGCTCGCCGAGGTCGCGGTGGTCTTCGGGACCCTGCCCGCCGACCGGGCGCCGAGCCACCGGGACTGGGTGCGGGTGTCCCGGGTGTGGAAGAGCGAGCTCGAGGACCGGCGCCGCTACATCATGAATCTCGAACGGCAGCTCATCGCGTGCATCGGCTGCGGCTGCCTGTCGATGCGGTCGTGCGACCTGCTCAATCCGGCCGACGAGCTCGGCACGCGCGGCCAGGGCCCGGTCCGGCTCGACGAGCCGGACTGAGCTCACGCCGTCACGCCGTCGTGGACCTGCGCCGGCAGGGCCGCCACGTACGGATGGTCGCCCGGGATCGGTCCGGTCCTCGAAGCGCCGCCGGGGGAGCCGACGGTGGCGAAGAACCCGGCGTTGACGGCGGTGAACACGCTGAACTCGGTGGGGAGGTCGTCCTCGTAGTAGATGGCCTCGACCGGGCAGACCGGCTCGCAGGCGCCGCAGTCGGTGCACTCGTCGGGCTGGATGTAGAGCATCCGGTCGCCCTCGTAGATGCAGTCCACCGGGCACTCGTCGACGCAGGCCTTGTCCATCAGGTCCACGCACGGCAACGCGATCACGTAGGTCATGCCGCGGAGACTAGGAGCTCAAGCGCACTTGAGCGCAAGCCCGCAGGCCGCCGCGAGGTGGCGTGAATCTTGCGATGAGACACCGCTTTGCGTCTCGCCCGGCGGCGCCCGACCGGCGATGCTGGTGGGCATGAGTGATCACCCAAGGGCCGCCACCGCCACCTACGAGCTGCTGCACACCGGTTACGCGGGCGACGGTGTCGCCTCGACCGTCGGGTTCGTCCGGGACGGCGACGTCCTGCTCGTCACCGACCCCGGCATGGTCCGGGACCGGTCGCTGATCCTGGACCCGCTGACCGCGCTCGGCGTCGACCCCGCGTCGATCACCGACGTCGTCTTCAGCCACCACCACCCGGACCACACCCTCAACGCCGCGTTGTTCCCCAACGCGCGCTTCCACGACCATTGGGCGGTGTACCAGGGCGACCAGTGGGACGACCGGGACGCCGAGGGCTACGAGCTGACCGATTCGATCCGGCTGATCCGGACCCCGGGGCACACCCCCGAGGACATCACCACCCTCGTCGGCACCGCGGACGGCGTGGTCGCGTTCACCCACCTGTGGAACACCGCCACCTCGGTCGGCGACGACTACGCCACCGACCTGGCGGCGCTGCACGTGGGCCGGGCCCGGGTCCTCGCGGTCGCCGACGTCGTGGTGCCGGGCCACGGCCCCGCGTTCACCCCGACCCCGCAGACGCCCCGCTGACCCCGGCACCCCTCCAAACCCGGCGGTCAAATGACGATCACGAGTCCTACGGACGGCGGGACATCCTTGGCGGCCGCCATTCCGATCCGACACGCCGACCCGTCCGCTTCCCCGCTCGGGTCAACGCTGCGGTGAAGGCAGATTCGCCAGGTGGACGTTGACGCTGACGGCGGTCGTTCCCTCGATCTCGCGGCCGCTGCCACCCCGGCGTTTTCCGCATCGGCTGCAGGCGTCGCGGTTCTGATGGCCGGCAGCTGCGGGCCGCCGTCACGGCCGCAGACACGTACGACTCTGCGAGCGGGCCGGCGCCTGCCTGGGGTTCGCGGGGACAGCCGCTCGCCGCCCTGTTCGTCGGCCCGGGGTCGACGACATTGCCGGTGGTCGGCAATCGGAGCGGCGTGAGGTTTGCCGACCGCTCACGATGTCGGCCGCCGGCCGGTCGCCGATGCTGGAGGTTCCTTCGGTACTACGCACGCGGGGTGGTGATCATGGCGACTGGTGTGGTGCACGGCGGGCGAACCGCTGTCCCGGTCGCCGCATGCCGCGCGTCGAGGGGACGGCTCGGACTCGCGCGCCCGTTGCGGCCGTCGTCACCGCCCGGCCCCGGCCGGCACGGCGTGACGACCGCCGTTCGCTGACCGCCGGTCCGTCTACAGCCGCACGCGGTAACCCTCGGTCGATTGACCCGTGGCCCGTGCGGCCCGGCAATCCCCCGTCCCCGTCATGGGCCGCGTCCTGGCATCCGAGAGGAGAGCCCCATGTTCACCCAGCTTTCCGGCGACGCAGCACCGCACGAGCCTTCGGCCGTCGGGCTCGACCTCGGCGGCGCGAGCACCAGGATCTGGGCATCGGGCCACGGCCTGCTGCAGGTCGGCTATCCCGGGACGCCGAGGACGCCGGGTCATGGTCCGGTCGTCCGGGGCCGGATCACCGACCCGGAGGCGATGTGGGCGTTGCTGTCGGGCCTTCGGACCGGCCGGCGGCGCCCGCTGCCCGGCGGCGCCGTGATCGTGGCGTGCCGGCCCGTGGGCAGCGACCCCCAGCTGGAGGCGGTACGCGGCCTGCTGACGGCGGCGTTCGAACCGGCACGGCTGCTGTTCATCGACACCGTACGCGCGGCCGCGATCGGTGCGGGCGCGGCCTCGGCGCCGCTGCTGATCGCCGACATCGGTGCGCACCTGACCGAGGTCGCCGTGCTCGCGGACGGCGTGACCGTCGCGGCCCGGCGGCGCGATGTCGGGCTGCACGACGACACCGACGGGCCGGATCCTGACGCGGCCGTCGTCACCGCCGTCACCGACCTCGTCCGTCACGTGTGCCGGCAGGCCGGTGACCGCGAGGCCATCGCCGCGGCGGTCCGTGGTGGCCTGCTCCTCGTCGGTGGCGGTGCGGCCCGGCCGCGGCTGGCCGCCCGCATCGCCGGCGCCGCAGGCACCCCGGTGCGCCGTCCCGCCGCACCGCATCTGGCCGCGGCACGTGGCGCCGGCCTGGCCGCGCTCGCCGCACTGCGCCGCAGCGCCGTGCGGTTCTGACCGGCGCAGCACACCAGTTCCGTCACGCCGGCCCGGACCGGCGTGGCACACCGTTTCCGACACGCTGATGGGAGATCCACATGAACGTCGACACCGGCCCGAGCATCGACACGGTGCGGCAGACGCTGCAGGATCAGCTGCGACAGCACACCGAGACCCTCGCGGCCCTCGTCGCCGCCGGCGCCGACCCGAGCGCCACCGGCGAGGACCCGCACGCGATCGCCACGCGCACGGCCACGGCCCGCCGCGCGATCGAGGAGGTCACCGCCGCGCTGTCACGCATCGCCGAGGGCAGCTACGGCCGTTGCGAACGCTGCACCGGCCCGATCCCGGCCGAGCGGCTGGAGATCCTGCCACACGCCCGGCTCTGCGTGCCCTGCCAGGCCAGCGGGTGCTGACCGTCCGCCGCCGAGCGCTCCCATGAACGAAGAAAGCGAGGCCATCATGCCGCAGGCCCACCAGCCCCGTCGATGCGATGCTGCACGAGCAGCTGGAGTCGCAGTTCGCGCTGCACGCGGCGGGGCTGACGGCCCTGACGAACCGCCCGCGCAGGACGGCCGAGGACGAGGCCGCGATCGAGGCGGCACGTGCGGCGGTCGCCGAGACAGCCGATGCGATCCGCCGGATCGCGACGGCCACGACGGCCCGGCCATGACAAGCGTCCTGAGCAGGCAGCGGGAGCTCGAGGTGTTGCGGGTGCTGCTGTACGAGCACCGCGACCGCTGCCGCACCCAGCTGCGCCTGCTCAACCAGCCACCGCCGGACGGCGACGGCGGCACCGAACAGCCGGCGCTGGCCGCACTCACCCGGCGTCGGCTCCGCGACCTTGAGCACGCGCTGGACTCGTTCGAACGCGGCCGCTACGGCGTGTGTACCGCATGCACGGCCGACATTCGCATCGACCACTTGCTCCGGCAGCCGGCGGCGAGCCGCTGTCCCGGCTGCGCCGACGCCGATCACCGGCACCGGATGTAGCGCGGAGCCCGCATGGAGATCGAACGGATTTCACTGCCCGGCATCGGCACGTGCCGGTCGTTAACCAGTGCCACCGGGCGCCGCGTCACCGTCATCGCGCACCACGCCGGCGGCCGCCGGGAGCTCATCCACGGCGCCGGCGAACCGGACGGCTGTTGCCGCCTCACCCTCACCCGGGAAGAGGCGATCGTCCTGGCCGGGCTGCTCGGCGTCTTCGACGTCACCGGCGACCGGGAGCCGCGCTGAACGCCCTCGCGCGTTCCGGCTGCCGACAGGTCAGGTCGTGCTCCTGCGGGTCTCGGCCGGCCAGCTGAGGAGCTTGGCGCCGAGGACCGCGGCCTGCAGGGTGAACCGGTGGGCGGGGTCGGCCGCGTCGTAGCCGGTGAGGGCCTTGACCCGGCCCAGGCGGTACGTCACGGTGCGCACCGATACGTGCAGCCGCTTCGCGGACTCAGTGGCGACCCCACCGGTGGCGAAGTAGGCGTCCAGCGTGTCCAGCAGCGGCCCGACGCCGACGCGGGCCTGCAGCAGGGGGCTAAGCACGGCCGCGACCAGGTCGACGATGGCAGGCTGGTCGCGCAGCAGGACGCGGTACACGAGCAGGTCGTGCGCGGTGATGACGGGCTTGTCCACGTGCAGCCGTCCCGCCATGGTCAGGGCTTCGCGGGCCTCCTCGTAGGAGCGGGCGATGCCGTACAGGCCGGGGTGCGGGCGGCCGACCGCGACCCGCCACGGCCGTCCGTGCCGCAACCGCTCGAGCTCGCCGTGCATCAGCTCGCCCAGCTCGCTGTCGCGGCCCGCGGGCACGGTCGCGCCGGCCGCGGCGGGTTCGGCCGGAGCGAGGACGACCAGGAGGTGCTCCTTGGTGGCGACGAGCACGTCGCGGTCGCCGAGCCGGTCGAAGATGACCGCCTCGAGGGCGCTGATCGCCGCGTCCGCGTCCGGCAGCCGCCGGCTCGGCGCGGCCAGCGCCACCTGGTGTACCTGGGCGAGGTCGAGCCCGAACGGTTCCGCCCGTTCCACCACGCTGCCCAGGTCGGAGTCGCCGCGCAGCAGGTCGTCGACGAGTTCCCGGCGCAGCGCCTCCTCCCGCCTGACCAGGTCCCGCCGCGCGACCGCGTAGCCTTCGGCGAGCGTGGCGACGGCGTCGTCGATGACGTGCAACACCGCGGCCGCCGCGGCCCGCACGACCTCGCTGTCGCCGGAGCGCACCACCATGGGCAGGTCCTGCCACAACCTGCGGGCCGCAGACAGGTACAGCTGCACCACCCGTCCGGCGGAGATGCCCTGCTCGGCGGCCTGCCGGCCGAGCAGCGCCACCGCGTCGAGCTCGGCGCGTTCGGGCCGGCGGCCGCTGACCGCCGCGTCGGCGAGCATCGGCAGGTAGTCGCCGAGCAGCTGCACCGGCACGCTCCCGGCGTCCCGAGCGGCCGCGGTGGCCACCTCGTCCAGCCACACCTGCTGCGCCGGCGGTGCCGTGGCCGCGCCGGTCGACTCCCGCCGACTGCGGTCGGCCACACCCCACCTCCCACTGACGTCCAGCCGCCGGGTCATCCTGGTCGGCTGTCCGCGAGAACACCGGCCGCTGACGGCCGGCCAGCGGCAGTTTAGCCCCGGGTGCGGTTTGCGTATCGCGGGTGATGGCCGACATCGCCGAACCGGGTGGGACCCGGGTCACTCCACCCGACCCCACCGCCGACGATCCGGTACTCGTCACCCGACCACGGTGTTCGGTGCACCAGGGCCGCCCGGAGTCCGGTGCAGAGCTCCTCCAGTTGAGTCACGCTCCATGGACGCCGACCGTCATGACGAACGATGGTTCCACACGCACTCATATCTGATATGCAGGTGATCTTGCCGAAAGGGACTGTAAGAAAAAAACGGCTCTGGCGCAGAAACGGTGGTGCCCCGGTCGATTGCGGTCGATGGCCGGACGGAAGACTGACGGTGGTGCGATCTTGCCTGGGTCAGAGCGTTGCTGCCGGAGCTGTCTTCGCTGGTCATCGATGAGGTGGTCGATCAGGGCCGGGTTGTGAAGGTGTCGGCGAGGACGCAGCGGACGCCGGTCGGGTGCCCGGTGTGTGGTGCGCTGACCAGGCGGGTGCATGCGTATCACCGCCGTCGGCTTGCTGCGCTGCCGGTTGCGGGGCGTGGGGTCGTGGTCGAGGTGCGGGTCCGGCGGCTGCGGTGCCTGACCGCAGACTGCTCGCAGCAGACGTTCCGTGAGCAGGTGCCCGAGCTGACGACCCGGTGGGCGCGGCGGACCCGGCAGCTGACCGCGTTGGTCGGCGACCTCGCCGTCGTCGTGGCGGGGCGGGCCGGCGCAGCGGTGCTGCACCGCCTCGGCGTGCGGGATCTCGCGTTGCACCGTGCTGCGGGTCCTGATCGGTTTACCTGTCCCGGCCGGGCCGGTTCCGGCGGTGCTGAGCGTTGATGACTTCGCGCTGCGTCGCGGTCGCAGGTATGCGACGTTGCTGATCGACGCGGTCACCCACCGTCGGGTCGACGTCCTGCCCGACCGCAGGGCGGACACCCTGGCCGCATGGCTGCGCCAGCACCCCGAAGTGCAGGTCGTCTGCCGCGACGGTTCCGCAGCGTATGCCGAGGCGATCCGCGCCGGAGCACCACACGCGGTGCAGGTCAGCGACCGGTAGCATCTGTGGTCGAACCTGGCCAAGGCCGTGGAGAAAACGGTGATCGCGCACAGCAGCTGCTGGCGTGACGGTCCGGTCCGGCCGCAACAGCCGTTGGACGAACGCACCCTCGAGCGGCACCGGGCCGTGCACGTTCTCCTCGGTCAAGGTCATGGCCTGCTGGAATGCGCTCGGCTACTCGGTTGGGCGCTGAACACCGTGAAGCGCTACGCCCGCGCGGCCTCCGCCGAGCAACTGCAACGACCGCCGCGCTACCGCGACACGCTCGTCGACCCGTTCCGGGATCATCTGCGGCGCCGCCGCGCCGAAGACCCCGGCGTGCCGGTGACGCGGCTGCTGGCCGAGATCCGCGAACTGGGCTACACCGGCAGCGCGAACCTCCTCGTCCGGTACCTCAACCAAGGCCGCGCAGACGCAGCACGCACGCCACCGTCGCCGCGCCGGCTGGTCTCGTGGCTGATGTCGAGGAACAGCGATCTTCTCGCCCAGCATCAGGCGCATCGTCGGGATCTGCTCACCGCTTGCGCGCACCTGACCGTCCTCGCCGAGCGGGTAGAACAGTTCGCCGGCATGCTCACGGAACGCCGAGGCCACGACCTCGACGCCTGGATGGCCACCGTCGACGCCGATGACCTGCCCGCCCTGCACGGCTTCGTCCAGGGCCTGCGCATGGACCTGCCCGCCGTCGTCGCCGGCCTTACCCTGCCCTACAGCAACGGCCCGATCGAGGGCGCCAACACCAAGGTCAAATTCCTGAAACGGCAGATGTACGGCCGAGCCGGGTTCGCTCTGCTACGCCAACGAATCCTGCTCGCATGAGACCGGCCGAGACCGCCGTTTCTGCGCCAGAGCCAAGATTTCTGTTCGGGAGCGCTGGTACCGGCCAGTCCAGTGATCGATGGTTTTCGTTCTTCAACCAAAGACGGTGTTGTAGCACCGAATGATGACCTCGACGGGCCTGGATCATGTGAGTGCGGACCTGGCTTGGCATCACCGCAAGTCGGCACGGACCGGGACCACGCAACCCTGTCGCACGGCCGAAGGCCGGGCGGTGCCATCAAGTCCCCGCAACGTTGGGCGAATATTTGAAGGTCTGGACGACCCGTAAAGCGCACGCCCGGCGCACCCGGGGGTTCACGACGGGCAGGCGGCGCCGAACGAGGGCCGGTTGGTCAGGGTGAACCGGCAGCCGAAGTCCGTGGCGGCGACCGTCCGGCGGTCCAGGATCGCGTCGCCGGCCGGGCGGTGGCCGGTCCGGACCCACGTGACCAGGTCGTCGAAGCCCTGCGCGAGCTCCGGTCCGGTGAACTCGCAATGCCCGAGGGCCCGGATCGCGCGGGAGACGAACAGCTTGCCGCGGCCCTGCAGGGTGGCGCGGCGGGCGTACTCCTGCTCCATCGACAGTGGCACGAACAGGTCGCCGATCGTGTGCATCGACAGGACCGGGATCCGTGGGCGGCCGTCGACGCGGGGCACACCGGACAGGTCCCGGGACGGGCGGTCGGTGCGGTCGACGCGCAGGACGTCGCGGTTGAGCCGCAGTTCGTCGCGGGTCAGCCACGGGTTGTCGTCGGCCTGGTACAGGGTGAAGCGGTTGGACGTGATGTTGCCCTCGGCGATGCCGGCGGTGCCGCCGGACAGGCCGGGGTAGACGCCGAACAGGAACGGCACGGAGGACAGGGGTGGGATCGCGGGCGCGGCGCTCCAGTAGGCGAACGCGGCGTCGAAGCCGGGGCGCGTGCCGCCGCTGCGCTGCTCGACGTAGTCACCCCACTGGCGGCCCAGTGCGGTCAGCCCGGCCCCGGTGCCCAGCAGCGGCACCTCCTGCGCGACCTGCTGGCGGTACACCTCCTGGAACGTCGGATCGACGGGCGCCTTCGGAAACGTGATGCTGGTGCCGGTCAGGGCCGCGGCGGTGACGTTGGCGTCCAGGAAGTAGTCGAACAGTTCGGCGTCGCCGAGGACGCCGCAGACGGGCATCGCGCCGACGAACGCCGACGGGTGCTCCTCGATCGCGACCGCGGTGACGTGCCCGCCCATGGACGCGCCGGTCATGTAGACGGCTCTGGCGGGCTGCCCGGTGCGTTCCTTGAAGCGTTGGATCAGGGTGTACGAGTCCCGCACGCCCTGCCCGACGTCATAGCCGTTGGTCTGGTAGCTCGACGCCGCCCAGGCGAACCCGCGCGACAGGTAGTGTGCGCGCAGCGACGGGTTGTCGACGAAGACCGTGGTGCCGGAGCCCCGGAAGCCGTGTGCGTACAGCACCAGCTCGCCGTTCCAGGCGGCGGGCCGTTCGATGCGGTACGCGGCGCCGTCGGTGATCCCGGTCCACACGCTGGACCCGCCGAGCGGCGCGAACGGGGTGCCGTTGACGTCGCAATCGGGGTCGGCGACGGTGTAGCCGGGCTGGGTGGTGCTGACGACGGGCGGCCCGCACACCGGCGGGTCCGCCGAAGCGGGCGAGGGGGCGGCGAGGATCCCCACGACGAGTGCCAACGACGCAACGCTGCGCATCCACACATGGAACGCCCGTCGATGCCTCTGTGTCAACGAAAAGTGTGCACCCGGCGTGCTTGTTTTTTCGATTTCCGGAAACCCGAAAGGGCTTCTAAACTCCCGGACCCATGGACCGCCGTCACCTGCGTTGGATGATCCCCGCCGCCGCGGGCGGCGTCCTTGCCGTCGTCGTGTCGATCGTGCTCGTCATGCAGGACAGCGGCAACGCCGCCTGCGCCGCCGTGGTGCCGCCGGCGCGCGAGCCGGTGGTGGAGAACGTGCGCGGTGGCAGTGCCTCGTACTACAGCACCAACCGCAACGGCATGTGCAACCTCGGCGCCCCGTCCAGCGACGGCTACGCCGCCATCGGCCCGGCGGAGTGGGCGGGCGGCGCGGCCTGCGGGTCGTATCTCGCGGTGACCGGGCCCAACGGGCAGACGACCATGGTCCAGGTCGTCGACCAGTGCCCGTCGTGCCCGGCCGGGAAGATCGACCTGAGCCGGGCCGCGTTCGGCCGCATCGGCGCGGTGAGTGCCGGGATCATCCAGATCACCTACGGCACCGTGCGCGACCCCGTGCTGCCCGGCCCGCTGAAGGTCCGGGCGAAGGGCGGCAGCGGCTACTCGTCGCTGTCGGTCGTCCTGGACAACCACGGCAACCGGCTGTCCACCGTGGAGCTGCAGGCCGGTGCCGGCTGGACCCCGCTGCAGCGCAGCACCGACAACACCTGGACCGGGCCGTCGGGGCTCACCGGGCCGATCACGCTGCGCGTCACGGACACGGCCGGGCACCAGGTCACCCTCGCCGGGGTGGCGCTGGGCTCGTCGGCGTTCCAGCAGACGGGCACGCTGATGTACAGCCCGGCACCCCCGTCGCCGTCCCCGTCGCCCTCCCCGTCCGAGCCGGCCGCGTCGCCGTCGGCCGCGGCGACCCAGGTGGGCGCGGTCGCGTCCGTCGCCCCGCCCGTCTGCTGAAGGCCGGGGCTGCGTCGATTTTTGCGGCGATCTGCGTGCGACGGGTATCAAGAGGGCAGAAGTTCGATCGTCGAACTATCTGTCTTCGAGAGGTACGTAGAGCGTGGGCACACGAGTGGCAGCCGCCGTCACCAGCCGGCTCGGCGCGGTCCTGATCCTCCTCGTCACGGTGGGGCTGACGGCGCTGGTGTTCCTGACCTCGCCCGCCCAGCCCGACGCGGAGCCCGGCGACGGGCTGCCGGCCGGCAAGCAGTCGACCCGGGTGACGGAGCTGGCCGACCGGTTCGCCAGCGGCCGCACCGACGTCGCCGTGGTGGTCTACGAACGCCGCGACGCACCACTCACCGACGCCGACCGGGCCGCGGTCGAGCAGGCCCGCGTGGCCCTCGCCGGCACCGCCACGGGACAGGTGCCACCGGCCGCGATCGCCGAGGACGGCCGGGCCGCGCTGGTCGCCGTCACCCTCGCCGGCGACGCGCCGTCGTCGGAGGTGGACCGGCTGCGGGAAGTCGTGCACGCCGGAGGAGCGCTGCCCGAAGGGCTGAGCGCGCAGGTCACCGGCGGGCCCGCGTTCGGCCGTGACATCTCCGCCGCCTTCGACGGTGCCGACGTCACGTTGCTGATCGCGACCGCCAGCGTGGTCGCGGTGCTGCTGCTCATCACGTATCGCAGCCCACTGCTCTGGATCGTCCCGCTCGTCGTCATCGGCGCCGGCGACCAGGTCGTCGCGAAGCTGCTGCCGTGGGTCGCCAAGCTGGTCGGCGAGCGCACCGACGCCTCCGTCAGCGGCATCGTGTCCGTGCTGGTCTTCGGCGCCGGCACCGACTACGCCCTGCTGCTGATCTCGCGGTACCGCGAAGAACTCCGGCACACGCCGCACCGGCGCGAGGCGATGGCCGTCGCGGTGCGCAACGCCGCCCCGGCCGTCGTCGCCAGCGCCGGGACCGTGATCCTCGCCCTGCTCACCCTGCTCGCGGCCGTGCTCACGGCCAACCGGACCCTCGGCGTGGCCGCCGCGATCGGGGTCGGCGTGGCGCTGCTCTTCGGCCTCGTCGTGCTGCCCGCCGCGCTGGTCAGCCTGCCGCGCGGGATCTTCTGGCCGTTCGTGCCGCGGCTCGGCGGGGACGACCCGACGACGAAGGGCGTGTGGTCCCGCGTGGCGCACGCCGTCGGGCGGCATCCCGCCAGGGTCCTCGCCGGCGCCGCGGTCGCCCTCGCCGTCCTGGCCACCGGCCTGCTCGGCACGTCGATCGGGCTGGCGCAGACCGAGCAGTTCCGCACCGAGGTCGAGTCCGTCACCGCGCAGGAGGCCCTCGCCCGGCACTTCCCGGCCGGATCGTCGCAGCCGGTGACCGTCATCGTCGCCGCCGGCGCCACCGACCAGGCCGTCGCGGCGGTCCAGGGCCTCGCGGGGGTGGCCGCGGTCGCCAAGCCGGAGCGCTCCGACGACGGCACCCTCGCCAAGCTGCGCGTCGACCTGCGGGAAGCGTCCGGCACCGCGGCCGCCGACGATGCGGTGCGGCGGATCCGTGCGGCTCTGCCCGGCGCTCTTGTTGGTGGGGCGCCGGCCGGGGACCTCGACAAGCGCGACGCGTACGCCCGCGACAACGCCGTCGTCGTGCCCCTCGTGCTGCTCGTCGTGCTGCTCGTGCTGGTCCTGCTGCTGCGCTCCGTGGTCGCGCCGCTGCTGCTCCTGCTCACCGTCATCGTCAGCTTCGCCGCCAGCGTCGGCGCCGCCGGTCTCGTGCTGCGGCACGTCCTGGGCATCCCGGCGCTCGACGCGGGCGTGCCGCTGCTGAGCTTCCTGTTCCTGGTGGCGCTCGGCGTGGACTACAACATCTTCCTCGTCACCCGGGCCCGGGAAGAGGCGGCGGCGCGCGGCGACACCCGGGCCGGGATGATCCGCGCGCTCGGTGCCACCGGCGGGGTCATCACGTCCGCGGGGATCCTGCTCGCCGCGGTGTTCACGGTGCTCGGGGTGCTGCCGGTCATCGTGCTGACGCAGATCGGCGTCATCGTCGGCATCGGCGTGGTCCTGGACACCCTGGTCGTGCGGACCGTGGTCGTGCCGGCGATCGCGCTGCTGCTCGGCGAGCGGTTCTGGTGGCCCGCCAGGCCGGCCGCCGCATCGGCTTCAGCGCCGGAGGCCCGGCACGTCGCCGAGGAGGGCGGGCGGCACGTCGCCTCGGGAGCATCAGGGGTGCCGGGGCGGCACGCCGGGTGAGCGGTCAGCCGTCGTACAGGTCGAAGTAGAGCGGATTCAGTGCGGCCGCGTGCCCGCCGATCACGTTGTGGGCGTGGCCCGCATCCGCCGGCAACGTGTGGTGGGTGAAGGTCGCGCCGGCCTGCGCCGCGAGCCGCGCCGGCACCGCCCCGGCCAGGTCCGCGTCGACGACCGTGTCACCCGGCGACGTCACGACCGCCACGTGCCGCAGCGCACCGGTCACCGGCGCCGCCGGGAGGTTCGCCGCGACCCGCAGGTACTGGGCGACGGCGGTGAACGAGTAGCCGCGGTCGTTGATCCGGTCCGGCGGCAGGCGCAGCCCGTACAGGACGGTCAGGGGGCGCAGCGCCGGTCGCGGCCGCGGCGCGAACAGCGGCGTGATCAGCAGCAGCCGGGACACCACGTCGCCACGGTGGGCGCCGAGCCAGGTCGCCAGGGCCGCGCCGGCGGAGACCCCGACGACGCCGACCTCGTCGCCCAGGGCGGCCGCCACGTCGAGGCCGTCACCGGCGTACCGCAGCAGCTGCGCCGCCGTGAACCCCTTGTGCCCGCCGCCCGGGCCGTGCTGTGGGGCCGTCGGCGCGTACACGTTGAAACCGTGCTGGAAGAACACCTCGGCGAGGCCGGCGACCTGGGCCGGGCTGTGGGTGTAGCCGTGCAGCAGCAGGACCGACCGGGCCGTGCGCCGCCCGTGCGTGCGCAGCCCGTCCGCGGCCGCTGCGTCCGCGCTCCCGGCGGCCACTGCAGATGCGCTTCCGCCGCCCACTGCAGATGCGCTCCCAGCGGCCACTGCAGATGCGCTTTCGCCGGCCGCTGCAGATGCGCTTTCGGCGGCTTCGGCATACGCCAGGACCCGCGCCGGAGCCTCCTGGAGCCGCCGGTTGCGCAACGGCCAGCCCGCAGTTGTCCGCATCGCCCCTCGCAAGATATCGGCAAGACCTTGACCGGCAGGTGTGCAGCCGGCCGTTGATGTTCGCATCATCGGTCATGGGAGCGCTGACGGGGGCGTCGAACCCGCTGGCTGTGGCCGGCGACGCATACGTGTGGATCTACGCGGGCCTGGCCTGCTGCGCGATCGCTGGCCTGCTGTGGTGGCGCCGGCACAACTACACCCGCGGGCCGGCCTTCCAGGACCTGAACCCGCTGCAGGTGGCGCTGCTCAACGGCGGCTCCGACCAGGCCGTCGCGGCCTCCCTGGCCGCCCTGCGGGTGGCCGGCGCGGTGCGGGTCGTCGACGGTTCGCTGCGCCCGGACGCGGTCCCGCACGAGCTCGCCTCGCCCCTGGACCTCGCCGTGCACGACGCCGTGGGGCGCGGCCACTCGCCGCAGAGCATGTCCGCCGACCCGCAGGTCCGGCTGGTGATCGGCGGCGCGGGCCGGGTCCTGATCGACACCGGGCTGCTGCTCGGCGCCCGGGAGCGCCGCTCGGTCCGCGAGGCCACGATCCCGGTGTTCGCCCTCGCGCTCCTCGGCCTGCTCGTCGGCGTCTTCGCACCCCACGACGGCGGCACCGTGCTGGGGTGCGCCGCGGTCACGGCCGTCGCGGGCGCGCTGTTCCTGCGGGTCGACCGGCTGCCGGCCCGCACCCGCGCGTTCCTGACCAGGGCCCGCGAGGAGGCCGCCTTCCTGTCGCCGGCCGCCGGACCGGACTGGACGGCGCACGGTCCGGAGACCGCCGGGCTCGCCGTGGCCATGTTCGGCCTCGAGCACCTGCGCAGCATCGACCCGGAGCTGTTCGCGCTGTGCACCCGCTGGCACGGCAAACCGGTCGAGTACGGCACCGCCCACCCGGCCCGCTCCGGCAGCGACCTGGACGAGTCGATGTACAGCGGCGGCCCGACCGGCCCCATCTTCTGGAGCGAGACCGGCGGCGCCCGCGACACCTGGTGGGGCGGCACCTGGGGGGACGGCGGCTCCGGCCACAGCGACGGTGGTGGTGGCGGCGGGGGAGACGGCGGCGGGGGCGGCGGCTGACAGCGGCTGCCGCAATGATCCGGCGGTGCCTCAGCCGGGCGTGCGGTACGTGCCGGGCGGGGTGCCGACCTCGCGGCGGAAGGCGGCGCCGAACGCGAACTCGTCGCTGTAGCCGACCGCCGCGGCCACCTCGGCGAGGGTGCGGCCGGGCTCGTCGCGCAGCATCGTGGCGGCGAGGTCCATCCGCCAGCGGGTCAGGTGCGCGAACGGGCTCTCGCCGACGAGTTCGCGGAAGCGCGCCGTGAACGCGGTGCGGCCCATCCCGGCGACACGGGCGAGGGCGTGCAGGGTCCAGGGGCGGTGGGGTTCGGCGTACGCGGCGTCCAGGGCGCGGGCGATCCGGTCGTCGGCGAGCGCGGCCCGCCACGAGCCGGGCTCCGCCGGGCGGGTCGCGGCGCCCCGGATCGCCTGGAGGAGCAGCAGCTCGGCGAGGCGGGCGGCGATGGTGGCCGCGCCGGGGCCCGGTTGCCGCAGTTCGTCGCGCAGCAGATCCAGCAGCGCCGTCAACCCGGGCACGGCCGCGCCGGCGGTGGTGGGTGTGCCGGTGGCGGGGAAGTGGACGACGCGCGGGAGGGCACGGATGAGGCGATCCCTGGCCGCGCCGGCCACGGTCAGCTCCGCGCACAGCACGACCGTGCGCGGGCCGTCGCCGCCCAGCCGGCGAAACACCGACAGCGTGTCCTGCGCGGCCGGCGGCGCGACGACAAGACCGCGGTCATCGCCGGCGCCGCCGGGTGCGTGCCGGAGGGTGCAGGGCGTGCCGTGCGGCAGCATCAGCAGGTCACCCGGCCCGACCTGGACCTGGGCGCCCGCCTCGGGCAGCCACAGCGAGCCCTCGAGCACGTGGTGCAGCGACACGGTGTCGCGGGCCGGGAGGCGGGCGGCCCACGGGGCGCCGAGCTCGACGCGGCCGAACACGACCGCGCTGATCCGCACGTGGCGCAGCAGCGCGGCGAGGACATCGGGAGCCGGACGGTCACGCATGGCATCCGAACTCTGCCACATGTCGCGGCGGCCGGGTGATTCGTAGCGTGGGGCGACACCTCACCTGGGAGTACACAATGGACATCTTCGTGACGGGCGCCAGTGGATACATCGGCTCGGCGCTCACCCGCATCCTCGTCGCCCGTGGGCACCGCGTGCGGGGGCTGGCCCGCAGTGCCACCGCCGCGGCCAAGGTCCGTGCCGCCGGCGGCGAGCCGGTCCACGGCGACCTCACCGACCTCGGCGTGCTCGCGGCGGCGGCCGGCGCAGGGGACGGGGTCGTGCACACCGCGGCGACCACCGGAGCGGACCGCCCGGCGGTCGACGCCGCCGCCGTGGCCGCGATGCTGGCCGCGATGCCCGGCAAGCACTTCGTCACGACGACAGGAGCGCCCCGGGCGCGCTCGTCGCGGGCGCCGGTCGCCGAGGACGACACCGCCGCCGAGGCCGGGCCCCTGGCGTGGCTCGCCGCCGCGGAGGCCCGGGTCCTGACCGCCGCCGGGGTGCGCGGCGCGGTCATCCGGCCGCCGATGGTCTACGGCGACGGCGGCGGACCCGTCGCCGGGCTCGTCGGGCGGGCCCGGGAGGACGGCGTCGCCCGGTACGCCGGGGACGGCCTGAACCGCTGGTCCACCGTGCACGTGGCCGATCTCGCGGTGGCGTACGCGACCGTGCTCGAACAGCGCGACACGGGAGTGTTCCACGTGGCGGAGCACACGCCGGAGCCGATGGCGGACATCGTCGCGGCGGTCGGTGGCGCGGCCGGGGTGCCGGTGCGCCCGTGGTCGCTGGAGGAGGCGCTGCAGACCCACGGGCCGCTCGCCGGGTACCTCGCCATGGACGCCGCGCTGGATGCCGGCCGGTTGCGCGGGCTCGGCTGGGTGCCGCGGTTCGGCGAGGCGGTCGGCGGGATCCGTGGCGCGCTGACGAACCCGGCCCAGGCGTACCGGATCAACGCCTGACGACGTCGTGGGCCAGGCGCAGCAGGTCCGGGACGGAGGGGTGGGTGACCGGCTCGCGCCAGGCGAGGATCACGTCGACGGGCGGGGCGTCGGTGAGCGGGATGTAGCGCACCGCCGGGCTCGGGTGCATCGCCGCGGTCCCGGCGGCGGTCACCCCGACCGCGTCGCCGGCGATGATGACCGCCAGCCAGTCGTCGGTGTTCTTCACCGGCACCACCTGCGTCGGCCCGGCGTCCGGCGGCCACAGCGCGAGGCTCGTGCTGCCGGTGACCGTGTTCAGGGCGAGGGGGTGCGAGGCGAGGTCGGCGAGGGTGAGCGCGGCCCGCCCGGCGAGAGGGCTGTCGTCGGCCACGGCGGCGAGGCGCGGCTCCCGCATCAGGAGCGCCACGGTGACACCGGGCACATCGGGCACGGTCACCGGGCCGCGCAGGACGGCGACGTCGACCGCGCCGGAGGCGAGGCCCGCACTGCGCTCGTCGAGGCGGAGCACCTCGAGGACCGTCTCGGGATGCGCCCGCTTCCACCGGCGTTGCAGCGAGGTGGTGTACGCCCCGAGCGCCGACCACGCGTGCCCCAGCCGGACCGGGAGCCGCCGCGACCGGTCCGGGTCCAGGGCATGCTCGACGGCGGCGATCGCCGCGGCGGCGTTGCGACGGAACTCGTGGCCCGCCGGGGTCAGCGCCAGGTGGTGCGTGGAGCGGTCCACGAGCCGGACCCCGAGGTGCGCCTCGAGCTGCTGCAGGGTGCGGGTCAGCGCCGGCTGCGTCAGGTGCAGCCGGGCCGCCGCTCGGGTGAGGTTGCCCTCCTCCGCGATGGCGAGGAACCCTCTGAGGTGCCGCAGCTCGATGGTCATGCGTGAGCAGCATAACCATTGGCGAAGCGGCATTTCACAAGATCCGTCGCGGTGCATAGCGTTGCCCGCGTGACCGACGTCCTCGCCGCGCCCGCCCCGATCGCCGCCGAAGCCACCCGCCGGGGCGGCGGGGTGTGGCGGGTCCTCGCGTCCCAGACGTCCGTCCACAGTGGAGCCGCGGTGGCCACCACGCTCTTCCCGCTCGCCGGTGCGGCCGGGGTCGTCTCGCTGCGGCTGCTCATCGGTGCGGCACTGCTGGTGGCGATCGGGCGGCCCAGGCTCAAGGGGTACACCTCCCGCCAATGGCTGCTCGTCGGCGTCTTCGGGGCCGTCCTCGCCGGCATGAACCTGGCGTTCTACGCCGCCATCGCGCGCATGCCGATCGGCCCGGTGGTCACCCTGGAGGTCCTCGGGCCGCTGACGCTGTCCGTGGTCACCGCCCGGCGCCGGGTCGCGTGGCTGTGGGCGCTGCTCGCCCTCGGCGGTGTCGCGCTGCTCGGCAGCGGCGGGTTCGACCAGCTCGACCCGATCGGGGTCGGCTGCGCGTTCCTGGCCGGCACGGCGTGGGCCGGCTACATCATGCTGTCGGCGCGGGCCGGCGCGAACTTCCCGAAGCGGGACGGCCTCACCCTGGCCATGCTCGTCGCCGCGGTCCTCGCCCTGCCCGCCGGGCTCCTCGGCGCGGGCGGGGCGCTGCTCGACCCGCGGGTGCTGGCCCTCGGCGCGGCGGTGGCGGTGCTGTCGTCGGTGCTGCCCTACACGTTCGAGCTGACCGCGCTGCGGCGCCTGCCGACGTCGACGTTCGCGGTGCTGATGAGCCTGGGCCCGGCGATCGCGGCCCTCGCCGGCTTCGTGCTCCTGGGCCAGGAGCTGCACCCGGCGCAGATCGTGGCGATCGGGCTCGTCGTGGCGGCCAGCGCCGGCGTGGTGCTGTGGAAGGACGCGGACGCTACTGCGTGAGGTGCGCCATACCGGTGGCCGCCATCATCAGGCCGAGCCCGGCGACCACCGCCGCCGACACCACCGGTAGCCAGCGCAGTGGCCTGCCCCGGAAACGGTGCAGGGTGGTCCGGGCGCGCACCAGGATCAGGCCGAGCGCGACGAGCACAGCGGCGAGGCCCAGGCTGAACGCGAGGATCATCCCGAGGCCCAGGGCGGTGCGGTTGAGCGCGATCGCGAGGAGCAGGACGCTCAGCGCCTCGGGGTGAGGTCCAGCTCGACGGTGAGCCCCGACGTCGCCGGGGTCAGGTACGCCTGCTGGATCACCTCATCGGTCGGGTGCGCCGCGGCCGGCCCGGCGAGCAGCAGCGGCCCGAGCCCGCCCAGGAGCGCCGCGGCCCAGCCCAGCCGGGTCATGCGTCCTCACTTCGTTCCGGGCGCCTGACCCGACGCTGGGCTGCTGATGACCGGCCCGAGACGCTTCGCTGGCCGGTCATGCGGGGAGACCGGCGCCGTAGTCGTTGCCGGGCTCGCGATAGATCGAGTGGATGTGGGTGATCCCGCCGGCGTTGGCGCCCTGGCCCTGCTGGTGCGCGAACTCGATGGTGAAGGCCGGCCCCTGCACGAATTTATCCGGACACTATATCAAGAAGCGGTCAGGCGGGCGGGAACCGGACAGTGATGACCGTCCCGTGGGGGTCGTTCGGGCCGGCGGTCACCGTGCCGCCGTGCTGGGCTGCGGTCTGCGCGACGATCGCCAGCCCGAGACCGGAGCCCGGCATGCCCCGGGCGGTGGCCGCGCGGTAGAAGCGGTCGAAGACGTGCGGCAGGTCGGCGGCGTCGATCCCCGGCCCGCCGTCGGTCACCACCAGACGGGCCCAGCCGTCGCCGTCGGTGGCCAGCTCGGTGTGCACGACGCCGCCCGGCGGGCTCCACTTCGCGGCGTTGTCGAGGACGTTGACGAGCATCCGCTCCAGCTCGTTCGGCCGCCCGTGCACGGTCACCGGCCGCAGGTCCGTGCTGAACGTGACCGCCGGGACCCGGATGCGGACCCGGTCGATCGCAGCATCGGCGACGTCGGTCAGCTCGACGTCCTCGGCCGGCTCCCGGGTGGTCTCCTCCCGGGCCAGCTCGACCAGCTCGGTGGTGAGCGCGGCCAGCTCACCGACCTGCGCGTCGAGGTCCCGCAGCAGCTTCGCCCGCTCCTCCGGCGGCAGCCGGTGCGCCAGCTCCGGCTGCCGCTCGACCGCGAGCAGCAGCTCGATGTTGGTCCGGATGCTGGTCAGCGGGGTCCGCAGCTCATGGCTGGCGTCCTCGACCAGGGTCCGCTGCGACTGGCGGGCGGCGTCGATCGCGGCGAGCATCGTGTTCACGGACTGGCCGAGGCGGGCGATCTCGTCGACGCCGTGGATCGGCACGGGCCGGTTCAGGTCCATGGTGACCGCGACGTCCTCGACGGCCTTCGTCAGCTGCTGCACCGGCACCAGACCGGCCCGGGCGACGGTGCGGCCGAGCGCGGCGGCGCCACCGATGCCGAGGATGCAGCCGGCGGCCATGAGCAGGCCGAAGACGGTCAGCGTCCGGTTCGCCGGGCCCTGGTCGGCGGCCACCTGCACGGCGCCGCCGCCACGCTCCGCCGGGACGGTCAGCATCAGGTAGCTGTGCCCGTCCAGGTACACCGGCTCCTGCTGCCGCGGCGACTGGCCGGCCGCGACCCGCCGGGCGCCGTCGGTGACCGGCAGCCCGTTCGTGGAGCCGGCCACGACGGTGGCGTCCCGGCCGAGGACCTGCCACCGGGGGCCGATGTCGCGCCGGTGCCGCAGGTCCCGCCGGCCGCCGGGGCCCAGCGGCGGCCCGCCGTCGCGCCACTGCTCCGGCTGCGCGGCGATCTCCCGCGCGTCGGTGTCCAGCTGCGCCTCCAGCTGCTGGTGCTGGATCTGGCTGACCGCCGCGAACGCGATCCCGGCGACGGTCAGCACCGCCGCCGCGACGGCCGCGGTGACCAGCAGCGACAGCCGGTCGTGCAGGGTGCGCCGGCGCCACCACTGCCGGAACGGTCCCTTCACAGCGGTTCCTCGCGCAGCACGAACCCGACCCCGCGCACCGTGTGCAGCAGCCGGGGACTGCCGTCGGCCTCCAGCTTGCGGCGCAGGTAGCCGAGGTACACGTGGATGCTGTTGGACGTCTCGCCGAAGTCGTAGCCCCAGACGAGCTCGAACAGGACGCTGCGGGTCAGGACCTGCCGCGGGTGGCGCAGGAACACCTCGAGGATGGTGAACTCGGTGCGGGTCAGCCGCAGCGGCTGCGCACCCCGCCACACCTCCCGGGTCGCCGGGTCCAGGCGCAGATCCGCGAAGGCCAGCGGGCCGGGCGGGCCCGGTGCGCCCGAGGGCGGCGCGGTGAGCAGGGAGCGGCGCAGCAGCGCCCGGATCCTGGCCAGGAGCTCCTGCAACGCGAACGGTTTGACGAGGTAGTCGTCGGCGCCCGCGTCGAGCCCGGCGACCCGGTCGCCGACGCTGTCCCGGGCGGTCAGCATCAGCACCGGCACCAGCAGGCCCTCGCCCCGCAGCCGCCGGCACGCCTGCAGCCCGTCCATCCGCGGCATGCTCACGTCGAGGATCACCGCGTCAGGCTCGTCGGCGCGGGCCGCGTCGAGGGCCTCCTGCCCGTCCCGGGCGGTGTCGACCTGGTACCCCTCGAACCGCAGCGTCCGCGCGAGGGAGTCCCGCACGGCGGCGTCGTCGTCCACGACCAGGATCCGCATCTGCCAGCTATACCCCATCGCGGCCACGAGCGGGGACGGTCATGACAGGTGCGCGGCGTCGAGGGCGGCCTGCAGCGACTCCTTGTAGCCCTCGCTGGTGACGGTGGCGCCGGACACGGCGTCGATGTCGGCGCTCTGCGCGGCGAGGGTCTCCTGGGTGAGGATCGGCAGGGCCCGCGCGTTGATCTGGCGGTCCCTGCCGTTGGCCTGCGGGTAGACGGGCACGGTCACGGCGGTGATCTTCCCGCCGGAGACGGTGATGGTGACCTGGACGTCGCCCCACCGGGTCGGCGCGACCGAACCGTTGTAGGCGGTCCCGCTGCCGCTGTCTGTGGTGCCGCCGCTTGTGGTGCCGCTCGTCCCGCCGCTTGTGGTGCCGCCGCCGGACGTGGCGGGGCCGGTGGCGGTCGCGGTCGTCGCGGCGTCGCCGCCCATGGTGCTGGTGCGGTAGCTGAACAGCAGCACCACCGCAGTCAGCGTCGACAGCAGCCACAAGGTGATCCGTCGCAACGGGAGGGTCCTTTCCGGTTACCAGGCGAACTGTTCGGTGTGCACGCGTCCGGCCGGGACGCCGGCACCGCGGGCGGCGTCCCGCACGGCGGCGGTCCACTCGTCCGGCCCGCAGACGTAGACCTGGGAGTCGGCGATCCGCGGCGCGAGCCGGCGCAACGCCGCGACGTCACCGGACCCGGACAGGTCCCGGGGCAGCCACGAGCCGCTCCGGGCGCGCGGGCCGTGCAGGTGGACGACCCGGACGCCGCGCTCCCGGGCCAGCCAGTCCAGCTCGTCGCGGAACGCCACGTCGGCCGCGCTGCGCGACCGGTAGATCAGCGTCGCCTCGCGGAAGCCGTAGGGCAGCTCGCCGAGCAGCGCCAGCAGCGGCGTCACGCCGATGCCGCAGGCCAGCATCAGGACCGGGCCGCCGGGGTACGACTCGCCGGTGAGCCGCCCGTAGGGCCCCTCGACCAACGCGCGGGTGCCAGGGGCGAGCGTGGCGACCCGGGCGCTGCCGTCGCCGAGATCCTTGACGGTGATGCGCAGGACGCCGGTGTGCGGGGTCGCCGACAGCGAGAACGGGTGCGAGCGGGTCCAGCCGGGACCGTCCAGGAACCGCCACTGCAGGAACTGCCCGGCCCGCACCGGCAGCTCGTCGAGGTGCCGGCCGGTCAGGTACACCGACGTCAGCCCCGGACCCTCCGGCACGACGTGACTCACGGTCAGCCGGTGCCGGGCGTTGCGCCACACCGGCAGGCCCAGCCGGTACACCAGCACCGCGCCGGCGGACACCGCGTAGAGCGTCCACCAGTACACCGTGGACAGCGGCGAGGCGAGGAAGTCCGCGCCGGTCCAGAGCTGGTGCGGCAACGCGAGCCCGACGCCGAGGTAGGCGTAGAGGTGCAGCAGGTGCCACGACTCATACCGCAGGCGGCGGCGCGCGGCCCGCATCGAGGTCACCGCGACCATGACCACGAGGACCGTGCCGGCGGTCGCGAGGAGCATCCCGGGGTAGTCCACCACCATGTTCCACAGCTCGGCGAAGGCGTTCGCGTCGGCCGCGGCGGCGTACCCGAGCGTGATGAGCACGATGTGCGCCAGCATCAGGTGCAGCGAGCTGAACCCGGTCCACCGGTGCCAGCGGGCCAGCCGGTCCTGGCCGAACGCCCGCTCGACGAGGGGGATGCGGGCCATCAGCAGCACCTGGAGCAGCAGCAGGTCCGAGGCGAGCAGGCCGGTGAGCCGGCCCGTCGCGGACAGCGCCCCGGCGCCACCGCCGAGGGTCTCCTGGACGCCGCGGTTCGCGACCCACAGCGCGGTGACGACGAGCAGGCTGACCACCGCCGCGGCGCCGGCCGCGTCCGCCCACCAGCGGGGCGTGCCGGCTCGTGTTGTCATGGTCCCAACGATCGGGCCGGCACGTGAGAGGACCGTCGGGCGCCGCTAAAGGTTTCATAAGAAGCTCATCGGTCCGGGACGACGGGCGGGTCCCGGAAACCGGTGTAGACGGTGGCGGACTGCCGGTCCGGGGGGCCGAGCGCCAACATCTCCCCGCGGTGGACGGCGACCACCGTGTCCTCGCCCCACCACCAGGTGTCCGCGAGCCCCGCGACCTCGGCGACCGGCTCCAGGCCGGTGAGGTCGAGGCCGTCGACGGCGGCGCCCGTGACCGTCGTGACGTTCGCCGCCCAGAACCGGACGTGGTACGCCAGGGCGACCGCCTCGACCCAGCCCGCCACCGAGGCGTGCAGGGCCACCCAGCGGTCCCCGAGGCCGAGGATGCCGAACTCGTCGCCGGGGCCGACCATGAACCCGTACGGCACGGACGCCCGCTGGTCGCCGGCCTCGAACCACCAGCCGCCGCCGGGGGCCGGCTCCGGCACGTCCGACCGGAAGAACTTCGGGCCGCCGTTGTAGCGGGGCGACGGCGGCAGGAGCAGGCCGCCCCACTCGTCCTCGAAGCCGGCCAGCCGCTCGATGATCTCGGGCGGGGTGCCCTGCCTGATCCAGTGCCCACGGGTCTGCGGGCTCATGCCGGTGTGGACCCGGTGCCCGTGGCAGGAGATGAAACTGCGGGCGCGTCTGCTGAGTGCGGTTGGTATGAACCCAGTATGCCCGGCTCAGGTGGTCAGGTTCTGCCACGCGTCGGCGGGCAGCAGGTAGCCGGCGCGGACGTTGGCCACGTCGGCGAGGACCACCTTGGCGAGGTAGCCGCCGCGGTGCGGGTATAGGCGGTCGAGGGTCGCGGCGTCGAACGGCTCGTGCGTGCCGAACAGCCGGCAGAACGTCTCGCCCGTGTTGTCGCCGGTGTGTTGCGTGCGGTCGGCACCGACACCTGCGACAACCGGATCCCGCCGGCGGCGAGGCCGAGCGCGTCTCGGGTCTTCGTCGTCCCGTCGGCGTTGAACAGCAGCGGCGGCGCGACCGGCGCTGGGCGGCGGACCACGACCCGGGTCCGGAACGGCACGCCGGTGGCGACCTGGTTGCCGGCGGTGTCCCAGCCGGCGGCGGCACCCGAGACGATGAACTCCTGCTCGATGTAGCCCGGCGATCTCGGTCCCGCGCACCGTGGCCGGCAGCCGGTCCAGGCGACACGTTCACGGCCTGGCTCACCGAGACGCTGCACCACCGGCTGCTCGGCGCCTCAGCCTGACCCGTCCAGCGGGTCCCAGTGCCCGGCGTAGTGCAGCAACGACCGCGCCAGGGCCGGCTGCGCCGCCGCCCACGCGGTGTCGAACAGGAACCACTGCACGTGCCCGAGATCGTCGCCGCGGTGCATCGCGAACTGGGCCAGGTGGTCCGTGACCCGCAGCAGCGACGCCGCGGGCCGGCGGTGCCCGACCGTCCCGCCCTCATCGAGCACCCGCAGCGCGTGGCGGTGCGCCGCGCCGTGCTCGGCCGGCAGCTCCGGCGGATCCCAGTGGTCGAACCCCGGCCACCGGTTGCACCGGGCCAGCGCCGCGTCGATGCCGGGCTCGTCCGGCCCGATCAGCGCCCGCAGCACGAGCAGCGCGGTCGGCCAGCTGGGGTGGCGGCGGGGGTCGGCGAACCGCAGGTGCGCGGCGAGGTCCGGCAACCGGACGCCGGGCAGCTCCACCGGCGGGGTGCCGGCGATCCGCTGGTCGTCGTGGGAGTCGAGGAACACCGCGTACGTGACCGGCGCGTCGGCGGCGTCGGCGGCGGCCGACGGCAGCGGCCACGCCTCGTGGACGAGGTACGCCAGCCGGTCCGGCTCGGCCGCGAGGGCGGCGTCGTCGAGGAAGTAGTACGCCAGGTCGACCTCGTCGTCGTCGGTCCGGACCCGCAGGCTGTGCTCGTCGAGGCGGATGTAGTCCTCGCCGCCTTCGACGTACAGGTGCGCGTGCAGCAGTTCGCGCAGTTCACCGGTGCTCCGCGGCGGGGGCAGGCCGTGCTCGCGGGCGGCCACGAAGATCGAGTCGAGGCCGTAGACGTCCCCGCCCAGCTCCCCCCTGACCCAGGCCCGGGGGCCGGGATGTGGCCAGCCACGCCGGAACCAGTCGAGCACCGACGCGTCGGCCAGCCGCCGGACGCGTTTGCTGAGCGGGCCGTCGTACGGCGAGCGGTACACGAACCACACCGTCACGCGGTGAGGGCGTCCTCGACGGTGTCGTAGCGGGGCAGGATGCGGTCGAGGTTGGTGATGTGCAGGACGTTGTCGACCAGCGGGCGGGTGCCGGCCAGGCGCAGCCAGCCACCCGACGAGGTGAGCTCCGAGCGGATCCTGACGAACAGGTTCAGGCCGCTGGAGTCGCACATCGACACGCCGGACAGGTCCAGCACGACACGCCGGGCCGGGCCGTCGGTCAGCCGTGACACGGCCTCGGACAGCGGGGTGAGGGTGTCGAAGAGGACCTTGCCCCGCACCATGACGATCACGGCGCCGTCACGCTCCGTGACGTCAACGGTGGCCCGTTCGTCGGTGAGGTGGTGCGACTCGTCGCGGTCCAGAGAGAACTCCACGCCCCCGAGCGTAACGGGCGTGACGCGGGGCTCGTTTCCGGCGCGGCGCGGATGGGAATCCGTTACACCGGTCGCGGGTCACGTGCGGCCGGAGTGACAGGTGGGTCGCAGGACGCGACCGTGTTTGGTTTGCCGAGGGGTGAGCGGGACATGGCGGCGACGGTGGAAGCGCGCTGGCTGGAGGCGTTCAGTGCGATCCTGGACGGATCGCACCTGTTCCAGCCCGACGGGTTGGCCACGGCGGTGGACGAGGCACTGGCCCCGTTGGGGATCGGGGCCACCATCTATCTCGTCGACGAGGAGCAGCGCACGTTGCGGCCGGTGCCGCGGCCGGGACGTCCCCTGCCGGCGCCGCAGCCGCTGGAGGCGACCCCGGCGGGGCGGGCGTTCGCGCTGGTCACGTCGGCGCCGACGGCGGGCGGCGGGTGGTGCGTGCCGATGGTCAACGGCACCGACCGGCTCGGTGTGGTCGAGTTCGCCGTCGCGGCCGACGAGGCGCAGCTGCGCGACGGGTCGCTGCGGGCCCGCTGCGAGACCGTCGCGGGCCTGATCGGCCACCTGGTCACCGTCACCTCGCACAAGGGTGACTTCCTGGCCCAGGTGCGCCGCACCAGGCCGATGACGCCGGGCGCGGAGCTGCTGCGGCAGCTGATGCCGCCGCTGACGTCGGCCTGCGAGCGGATGGTGATCAGCGCGATCCTGGAGCCCTGCTACGACGTCGGCGGCGACGGGTTCGACTACGCGATCGACGGCGCCCGGGCGAGGATCGTCATCCTCGACGCGGTCGGGCACGGGCTGGCGGCGAGCCTCGCGAGCGGGGTGGCGATGTCGGCGATGCGGGCGGTCCGCCGCGCCGGTGGGGACCTGCGGGACCAGGCTAGGGCCGCGGACACCGCGCTGACGGAGCAGTTCCCCGACAGCCGGTTCGTGACCGCCGTCCTGGCGGAGCTGGACCTGGACGCGGGGCGGCTTCGCTACATCAACGCCGGCCACCCGCGGCCGCTGCTGCTGCGGACCGGCCGGGTCGTGCGGGACCTCGCCGCCGGCCGGCGCATGCCGCTCGGCCTCCACGACGATGTGGAGGTCGCCGAGGAGGACCTGGAGGGCGGTGACCGGCTGCTGCTCTACACCGACGGCGTGACCGAGGCCCGCGACGCCGACGGTGACGAGTTCGGCGTGGACCGGCTCATCGACCTCGTCGACCGGCACGCCGGCTCCGGGCTGCCCGCCCCGGAGACGCTGCGCCGGCTGGCCCGTGCCGTCGCGGAGCATCAGGGCGGTGCCCCGGCCGACGACGCGACGCTGGTGCTGGCGGAGTGGTCCCCGGTGGCGGCCCGGCGCAGCGCGCCCTACTCGGACCGCTCCGCCGTGGCCGCCGCACCGTAGGCGGACCGGTCCGCCTACGGTGCGTCTCCGCTACGTCGTGACCGGGTCGGTCTCGTCGTCGAACTCGCCGATGACCTCTTCGAGCAGGTCCTCGAGGGAGACCACCCCGACCGGGTTGCCGCCGTCGCCGGCGACCGCGAGCTGCGCCCTGGACTCCCGCATGGCCCGCACGGCGGCCAGCACGCTGGTGCCGGCGGGCAGCGTGAACGCGGGGATCATCAGGTCCCGCGCCAGGGCCGGCCGGCCCGCCGTGGTGGCCCGCAGCGCGTCGCGGACGTGCACGACGCCGTGCACGGTGCCGCCGCCGTCCACCACCGGGAACCGGGACCGGCCGGTCGCCTGGTTGGCCTGTTCGACGTCGGCGGCGGTGGCGTCGGCCGGGACCGTGACGACCGCCGCCGACGGCGTCATCACCTGCGCGATCGTGGTGTCCTGCAGCTGCAGCATCCGGCTGAGCAGCTGATGCTGGTCCTGCGCGAGGGTGCCGTGCTGGCGGGAGGACTCCAGCAGCATCATCAGCTCCTCCGGCCCGTGTGCCGCCGACAGCTCGTCCTGCGGGTGCACCTTGACCAGGCGCAGGCAGGCGTTGGCGAGGCCGTTGAGGACGGCGAGGAGCGGGCGCACGAGCCGGGTGAAGGCCCGGAACGGCAGCGCGAGCCCCCGCGCGGAGCGCTCCGGATCGCTGATCGCCCATGACTTCGGTGCCATCTCCCCGACCACCATGTGCAGGAACACCACGACGGCGAGGGCGATGACGAACGCGATCGGGTAGCTGAACCGCTCCGGCAGGCCGGCCGCGGTGAACAGCGGGTCGAGCAGGTGCGCGATGGCGGGCTCGGCGAGGGCGCCCAGGCCCAGCGAGCACAGGGTGATGCCCAGCTGCGCGCCGGCCAGCATCAGCGACAGCTCCCGGCTGCCGGCGAGCGCCGCGGCGGCGGCCCGGCTCCCCTCGGCGGCGGCCTGCTCCAGGCGGTGCCGCTTGCTGGCCACGAGCGCGAACTCGGCGGCGACGAAAAAACCGTTGGCCGCGAGCAGCAGCAACGACACGAGCAGGGCCCAGCCGGTGCTCATGAGGAAGCCCCGATGCGCACGGTGTCCGGCACGTGCCGGTGCACGGAGACCACCTCGAGGCGGACCGGCGGCGTGGTGACGTCCACGACGTCGCCGGGGCGCGGGATCCGGCCGAGCTGTTGCAGCACGAGACCGGAGACGGTGTCGTAGTCGTCGCTCTCCGGCAGGGTCACGCCGGTCGTGCGGGCGATCTCGTCGACCCGCCAGCGCCCCGGGACCAGCCACGAGCCGTCCTGCTGGCGGACCGCCGCCGGTTCGGGTGCGTCGTCCTCGTCCCGGATCGAGCCGACCAGCTCCTCGGCGACGTCCTCCAGGGTGATGATGCCGGCGAAGCCGCCGTATTCGTCGATGACGCAGGCCAGCTGCCGGTGCTCGGTGCGCAGCCGCTCCAGCACCGTGGGCAGCGCCGCGGTGGACGGCACCAGGACGGGCGGTGCCGCGATCTCGGCCATCGTGACGCGGTGCCGGTCCGCGGCGGGCAGCGCCACGAGGTCGGCGCCGCCGACGACGCCGATCAGGTCGTCGACGCTGTCGCCGATGACCGGGAAGCGGGTGTGCCCGGTGTCGAACAGCTCGACCAGGCGGATCGCCGGGTCGGTCGCGGCCACGGTGACGACGTCGACCCGGGCGATCATCGCCTCTTCGGCGGTGCGGGCCCGGAACGCCAGTCCGCGCTGCAGCAGCTGCGAGGTGTCGGCGTCGAGCAGCCCGCCGCTGCGGGACTCGGCGATGATGCGCTCCAGGTCCTCCGGGGTCGCGCCCTCGGGCAGTTCCTCGATGGGCTCGATGCCGACCCGGCGCAGCAGCCGGTTCGCGGCCGCGTCGAACATCCGGATCACCGGCCCGGCCACCGCGAGGTACACCAGCGTGACCCGGGCCAGGGCCCGGGAGAGGACCTCCGGCTGGGCGATCGCCCAGTTCTTCGGGCCGAGCTCGCCGAGGACCATCTGCACCACGGTCGCGGTCAGCAGCGCCAGGACCACGGAGATCGACGTGCTGGCGGCCCGGGGGACACCGGCGACGCCGAGGAGGTCGGCCAGGCCGCGGCCGAGAAACGGCTCGGCCACGAAACCGGCGAGCAGTGCCGTGACGGTGATGCCGAGCTGCGCGCCGGACAGCATGAACGACAGCCGTTCGGTGATGCGCAGCGCCCGCCGGGACGACTGGTCACCGCCCGCGGCGGCGCGTTTGAGTTTGTCGCGGTCCACGGCCACGTAGGCGAACTCGGCCGCCACGAAGTAGCCGGTGGCCGCGGTGAGGACCACGATGAGTGCGAGTCCGAGCAGGATCAACACGGTCGGCGTCCACCGCTGACCGGACAAAGGGGAGCCGGGGCGACGCCCGGCTCCGTACTGCAGCCGTCCATGTTCTGACGCTATCAGCCTGACCTGGGAGGTTTCTGGGAACCAGCCGCGTGCGGCCGGCCGCGGTCCGCGCGTGGTACGTTCGATCACGTGCATACCGAACGTAGTCACTCGGCTGCGTTGCGTGTTGAAGCGGGTGTGCCGGCGGTGGCGGCGTGGGTCCACGGGCCGATGGCCGAGCTCAACCGCGACATCATCGCGAGGCGCCGACCGGCGGGGGAGTTCCCGGCGGCGGTCGCCACGGCACTGTCGACCCTGGCGGTGGTGCCGGAGCGGTGCACGCCGCAGGAGGCCCGGCGCCTCGTGGTCCTGCTCGGCCTCGTCGGCGCCGGGCTGGGCCGGCATCACCAGGAGCAGGACCCGGCGCACCGGCAGCGGCCCGAGCGGGCGTTCGACCTGACCGCCGGCCCGGACCGGGTGCCCTTCCTCGACTACTTCGCGAGGCTCGCAGCGCGCACCGGGCACCCGCAGCGCGACGCGTACGCCTCCCTGACCCGCTGGAACCTGCCGGTCAGCGAGGCGTGGTGGGGCGACACCCGGCTCGCCACGCTGCCGGGCGAATTCGACGACGGGCTGATCCGCACGTACACCGGCGAACGCGACGAAGTCAGGTTCCTCGAGCTGATCAAGCTCTCGGAGACGCTCGAGCGGGCCGTCAACGGCACCCTCGCGCCCCTGGCCGAGGAGACCGTCGACGTGTGCGGCGCCGAGGCGGTGCACCGGCTCGGGGTCGCCGCGGAACTGCTGGACGCGATCCGCCGGCTCAACACCGCCTTCGCCGCGCTGCCACCGGCCGACGGGCTGCGGGTCGGGCACTTCCTGGACGTGTTCCGCCAGTTCGCCGTGCACTGGCGGCCCGGCGACGTGCCGCCGAGCGGCGCGCTGGACCCCGAGGCCCTCGAACGTGACCTCCTGCTCGGCGTCGACCCGCCGGGCTACCGCCGGCACATCGCCCGGCTGCGCCCCGGCCTGCTCGACGGCGAGTGGGACCGGCTCGGCGTGGTCATGGACCGCCCCGGCCTGCCCGAGCTGCTGCTGGCGCGGCTGCGGCCGGCCGGCGACCTGGCCGAGCAGTCGCCGGCCGGGCTGCGGGTGCTGCTGGGCTCCTGCCCGGCGCTCGGCGCGCTGTACCTGGTGCTGCGGGCGCACGCGCGGGTCTCCAGCGCGCACCTCATGCTCGCCAAGAAGTACCTGTTCACGCCGCAACGCGACCGGGACCGCGCGGGCGTCGGCGACACCGGCGTGGTGTCCAACCGGCGCGGCACCACCGGCATGGACGAGGCGGCGCTGGAGCGCCTGACCAGGATCCGCGGCCGGCACCCGCTGACGGCGCTGCGCCGGCTGCCGACGGCCGACCTGGAGTCCCTGGCCGGCGTGGACGTCCTGCGGTCCCACGGGCGCGCGGAGGCCCGGTTCGCCTTCTCGGCGGCGGCGTTGGTACGACCACGCACCTCCGACGACGACACCCGGGACGACGACACCCGGGGCGGTGACCCGCCGGACGGCGGCGCGACCGGCGACCGGCCGGCGGGGCAGCCGTGAACGCCGACGCCGACGCACCCGCCGGCTACGACCCCCGGGTCGGGCACGACCAGCTGCTGGCACTGATCGACAACACGTCCGCGGTCATCTACATGCGTGACCTCGACGGCCGGTACATGCTCGTCAACCGCGAATACGAGCGGCTGTTCGAGGTCAGCCGGGACGCGATCGTCGGGCTCACCGACCATGACCTGTTCCCCACCGCGATCGCCGACGAGTTCCGGGCCAACGACCTGCAGGCGGCGCGGCGCGGCCGGCCGGTGCAGATGGAGGAGGAGGCGCCCGGCGACGACGGTCCGCACACCTACGTGACGGTGAAGTTCCCGCTCATCGGCGCCGACGGCGCGCCGTACGCGGTCTGCGGCATCTCCACCGACATCACCGAACGCAAACGCGCCGAGGAGCAGGTGCGGCGGCTCAACGCGGAACTGGAGGACCGGGTCCTGCAACGCACCGCCGAGCTGCACGCGTCCAACCAGGAGCTCGACGCGTTCGCGTACTCGGTGTCGCACGACCTGCGCGCGCCGCTGCGTTCCCTGGACGGCTACAGCCAGCTGCTGCTGGAGGACTACGGCGACCGGCTCGACGGCGACGGCCGCGAATACCTCGAACGCCTGCAGGCCAACGTGGCGCGGATGGCCGCGATGATCGACGACCTGCTCAACCTGTCCCGCGCCACCCGCACCGAACTGCACCGCGGCCCCGTCGACGTCACCGCCATCGCCCGCGACGTCGTCGCCGAGCTGCGCGCCGCCGAACCGGACCGGCAGGTGCGGGTGAGCGTCGCCGACGGGCTCACCGCCGCCGGCGACGCCGACCTGATCCGGCTCGTGCTGCAGAACCTGCTCGGCAACGCGTGGAAGTTCACCGCCAAACGCGACGCCGCCGCCGTCGAGGTCGGAGCCGAACCCGCCGCCGTGCTGTTCGTGCGCGACAACGGCGCCGGGTTCGACATGCGCTTCGCCGGCAAGCTGTTCGAGCCGTTCCAGCGGCTGCACGCCGCCAGCGACTTCGAGGGCACCGGCATCGGGCTGGCCATCGTCCACCGCGTCGTCACCCGCCACGGCGGCCGGATCTGGGCCGACGGCACGGTCGGTGAGGGCGCCGTCTTCCGGTTCACGCTCGCCCCGAACCGGGGCGGCCCGGCCCAGCTCGCACCGGAGACACCATGAACGACGGGGTCATCCTGCTTGTCGAGGACAACCCCGACGACGTGACCTTCACCCTGCGCGCCTTCGCGAAGAACAACATCGGCAACCGGGTCGTCGTCGCGTCCGACGGCGCCGAGGCGATCGACCTGCTGCAGCCCCCCGCCGGCACCGCGCCGCTGCGACCCGCGCTGATCCTGCTCGACATGAAGCTGCCGAAGTACGACGGCCTGGAGGTGCTGCGGCGCATCCGCGCCGACCCGGCCACCCAGCCGCTGCCGGTCGTGGTCCTCACCACCTCCAGCGAGGAACGCGACATCGTCGAGAGCTACCGGCTCGGCGCCAACAGCTACGTGCGAAAACCCGTCGTGTTCGCGGACTTCGTCAACGCCACCAACGTGCTCGGCATGTACTGGCTGCTGGTCAACGAACCCGTCCCGGCCCGCCCAGGCAGCCTCTGATGTCGCAGACCCGCGTCCTGATCGTCGAGGACGACCCCGACGACGCCCGCCTCATCGTCACCCGGCTGCACCGCGGCGGACTCGACCTCACCGTCGACATCGTCACCACCGCCGAGCAGTTCCGCGCCGCGCTCCGCGAGCACCCGCCGGACCTCGTCATCTCCGACTACAACCTGCCGTCCTTCACCGCCGAGGAGGCGCTGCGGACACTGCGCGAGCACAGCGGCGACGCGCCGTTCATCCTGGTGTCCGGGCAGGTCGGCGAGGAGACCGCGGCCGCGATGATGAAGGCCGGCGCCAGCGACTTCGTCCTCAAGGACCGCAGCAGCCGCCTCGTGCCCGCGGTGCAACGCGAGCTGCGCGACGCCGACGAACGACGGCAGCGGCGGGCCGCCGAGGCGGCGCTGCGGGAGAGCGAGCAACGCTTCCGGCTCCTCGCCGAACACTCCATCGACATCATCTTCCGGTTCCGCCTGCAGCCGGACCGCCGGCTCGAATACATCAGCCCGGCGATCACCGCCATCACCGGCCACGAACCCGCCGAGGTGTACGCCGACCCGTCGCTGCTCGTCGCGACCGTCGACGAGGAGGACCGGGAGGCGTTCCGGACGTCGTGGTTGCTGCCCCGGCCCAGACCGCTCGTCGTGCGGGCCCACCACCCCGACGGCCGGCAGCTGTGGATCGAGCAGCGGGCCATCCTCATCACCGACGGAGCCGGCACCCCGATCGCGGTCGAAGGCACCCTCCGCGACGTCACCGAGCAGCAGCGCCTCGACCACGAGCTGCGGCAGGCCGAGCGGCTCGACTCCCTCGGCCACCTCGCCGGCGGCATCGCCCACGACTTCAACAACCTCCTCGCGATCATCACCGCGTACGCCAGCGACATCACCGACGCCCTCGGACCGGCGCATCCGAGCCAGCCCGACATCCTGCGGATCAGCCACGCCGCGGAACGCGCCGCCGCGCTCACCCGGCAGCTGCTCATCTTCAGCCGCCTCGTGCCGTCCCAGCCGGAGGTCCTGGACCTCAACCAGGTCGTCGCCGACACCGAACAGCTGCTGCAGCGCACCATCGGCGAGGACATCACGTTCACCACCGACCTCGACCCGGACCTGCCGCCGGTCACCATCGACCGCAGCAAGCTCGAACAGGTCATCGTCAACCTGGTCGTCAACGCCCGCGCCGCGATGACCGACGGCGGCCGGCTCACCGTCACCACCACGCGCGTCGTGCCGTTTGTTCCAGGCGTTCCGGGTGCCGGCACGGTCAGCCTCACCGTCACCGACACCGGCTGCGGTATGCCGGCCGACGTCGTCGCCCGCGCGTTCGAACCGTTCTTCACCACCAAGGGCCCCGGCAACGGCACGGGGCTGGGCCTGGCCACCGCCTACGGCGTCATCACCGAGGCCGGCGGCGACATCCACATCGACAGCCTGCCGGGCCGCGGCACCACGATCACGGTCCTGTTGCCGTCGGCGGAACTGCCCGACACCGCGACCGCCACCGGCGCTGCCGCCCCCGCTACCACCGGCGAGCCGGGCGGACACATTCTCGTGGTCGAGGACGACGAGGACGTCCGCGACATCGTCGTGCGGATCCTGACGAGAGCCGGCTACCGGGTCACCGCCCCGGCGTCGGCGACCGCCGCTCTCGAACTGTGCGCCGACCCGGCCTTCACCGTCGACGCGCTCCTCACCGACGTGATCATGCCCGACATCGCGGGGCCGCAGCTCGCCAACGCCGCCCGGCTCCTGCGCCCGCAGCTGCCGGTGCTCTACATGTCCGGCTACACCGCGGGCAACCTGCCCGGCGGGCGGACCCTGACCGACGACCCGCTGCTGCGCAAGCCCTTCACCACCGACGAACTGCTCCACCAGCTGCGGCAGGTCCTGCACCGCACCCGCACGCTGTCCTGAGCTCTGCGGCCCAGCTCAGCGAGACTGGACCACCGGTGGTTCGTCCGACCACGGGAAGTTGATCCAGCGGTCGGTGCGCCGCCACACGTACTCGCACCGGACGGTGGTCTGCGGCTTCTCGTACAGCACGGCGCAGCGCACGTCCGCGGCGTGCTGGACGCAGAAGTCGCGAACCACCCGCAGTGTCGCCCCGGTGTCGGACACGTCGTCGGCGATGAGCACCTGCTTCCCGGCCAGATCCTCCCCGTCGGGCGTGGGCCGCAGCACCACCGGGGCGGCGAGCCGCTCGTCGACGCCGGTGTAATACAGGACGTTCATCATCACGAGGTGCTTCACGTCCAGTGCGTATCCCAGCGCCCCGGCCAGGAGCAGCCCGCCGCGCGCCACGCACAGGACCACGTCGGGGCGGAACCCGTCGTCGGCGACCGCCTGGGCGAGGGCTCGCGAGGCGGTGCCGAACGTCTGCCAGTCCAGCGTTTCCCGCTCATCCATCGTTCGTCTGCCTCACGTCGCGGGGGTGCCGGTGCCGCTTCGAGCTTACCCAGCGGGTGACGTCTGCGAGAATCGTCGGCGTGGCATCGAAGATCGGCGACATCATCATGGACTGTGCCGACCCGGAGGCTTCCGCGGCGTTCTGGTGCGCGGCACTGGACTACCGGATCACCGAGCGCGACGAGACCGGCGTCGCCATCGCCGGCCCGCCGTCGAGCCCGGCGATCCTGCTGATCGGCAACACCGACCCCAAGCGGGGCAAGACGCCGATCCACTTCGACCTCTGGCCGACCGACCGGGACCAGGCCGACGAGGTCGAGCGGCTCGTCGCGCTCGGCGCGACCCGCGTCGACATCGGCCAGCGCGACGTGCACTGGGTCGTGCTGGCCGACCCTGCCGGTCATGAGTTCTGCGTGATGCAGCGGGTCGACCCGGCGGTGTGACGCCCGCACCGGGAGGCTGCGGATGCCGGCCTGCCCGCGTCGTCGTGGGCCGTCGTCGTCGCGGGTCGGCGTCGTCGTGGGCCGGCGTCGTTGCGCGGCCGGGCCGGATGGTGGCTCAGCGGAGGAAGGCGGCGACGGTCGTGGCGAGCCAGGCCGGGTCGTCGAGCCAGGGGGAGTGCCCGCCACGGGCCAGGACGGCGACCTCCGCGTGCGGGAACAGCCCGGCGTACTCGGCGGCGACCTTCGGTGGCAGCGCCACGTCGTGCTCACCGGCGACGAGCAGCACCCGGGTCCGCAGGTCGGCGACGGCGGCCCGGGCCGGGGCCGGGTCGTAACCGGTGTAGTAGGCGGCCGCGGCGGCGTCGTTGCGGTCGTCCTTCTGCCGGGTGGCGTCCACCCGCGCGGCGTCGTCCCACCGGCCGTAGGTGAACGGCGTGATCGCGTCCCAGTCGGTGACGGTCTGCGTGCCCGCCCAGATCCGCTCGAACGCGGCGAACGCGTCCGCGAACCACGCCTCGCCGCGGCGCGGTTCGGCGACCTCGCGGCGGTCGGCGTCGCTGATGTCCAGGCCGACCACCCGCGGGGACGGGTTGAGCAGCACGAGCCGGCCGATCCGGTCGGGGTGGCGCACGGCGTACAGCACCGCCACGGCCGATCCGGCGGAGTGCCCGAGCAGGTCGATCCGGTCCAGGCCGAGGTGCGCCCGCAGCGCCTCGACGTCCTCGACGAGCCGGTCGCACCGGTAGCCGTCCGGGTCGTCCGCGGCGGCCGACCCGCCGGTGCCGCGCAGGTCCAGCCGGACGAGGGCGTGCCGCGCCGACAGCCCGCCGAGGTCACCGAGATACGCCGAGGCCCGCATCGGGCCGCCCGGCACGCAGATGAGCGGGCTGCCGGCGCCGATGCGGTGGTACGCGAGCCGGGCGCCGTCGTTGCCGTCAAAGATTTCCACCCGTGGATGTTATCCGTCGCGACCCCTCGCCAATCAGATTACCGTCCGTAATCGGATCAGGCCTGGCTCGCCGGCCGGCATGGACGGATCCACGCCGGGTCCACAATGGAGTCCACAGTGGATCGCCGGACCCGCTCGTTGTAGTAGAACAGCCGCCTGACCTGGGTGAACAGGGACAGTTGTCCCGAGTTGTGTCCCGACGTGTGTCCCGGCAGCCGGGACCTCTCCCCAGTTCGTGCCAGGGTCCACGGTGGACCGGATCGGCGGCCGGGCCGGGTTTCTAGATTCCCTCCGTCATCACTACGGGTGACTGGTCCAGAGGAGAGAACAACGTGAAACGACACCTTCTTCGAGCCGGCGCGGTCGCGCTGGCCGGTTTGCTCGGCGCGGTCGTCATCCCGTCCGGCCCGGCCAGCGCCGAGCCGATGTGCGACCGGCCGGTGCCGCCGCCCGCGTGTGGTGACGGCGGCGGGGACGACCCGCCGCCGGCGCCGCGGGACACCCCCGTCCACGGCACGCTCGACGCGGTCACCTACGTCGGCAACGCCGTGCGGGTCAGCGGCTGGGGCATCGACCGCGACAGCGGCAGCGCGCCGCTCGTCGTCGACATCTACGTCGACGGTGCGTGGAAGCGGACGCTCACCGCCGACGTGTACCGCCAGGACGTCGCCGACGCCTACCCGGCCTACGGCGCCTACCGCGGCTACGACGCCACCGTCCCGGCCGGCCTCGGCACCCATCAGGTGTGTGCGTGGGCGATCAGCGTGGTGCCGGCCGGCGCGCCGAACCCGGGCAACCCGTTGCTCGGCTGCAAGACGTACACCGGTGTCCCCGCCGCCCCGAGCAACCCGCGCACCATCTCCAGGGCGCAGGACGGCACCACGGTGATCGGTTTCAAGGACAACTCCGTCGAGGAGACGTCCTTCCGGGTCACCATCACCCGGCAGTACTGGGAGCCGTACACCGACCCGCGCTGGGGCCAGCTCTACCGTGCCTACTACGTCGACCGGCAGATCACGGTCCCGGCGCAGGCCGGCACGGCCGAGGTCACGTTCACGGCCGAGACCTGGGGATCGGACTGCCGCACGACGGTGTCCGCGGTCTCCGGAACGTTCCAGAGCGCCCCGGTGTCCACCGGCTGGTGCTGATCAGGCAGGACCCGCCGGAGGCAGCCCCCTCCGGCGGGTCCGTCGCCCGTCATGGCCTCTCGGGCAGTGTCACGGCGAGGGCGGTGTCACGGCGAACGCCGCGACCCGTGCGGCCACGGCGGCCTGATGCTCCGTGAGCCAGGCCGCGAGCGGGCCGGCGGTGGTGTCCCGCGAGATCGTGCACGTCCGTTCGATGTGCAGCCGGATCAACTCCCGCACGTCGGGGTCGGCGAAGTACGACGTGTGGACCATCGCGCCGGCCTCGGTCAGCGAACCGTGCAGGCCGCGCATCGCCGCGGGGACCCCGTCGAGCGCCGCCGCCATCAGCAGTTCCCGCAGGGCCGGTCCGAGCGCGGCGTTCTGGCCGGCGGCGCGGTCGGCGAGCCGCGCCGCGACCTCGTCCGGCAGGCCGGTCACCGTTCGTGCCCCGCGCAATGGCAGCGGCCACGGCGACGCGAACGCGAGCACCGCCGCCGGCAGGTCCGAGCCCTGCGCCATCCCGTGCAGCGCCGCCGCGATCCGGCGGCGCCACCACGGCTCCAGCAGCCGGTTGGCCAGCCACACCAGCGGCACGGCGGCCCGCCTGGGCGCGATCCGGACGACGTCCGGCAGCAGATGCGTGGCCGAGCGCGGCGCCCGGATCCTCAGCCGCGGCAACGGGACAGGATCGGACGGTGCGCCGAAGTCGCGCCGGTCGCGGCGGTCGGCCGGCGCGCACAACCACTCGTAGTCGACGCCGGTCGGCGCCGAGGCCGACAGGACGTTGATGGCCTCGTCGGTCGGCGCCCAGAGCCCGAGCCACCGTGGTGCGTGCCGGCGGAAGGCCCGCTGCGCCGCGCGCTCCCGGGCCAGCAGCGTGTTGGCGTACCCCTGGGCACCGAGCAGCCAGTACGCCGCCGCCCAGCACAGCACGACGGGCAGCGCCAGCGCGTTGGCCACGCCGCTGTGCATCACGGCGCCCGGCCAGCGCGCGTGGAACATCGCTCCCGCGACGATCAACACGGCCAGGAAGGAGAACGGCGCCGTGATGGTCGTCGTCACCAGCAGGTCGAGCAGCTGCCGGCGCACGGCGCGCCACCCGGTGGCCGGGCGCAGGGACAGCGCCTGGCTGCCCCAGCCGGGCACGGCCGGGCGCCGCGCCGGCAGATACCGCAGGAACGGGCTGCCGACCGTCGTCCAGCTGCGCAGGCCACGCAGCTGGATCGCCGCCTCGATCGCCCGGAACTCCGACGTTCGCGGCAGGTACCGCGTCTTGTGCTTCACGAACCACGGCGCGTGCTCGTCGTCGCGCAACGGTATGATCGGCTCGGGGGCCAGCCGCACCGACGGGTCGTTCAACGCCCGGCGCAGCTGCGCGTAGACCACCCCGTGCGTCCGGGGCACCTCGGCGCTGATCAGCGCCTCCCAGATGAGCGAGCCGCCGTGGCTGTGGCCCACGAGGTGGTAGCCGCGACCCTGAGCCTCGAGCTCGATCATCAACGCCAGCAGGCGGTTGGCCGCCTCCAGACGGCGGACCTGACTGTTGTGCCCCGTCCAGCGGAACACCTGGACGTCGTCGGGCAGGGCGGCACCCGGCGGAAGGTTCGCCCGCAGCCACCGGCAGTAGTCGCTGTCCCGCTGCCACCAGGCATCGCCGGGTTCGTCGTCGGTGTCGTCCTTCGGCCCCGCGAACGTGCCGTGAACGAGAATCACCACGTCCGGCCGGGCGGGTGCGCCGGGCGCCTCCCGATCGACATCCATCATGCTTTCGCGCATGACTCGGTTGTAGCAGCCGGACCCGGCGGCGGGCCTGAGCACGCCGCCGGGGCGCCGTTGAGTACCCTGCCCGGTCGCGGATGAGTACGGCGGCGGGATCAGGCGCCGGTCAGCTCGTCGGCCAGGAGGTCCATGAGGAGCCCGTCGTGCCAGCTGCCGTCGGGGTCGCGCTCGTAGCGCCGCATGACGCCGACGGGCTGGAAGCCGACCTTGCCGTAGCACCGGATGGCGGCCGTGTTGTCGGCGGCGGGGTCGATGACGATGCGGTGGTGGCCGTGGTCGGCGAACAGGTGCTGGGCCAGGGTGCGGACGGCGTCGGTGCCCAGTCCCTGGCCGTGGACCTTGGGATCGAGGTAGATGTCGATGCCCGCGTGCCGGTAGTCAGGGTCGGTCTCGGCGCTCCACTGGATCATGCCGACCACCTGGTCGTGGTGCTCGATGACCAGAGGGTGGGTGTCCGGGTCGGCGAGGTCCTCGGCCACCGCGGCGGCGAGGTCCGCACCGCCCCGCCAGCGCTCGTAGACCTCCGGCGTGGCGCGGATGCCGGCCAGCGCGGGGATGTCGGTGGCCGTGGCGGGCCGCAGCGTCACCAGGGCGCCGTGCAGCGTCGTCTGCATGCCGAGCACGCTACGGCCCACGGACGAGCGGACCAAGCCGATTCCCCGTCATTGGACGTAGCAGGCCTTCGGGGTGCCCGGGACCGGGTCGCCGAAGACCGTGTTGGTGCACGGTGTGCCGCCGGTGACGCGGCGGTAGGTGTACCGGCCGGCCGCGCCGAACGCGACCTCGCGGGTGCCGGTGAACGCGCACGTCGTGGTCTCGTCGGCGCACGGCGTCCAGGTCGTGGTCCCCGGCGGCGGGGCGGTGAGGTGGCAGGCCTTCGCGGTGCCGGGAATGGGGTCGCCGAAGACCGCGTTGGTGCAGGCCGTCCCACCGGTCAGGGTGGCGTGGCGGAACTGGCCCGCCGCGCCGTACGCCACCGTGGCGGTGCCGGCGAACGCGCAGGTGCCGGTCTCGGTCGCGCACTGCGTCCAGGTGTCCGCGGCCGGCGGGGGAGCGGTGCGGTAGCAGGCCTTGGAGACGTTCGGCGCCGGGTCGCCGAACACCCCGTTGCCGCACGTGGTGCCGCCGGTGAGCGTCGCGTAGCCGAACCGGCCGGCGGCGCCGAAGGCCACCGTCTGGGCGCCGGTGAACGCGCAGGTGCCGGTCTCGGCCGCGCAGCGGGGCCACGCCCCCGGCAGCGCCGACGTCCCGGCCGGCGCCACCGATCCGGTGAAGTGCCAGCCGCCGGAGCCGACGGCAAACACCGTCTCCCGGCCGTCCGCGGACATCTGGGTCGCGCCGGCGGACGGGCTCACCGTGGCGGCGCCGCGGCCGAAGTTCGGCACGTGCACCGTCGCCGTCGCCCCGACCGGCACGGTGACGTCGAGCGCGAACTGGCTGCCGGCGACGGTCCAGGAGCTGGCGACGGTGCCTCGCACCGTGTCGATGGACGCGGCGGCGCGTTGCAGCCCGGCCGGGACCTGCGGGTCGACGACCAGCGTGGCGTATCCCGGCCCGGTCGGCTGGATGCCGGCGAGCTGGGTGTAGAGGGAGGCGTTGATCCCGGCGAACATGGCGTGGTCGTGCGTCTCCATGTTGGACACGTAGGTCCACTGCTCCCACGGCGTCGTGGCGCCCCGGCCGATCTCGTAGCCGAACCCGGGGTACGACGTGGCGTCCAGCACGGTCATCGCCACGTCGACGCGGCCGGCCCGCACGAGCGCGTCCATGAGGAACCGGGTGCCGAAGATGCCGGTGTCGAGGTGCCCGCCGTTGCGGTTGAGGATCGTGTCGACGAGCCGCGCGCCGACCGCGGTCACGTTGGCGTCCGGCACCAGCCCGAACGCGAGCGGCAGCACGCTCGTGGTCTGCCGGCCGCTGCCGTAGCTCGCGCCGTCGGCGTTGAGGAACCGGGCGTTGAACGCGTCCTTGATGCTGCCGGCGAGCTGGTTGTAGCGGGTCGCGTCGGCGGTCTGGCCCAGCGCAGCGGCGGCCTTCGCCACGGCCTGTGCCTGCCGGAACGACAGCGCGGTGTTCACAATGGACACCTCGCTCTGGCAGGCGCCGGCGCTCGGGTTGCCCTGGCCGCCGTTGGCGTTCGGGCCGAGGTCCGGCGGGCACCAGTCACCGAACCCGGTGGTCCAGATCTTCGCCCCGTTGGTGTCGACGAACCGTCGCATCGCAGGGTACGTGGCGGCGAGGGTGTCACGGTCGCCGTACTGCTCGAACAGCGCCCAGGCGAGGACGACCTGGTTGCCGCCCATGTCCGGCTGCTGCGCGTTGCCGGCGTCGTTCGGCAGCGCCGTGCCGGCCGGCATGTCGGCGAGGTAGTTGGCGTAGAAGCCGTTCATCCCGAACTCGCGGATCGACGCGTCGTGATACGCCTGGACGTCCATGCCGGGCGGCGTGCGCTCGTCGCGGACCGGGTTGTCGGTCGGGATGCTCATCGAGTTGTTCAGGATCGCCCAGCGGTTGTTCTGCCAGATCTGGTTCAGCAGCGGGTCGGACGAGCTGAAGGTGCCGGTGGACCGCACGTCGGCGTGCACGACGCGGGCGTCGAGGCTGCCGATGGCCGGCGTGCCCGGGTAGCCGGTGACCTCGACGTAGCGGAAGCCGTGGTAGGTGAACCGTGGCTCCCAGGTCTCGACGCCGCCCGTGCCGGCCAGAACATAGGTGTCGGTGGACGCGGCGCTGCGGTTCGTGGCGGTGTCGAGCAGGCCGCTGGGCAGGAGCTCCTCGGCGGTGCGCAGCCGCACCGTGGTCCCGGCCGCGCCCTGCACGCGCAGGCGCGCCCAGCCGGCGATGTTCTGGCCGAAGTCATACACCCAGACGCCGGGTTGGGGCTGGCTGAGGCGCACGGCCGGCAGCGTGGCCACGACCCGGACCGGCGGCAGCGCGGCCGCGGTCAACGCGGTCGACGGTGCGGTGACGGCGCGCACGGCCCGCAAGCCCGCGTCGGCGTAGCCGGGCTGGTCCCAACCGCCGCGCTCGAGCCGCGCGTCGTAGGCCTCGCCGGCGTAGAGGTCGTTCGCGGTGATCGGGCCGGTCTGCCATTTCCACGACGGGTCGGTGGTGACCGTCTGGTGGGTGCCGTCGGCGAACGTGACGTCGAGCAGCAGGATCGCCTGCTTCGGGCCGGACCAGCGGAAGCCGTACGGGCTGAACCGCGGGCCGTAGCCGTCGCCGAGCCACAGCCCGACCGCGTTGCCGCCGGCGCGCAGGGCCGACGTGACGTCGTAGGTGCTGTACAGGTTGCGCTCGCCGTAGGGCGTGTTCGCGGGTGCCAGCACCTGGCCGCCGACCTTGGCGCCGTTGAGCCGCAGCTCGTAGAAGCCGAGCCCGTCGACGTACGCCCGGGCGGCGGTGATGGCCTTGGCCGGCAGCGTGAAGGAGGCCCGCAGCATCGGCGCCGCGGCTGTGGCCGCGTCGGGGCTGATCCACTGGGCGCCCTTCCAGTCCTGCGTCGTGAACAGCCCGGTCTCCCAGCGGGCGGCCGGGCTCCACGCCGACGGCTGGTCGCCGGCGTCCCAGGCCTGCACGGTCCAGTGGTACGTCCGTGCCGGCTGCAGCGCGGGGCCGCCGTAGGGCACGGCGATCGAGTCGGCCGCGGCCACCTTGCCGCTGTCCCAGACGTCCGCGCTGCCGGGGCTGAGCCGGCCCGGGCTGCTGGCGACGAGGATCCGGTACGCGGTCTGCCGCTCGCCGTTGACCGGCGACGTGAGCCGCCAGCTGAGGCTGGGCCGGACGTTGTCGATGCCGAGCGGGTCGGTCACGTTGTTGACGCGCAGGTCGGAGACGGCGATCGCGGCGGCCGCCGCGGCGGCGGGCAGGGCCGGGGCGATGACGGCCGGCAGGGCGAGGACGGCGGCGGCCAGGCACAGTCCGGCCCGGGTGTGAACGAACATGGCGGTGTCCTTTCACGGAACGGTTCCGGCGGTTGAAACCTTTCAATCGAGCGCCGTCTCAGGTTAACATCGTCGATGTCTGGCGGGCCAGTACGTGTCGCCGAGCTGGTGCTTCCCGCGACGTCGGCAGGCTCAGGGGGATGATCGGCCCGGGAGGTCGCGCAGTGTGCGGGCCTCGGTGGCGAGCAGGGGCAGGGGGGCGATGACGTAGAGGACGGCGAGTGCCCACATGGCCGACCGGATGCCGAGTGCCGAGGCCAGCAGGCCGGCGGTGGCCGCACCCAGCGGGATGCTGCCGAACACGAAGATCCGCGACGCGGCGGTGACCCGGCCGAGCAGGCGCGCGGGCACGAACGTGCCGCGGTACGTCATGGTCATCACGTTGGACATCGTGGCCCCGGCCAGGGCGACGAAGGAGCCCGCCGCGAACAGCGCCAGGCGCCAGCCGTGGCCGCCGAGCGGCAGCAGCAGCACGAACGGGGCGGCCGCGACGTTCGCCACCAGGTAGGTGCGGGCGCTGCCGAAACGCCGGGACGCCAGCGACGCGAGCGCGGCACCGAGGATGGCACCGAGGCTGCCGACGCCGATCACCAGGCCCGCGGTGCCCGGCGCGGCGCCTTCGGTGCGCACCAGGAAGACGATGCGCAGTGCCGTGATGCCCAGCATCGCGAAGTTGGTCACCGCCGCCACCACCAGCATGGCCTGCAGCAGCCGTCCGCGCATGATGAAACCGATGCCGTCGGCGATCTGGCGCAGCATGCCCGGGCGGTCGCCCGGGGCGGGGCGTGGCTCCGGCGCCGACCGCAGGGCGAGCAGGCAGGCCGCCGACACCAGGAAGGTGCCGGCGTCGATGAGGACACCGCTGACCGCGCCGGCCACCTGGGCCAGCAGGCCGCCGAGGCCCGGTCCGACGACCAGCGCGACCGACGCGCTGGTCTGCAGCCTGGCGTTGCCTTCCATCATCTCGTCCGCGCGGACGAGATGAGGCAGGAACGCGTTGAACGCTACGTTGGCGAAGACCCCGGCGGTCCCGGCCAGCAGCGCGGCCACCAGCAGCATGGCGACGGTGAGCACGTTGGTCCAGGCCGCGATCGGGATGACGACGAGCACCGCCGCGGAGACGATGTCGGCGATCAGCAGGGTGCGCCGGCGCGGCCACCGGTCGACCCAGACGCCGACCGGCAGCCCGATCACCAGCCACGGCAGCCAGGTGGCGGCCGTGAGCAGGGCGACCGTGGCCGGACCGGCCTGCAGGGTCGAGATGGCCACCAGCGGGAGCGCCACCGACGTGATCGCGGAGCCGACCGCGCTGGTGGACTGCCCGATCCAGAGCAGGGCGAAGTTCCGCGTTCGCAGCAGCCCGCCGACAGGTGCGCGCCCGTCAACGGCCACCGCGTCCCCGCTCATGCGGTCAGCCGCGCCGGGCCTGGTGACCTCCGGCATGGATCCGCCCCGTTCGATCAATGCCGGTCGCCTGTGGGCCGGCGCGGATTCGTACGGTATGCGCGGCGCGATGGTGGCGCGCGGCATTTACGCCGTCCGGGGGCGCAACGGTGCACCTGGGCGCGGCCTAGGACGCCGACACCCGTTCCGGTTCGCTGAGGCGCCAGTTGTTCTTGCCGGCGGACTTGACGGCGTACATGGCGGCGTCCGCCCGGCGCAGCAGGTCGACGATGCCGGTCGGGGAGTGGCTGATGTACGCGACCCCGATGCTCGCGCCGACCCTGGTGGTGTGCGCGCCGATGACGGCCGGGGCCGCGACGGCCCGGACCAGCCGGTCGGCCAGCGGGCCGGCCGGTCTGCGCTCGATGAGCACGACGAACTCGTCGCCGCCGAGCCGGCACACGACGCCCTCGTGCGCCACGCTGACCAGGCGGTCCGCGATCTCGCACAGCAACCGGTCGCCGACCTCGTGGCCCAGGGTGTCGTTGACGGCCTTGAACCCGTCGAGGTCGATGAGCAGCAGCGCGGTGTCGGCGCCCGTGGTGGTGTACCGCTGGATCGCCTCCTCGACGTGCCGGCCGAGGTAGGCACGGTTCGCCAGATCGGTCAGCTCGTCGTGCCACGCCTGGTGCTGCAGCTGCTCGGTGAGGAGCCGGTTCCGCGCGAGCAGGTGCCCGTTCTCCCGCAGCGCGGTGAGCTGCCGCGTCGTGACCAGGGCCAGCAGGACGCCGGTGCCGGCCAGGACCCCCCACCGGCGCCAGTCCAGGTCGGGTCCGACGACGATCACCAGCAGTCCGAACGCGGCGGCCGAGGCGCCGTAGGGCAGGACGCTGAACGGGCGGCGGGTGGCGACGCCCACCAGCACGATGGCGGCGTCCAGCCCCAGCCGCAGCCGTTCCGACCGGTGCTGTGCCGTTGTCGGGTACTTGAACACGGCGTACATGATGAGCAGGCCGGCGACGGGGTAGACCAGCTGCGCGCCGTACATCGGCACGGTCCGGCCGCCGGCCGCCGTCACCAGCAGCGCGGTGAGGTCGACCGCCATGCCGACTGGCCCAGAACCGCGCGGTCGGCGGCGGCAGGCCCGGCACCCGGGCCGTGCGGTGGAACATGTAGGTCAGCGCGCTGATGAGCGCGAGGTCGACGACGACGATCGCCGGTTCGGCCACCCGCGACGGCAGGATCAGCGCCGCGAGCACCGCCACGACCGCGGCGGTCGCGCCGGCCGGGAGCAGCGCGTCGACACCCCGGGGCCGCCGCATGTCGTGCCTCCCGGTGCCGTTGATCATCGCCAGCAGGTCAGATCGGCATGGCCGCGGTGAACCTGAACGATCACGCCATCCCGCACCGTCCCCGCACCCACGCGACCGCTTCGCCCATACGGCTGAGACGCGGCACCGCCGACCACGGTCAGCCCTGGTACGCCGGCACGCCCAGCAGTTCGTCCACCGTCACGAACCGGAAGCCCCGGGCCAGCAGCCCCTCGACCGTCTCCCGCACCGCGACGACCGTCTCGGCGCGGTTGCCGCCCCGGCCGTCGAACCCGTCGTGGAAGATCAGGATCGAGCCGGGGCGCGCCTTGGCGACGGCGCGGCGGGCCATGCGGACACCGGACGGCTGGAACACCTCCAGCGCGTGGCCGAACTCCCCGGCAACCGGGTGCAGGCCGCCGCGGCGCAGCATGCGCAGCAGCGCCGGCCGGCGCCACAGCCAGGGCGTGCGGGCCAGCGCCGGGGTCCGGCCGGTGACCCGGGCCAGGATGCGCTGGGTCTGCCCGACCTCCCGCTCGTACGCCCCCGGCCGCAGGTAGGTGCCGAACCGGTGGCTCAGCGAATGGTTGCCCAGCACATGACCGGCCTCGACGGTGCGCCGGGCGGTCCCCGGATGGCGCTCGACGCACCTGCCGACCTGGAAGAAGGTCGCGCGGACGTCGTGCGCCGCCAGGATGTCGAGGATCTGGGAGGTGTACGGCTCGTTCGGGCCGTCGTCGAACGTCAGCGCCACGAGCCGCTCGCCGGTCGGCCCATGGTACGGGTAGTCCCGAGCGGACGGGGCGAACGGCGACATCAGCAGCCAGTACGCCGCGCCGAGCACGGCGAGGGACACCAGCCCGAGCAGGAGGATCACCGGACCTCCACGGTTTCCCGGAACGCCGGCGCCGATCCCAGCACCCGGCGCCCCGCGGCCCGGTTGACGGCGTAGGTCAGCAGGTAGTGCACGGGAAGGGTCACGAAGAGGTTGTACGCGAGCCCACGGCTGAGCCGGCGACCCGACGTGTAGGTCGGGTTGCCGTGGTCGTAGACGACCCGGCCCCGCTTGCGCAGCCGGCGCAGCTGGTCCAGTTCGTCGCCGCCCTGCGTCAGGCTGGTGTCGTAACCGGTCCAGGCGTCGCGGCGGAAGGCGATGTTCGTCGCGCTGGCGTACACGGCGCGGCCGGTCAGCCGGTAGACGCCGTCCACCGCCGCGAACAGCATCCGGCCGTACTGCCGGCCCCACTGTGGGCCGTCGGCGTACGTGCAGGGGCCGACGACCGCGACGACGCCCGCGTCGGCGCGGAAGTGCGCGTCGATACGGCTGAGCCAGTCGCGGTCGTAGACCGTGTCGGCGTCGGCCGAGACGACGATCTCACCGCGGGCCGCCTCCGTGCCGCGCTGGCGGGCGTTGCACACCCCGGCCACCGGCTCGGTCACGACCCGCGCGCCGAGCTCGAGGGCGATCGCCGCGGTCTCGTCGGTGCAGTTGTTGTCGACGACGATGACCTCGCACAGCCCGTCGAAGTCCTGCTTGCGCAGGGAGAGGAGCGCGTCGGCGAGGTACCGCTCCTCGTTGAAGCACGGGATGACGACGCTGAACCTGGGCTTTTCCGTCATGTGCTGGATTATTCGGCGGTCAACCGGCCCGAAACGATCCGGAGATCCCCCGACTTCGACCTGGGGTGATCCCCCAGAGCGCCCCTGAGGACACCCTCAGGTCGCGCGCGTTGTGTTCACAGTGGACGGTCGTCGACGTCCTGTGCCTCTTCGGCGGCTTCGACGGTGCCGGTGCCGCCCGTCACGTACCGGTATCCGATCCCGGCGATGACCGCACCGACGAGTGGCGCGACCCAGAACAGCCACAACTGCGACAGCGCGGCGCCGCCGGCGATGAGCGCCGGGCCGGTCGAACGGGCCGGGTTCACCGATGTGTTCGTGACCGGGATGCTGATCAGGTGGATGACGGTGAGGGTCAGGCCGATCGCCAGCGGGCCCATGCCACGCGGCGCCCGGCGGTCGGTCGCGCCGAGGATCACCAGCGCGAACATAGCCGTCAGGACGGCCTCGATCAGCAGCGCGGCGCCGAGGCCGTAGCCGCCGGGGGAGTGCGTGCCGTAGCCGTTGGTGGCCAGGCCGTCCCGCGCGAGGCTGTACCCGGCCCGGCCCTCGGCGACGGCGAACACCACGGCCGCCGCGGCGAGGGCGCCGGCCAGCTGGACCACGACATAGGGTAGGACGTCGGCGGTCGGGGTGCGCCGGCCGAGCCACAGCGCGACGGTGACCGCCGGGTTGAAGTGGCCGCCGGAGATGTGCCCGAACGCGTACGCCCCGGTCAGCACCGCCAACCCGAACGCCAGGGCGACGCCGAGCAGGCCCACCCCGACGTCGTCGAAGCGGACGCTGAGCACCGCGGTGCCGCAGCCGGCGAACACGAGCCAGAACGTGCCGATCAGCTCGACGGCGAGCCGCCGGCCGAGCCCGGGCGGCGTCGGTTCTCCCACCCGTCGACCTTGCCGACGTCTCGCCCCCGGGGCTTCACCCCCGGCGCGTGAACGCGCTGCCGGCACCGTGTCCCGCGTGAGCCGTCACCCGGTCCCGGGTGAGCCCTCGTGCGCAGCCCGGTTGGCCTCGGTGGCGGCCTTGGTCATCTGCGGTGCGTGAACATGCTGCCGGCGCCTTGTCCCGGGTGAGCCGTCGTGCGATGCGCGCGGCTTTCGTGGCGGCACCGGTGGCCGGTCGCGGCTCTGGTCACCCGCGGCGCGCAACGCGTCGACGACGCTGCCGGCGCCCCAGCGGGCGAGGGCGACACCGATGCCGACCCCGTCCCGCGCGAGGCCCCAGGCGACGCCCGTCGCCTTCGCGGCGGTGGTCCTGGCTTTGCCGGCGGCGTTCGCGGCTCTTGTGGCGGCGCCGGTGGCCTTGGCGGCTTTCGTGGCGGCGGCGTCGGCGAGCCGTCGCACCGGCTCGACCCGCCGGGACGCCGCGTCGTGGACCCGGCCGGGCACGTCGAGGCGGGCGGTGAGCGCGTCGACGCTCTCCACGAGGCGCGCCCTGGTCCGGGCGATGTCAGCACGCAGCCGGGCCGCCTCGTCATCCTGCTCGATCGGTGTGGTCACCCCAGCGCAATACCCACCCGCACCTCACCATCACGGAAAACCGGCCTTGCATTGTGACAATGTATGCGCCAAGGTGTGGACGTGATCCGATTCGTCTGGAGACACCTACGGGGGCGGGCGGGGAGGTCGGTGGCACTCCTCGTCGGGGTGCTCACCGCCACCACCGGATTCACCGTGCTCACCGGCGCCACCGCCACCGCACGCCTCGAGGTCACCGGCACCGTCGACGCCAATGTACGCGCGGCGTATGACATTCTCGTGCGCCCCAAGGGCAGCCGGCTGCCCCTCGAAGACGACCGGGCGCTGCTGCGACCCAACGCGGTCTCAGGTATCTACGGCGGCCTGACCATGGACGACTGGGCCAAGGTCCGCGCCGTGCCCGGCATCGACGTCGCGGCGCCGATCGCGATGGCCGGCTCGATCAACGCCGGGGTCGCCGCACCGGTCGACATCACCGACCTCGTCGACCCGACGCTGGACCGACAGGTCTTCCGGGTCGACCGGACCCTGCTCGCCGACCGGGGTCTCAGCCGGGCCCCGGCCACCCCGATCTGGGTCTACGTGACCAAGCACGAGGTCTCCTGGCCGAAGCTGGGTGGCGGCGCAGACCTGGAGTTCACCGGCGGGCAGAAGATCCCGTTCCAGCAGTTCTGCGACGGCAATATCGGCATCCTGGAGGACGGCCGGCAGGTGTGCCCGTTCCCGGAGCAGGGCCAGATCACCGACGCCACCGGCCAGGTCGTGTTCCTGGCCCGGCTGCGCCCCGACGGGCGGTTCGAGACGGGAGCCTGGAACGGACCGCCGACGGGGGACCGCCTGGTCATCTCCGTTACGTGGCGGGAGCCGATGCTCATCGCCGCCGTCGACCCCGAGTCCGAGGACCGGCTCGTCGGGCTCCGGGGCGCGACCCAGGGCACCTTCCTCAGCGACGCGCCGCCCCGCACGACCGGCACCGAGGGTGGCATGCCATCAAGGAAGGTGGTGCCCGTCCTGGCCACCTCGCGCCGATATGCGGACACCACCGCGTCGATCGGCCTCTCCCGGGCCCGGCTGGACACCCCGCTGCCGGCGGGCGCCCCCGACGGCGTGCTCGCCGCGATGGCGGCCGCACCGGCGACCCACCTCCGCGACGCCCTCCTCGACACCGAGGCCGCCTACCGGCACACCACCGCCGTCCAGGTGGCCCGCAGTGGCGAGGGCTACGGCTTCGCGTACAGCCACGAGTGGCTCCTGCAGGTCGGCGGCGTCACCTACCTGCAGGCCCCCGACGGCAGCCTCGCCGCCGTGCCGGTGCCTTACGACGCACAGGCCTACGTCTTGCCGCACTCGTTCGGCTTCCCGGCGCCCTGGCAGATCGACGACACGTCCTTCCGCACGGTGCGCAACGTGTCGGTGCGCGCGGACGGCGACCCGACGGCGACCGAGTTCGGCGTCGTCGGCACCTTCGACCCGTCCCGGCTCACCACGTTCAACCCGCTCAGCCGGGTGCCGATGGAGACCTACGAACCACCCCTGGTCGTCGGCGCCGACCAGCACACCCGCGACCTGCTCGGCGACCGCACCCTCGCGCCGAACGGCAACCCCGCCGGCTACCTGTCCTCGCCGCCGATGCTGTTGACCAGCATCGCCGACCTGCCGGACCTGCTCAGCGACACGCAGGGCACCAACAAGGACGCGCCGCTGAGCGCCATCCGGGTCCGTGTCGCCGGTGTGCACGGCTTCTCCGACACCTCCCGCGAGCGGGTCCGCCTGGTCGCCGAGGAGATCTCCGCCCGGACCGGCCTCGACGTCGACATCACGTATGGCTCGTCGCCCGCCCCGCAGACCGTGACCCTGGTCGCCGGCAAGTATCAGCGACCCGAGCTGCGCGTCACCGAGCACTGGGTGAAGAAGGGCGTCGCGGCGAGCATCATCACCGCGATCGACCGCAAGAGCGCCGTGCTGTTCGTCCTCGTCCTGGTCGTCTGCGCGCTCTTCCTCGCCAATGCCGTCGCCGCCGGGGTCCGCGACCGGCGCACCGAACTGGCGACACTGTCCGCGCTCGGCTGGCCCGCGCACCGGATCTTCGCCGCCGTCCTCGGCGAGGTCGCGGCCATCGGCACCGTCGCCGGTCTCGGTGCCCTCGCCCTCGCCGGGCCGCTCGGGGCGCTGCTGGACGTGCACACCACCTGGACGCAGGCGCTCCTCGCCGTGCCGACCGCGGTGGTGCTGTCGCTGATCGCGGGCCTGATCCCGGCGCTCGGCGCGGCCCGCTC
>NZ_JBHSIU010000030.1:0-91092 GCF_042653625.1 Dactylosporangium cerinum | reverse complement strand
CGCCCCCGCCGCGCCGGCCGCCCCCGCGGCCCGCTCACCATGGGCCTGCTCAACCTGGTGCGGGTCCCCGGCCGGACGATACTCGGCGCCGGCGCGCTCGCCATCGGCATCGCCGCCGCCACTGTGCTCGGCGCGATCACGTACACCTTCCATGGCGCCATCGTCGGCACCCTCCTCGGCGACGCGGTGTCCCTGCGGGTCAGGGCCGTCGACACGATCGCGGTCGCGGCCACGATCCTGCTCGGCGCCCTCGCCGTCGCGGACGTGCTGTATCTGAACATCCGCGACCGCGCCGCCGAACTCGCCACCCTGCGCGCCACCGGCTGGACGCCGGCGTCGCTGGCGAGGCTCGTCGCGGCCGAGGGCCTCGGCATCGGCGTGCTCGGCGGTGCGTTCGGCGCCGGCCTCGGCGTCGCCGGTGCCGCCTGGCTCGTCGGTGAGCTGAGCGGTGGCCTGCTCACCACGGCCGGGTTGGCGGTCGCGGCCGGCGCGGTCCTGGCGACCTGCGCCGCCCTGGTCCCGGCTGCCCTCCTGCAACGCCTCCCCACCGCGCAGCTCCTCGCCGAGGAGACCTGACCCGGACGGGCGGTGCGTGCTGTTCGCCCGGCGCGCCGCCCGCGGCCGTTTCGTCGCGGCCGGCGTTGAGCCAAGTCGTCCCGTGGTCGTCGGGGTGGCCGATGCGCGGCTTCGACCAGGCCGAGGGCTGACGGTCTCGGTCGGGTGCGGGCGTCAGGTGACCGCGTCGCGGGGCTTCCGTGGGCGTTGACGGGGCGACCCGGGCCGGGGGAGGTCGACGGCGCCCGACTCGGCCGCGCGGATGAGGCGGCGGAAGGTCGGGCACTCCAGGTGGCTCGGCGCCGGGCAGGCGGCGGCGTGCCGCAGCGAGTCGCGCAGGACGGTGAGCTTTCCGATCGTGGCGTCCAGCTCGGCGGCCTTCGCGGTGAGCATGGTGCGGTCGATGCGGGGCTGCCCGTCCGGGCCGAACATGAGCACGATCTCGTCGAGGGAGAACCCGGCGGTGCGGCCCAGGGCGATCAACGCCAGCCGCTGCAGCACGCCGGGATCGAACTGGCGGCGCAGCCCGGCCCGGCCGGACGACGCGATCAGGCCCTTCTCCTCGTAGTAGCGCAGGGTCGAGGCGGGCAGGCCGGCGCGGCGCGCCACCTCGGCGATGTCCAGGTTCGTCATCGGGTTGACCTCAAGTCGGCTTGAAGTGACACCGTCGCATCCTGACCGGGTACACCGCAACCACGGGAGACGAGACATGAACCAGACGGCACGCTGGAGCGGCACGGCCGGGCAGGCCTGGATCGACGCGCAGGCCATGCTGGACGAGCTGTTCCAGCCCTTCGAGGACCTCCTGGTGGACGAGGTCGCGGCGGTCGGCGCCGGAAGCGTGCTCGACGTCGGCTGTGGCACGGGCAGCACCACGGTCGCCGTGGCCCGGCGGCTCGGTGGGGGCGGGGCCGGCTGCGTGGGGGTGGACATCGCCGAGCCGATGGTCGCCGCCGCGCGCGCCCGCGCCGAGCGTGCGGGCGTGCCGGTGGCGTTCGTGCACGCCGACGCGCAGGAGCACGGGTTCGCGCCGGCCGGCTTCGACGCGGTCATCTCCCGCTTCGGCGTCATGTTCTTCGCCGACCCGGTGCGCGCCTTCGCCAACCTGCGCCGTGCCGCGACGCCCGGCGCCGCGCTGCGGGCGGTCGTGTGGCGGGGCGTCGCGGAGAACCCGTTCATGACGACCGCCGAGCGGGCCGCCGCGCCGCTCGTGCCCGACCTGCCGGTGCGCCGGCCCGACGAGCCGGGACAGTTCGCGTTCGCCGACCCGGAACGGGTCCGTGACATCCTCGCCCGGGCCGGCTGGGACGGGGTCGACCTCCGGCCGGTCGACGTCGCCTGTGTGCTGCCGGAGCACGACCTGGTGCGTTACTTCACCCGGCTCGGCCCGCTCGGCATGGTCCTGGGCGGCGCCGACGAGCAGACCCGGGCCCGGGTTGTGGACACCGTCCGGGCCGCGTTCGACCCCTACGTGCACGGCGACGAGGTCCGCTTCACCGCCGCCTGCTGGCAGGTCGACGCCGCAGCGCCGAACGGCACGCGCGAGACGGCCTGAGCGCACGTGCGACTGCCTCCGCCCGTCACGCGCAGAGGCGCTTGAACCCGGTCGCGCCGGGGCGCACGCGCAGCAGCACGTCGCCGGCGTCGCTGTGGAAGCGGGCCTCCGTCGCGGAGATGACCCGGATGGTGCCGTCCTGGCTCGGGTTGCCCCAGCCCGGCGGAGGGTTGCCGCTGCCGTCCGACAACGGTTCGGCGGCCTCGTAGTACCGGCCGTCGAAGAACGCCTCGTCGATGCCGCAATGGGTGTAGAGCTCGAACGGCATCTCGCCCCCCTCGGCCGCCCCCGGACCTTTCGCGAACCGTGGCGCCAGGACCACGAACGCCAGCAGCGCCACGATCGTGGCCAGCGCCGCCATCGGAACACGCCATCGCATGATCGCCCCCTGATCCGACCCCGGGGCACCAACGTACCGCGCCCGAGGTGTTGCCGCAGTCCCGTGAACGCTCCCAGTCACAACACTTGATTTCTGCGGCAGTTAGGCAGCATCATGCAGTTCGGTACTGGGAGCGTTCACAGTCTAGGTGAGGACACCCGATGCGCAGACGCACCATGCTGGCCGCCGCCGCGGCAGCGCCGGTCGCCGCAGTCGCCACACCGTCCGCGACGTCGGCCGCCAACCCGAAACCCCGGCAACGGCTGGCGGTTCGCGGCGCCGACGTGTCGACCCTGGCCAAGAACGAGGACTTCGGCGCGGTGTACCGCCGGGCCGACGGGCGCCGCGCCGACGCGCTCACCATCCTGCGCGAGCACGACGTCAATGTCGCGAGGCTGAAGGTCTGGGTGAACCCGGCCGACGGCTACAACACCAAGGCGAAGGTGCTGCGGATGGCGGCCCGGGCCAAGGCCCGCGGCATGCGGCTGTTCATCGACTTCCACTACTCCGACGCCTGGGCCGACCCCGGCAAGCAGAACAAGCCCGCCGCCTGGGCGACCTACGCATTCGAGGAGCTCAAGGCGGCCGTGCGCGACCACACCTACGACGTCCTGCACGCCCTGCACCGGCAGGGCACGACGGCGGACTTCGTCCAGATCGGCAACGAGATCAACGGCGGCCTGCTCTGGCCCGACGGGCGCTGGGACAACTGGCCCAACCTCGCCGCGCTGCTGACCGCCGGGGCCACCGTCGCGAAGGCCGTCTCCAACCGCACCCGGGTGGTGCTGCACCTCGCCGAGGGCGGCAACAACGGCGGGCACCGCTGGTGGTTCGACAACGCCACCGCGCTCGGCGTGCCGTTCGACGTCATCGCGGTGTCGCATTACCTGTACTGGCACGGCACCGCCGAGAGCCTGCGGGCCAACCTCGCCGACCTGTCCGCCCGGTACGGCAAGGACGTCCTCGTCGCCGAGACGGCCTACGGGTTCACCACCGCCGAGGACGACCCGACCCCGCAGATCTTCACCGCGGAACTGGCCGCGGCCGGTGGACATCCCGCCACGACCCGGGGGCAGGCCGACGCGCTGCGGGCGATCTGCGACGTGGTTTCGTCGGTACCGCGCGGGCTCGGCGTCGTCTACTGGGAGCCGACCTGGACCGCGGTGACCGGTGCGGGCTGGGACCCGGCCGACCCGACCTCGGGCAACGGCTGGGAGAACCAGGCGCTGTTCGACTTCGACGGCCGGGCCCTGCCCGCGCTGGACGTGTTCCGCACCTGCTGACCCAGACGTTCAAGAGACCGGCTGATCCAGACGTTCAAGAGACCGGCTGATCCAGACGTTCAAGAGACCGGCTGATCCAGACGTTCAAGAGATCGGCTGACCTAAACGTTCAAGTGGCCGGCACAGCCGTCGTGCCGGTCACCGGCTGACTTCGTGCCGTCGGGGCAGACCACGTTCACCCAGGTCGTGTCCGTCAGGACGGCGCCCTTGAGGCGGATGCCGCGCAGATCGGTGTCGACCAGCCAGGCACCGGTGAGGTCGGCGTCGCGGGCGTCCGCGCCGCCGAGGTCGGACCGGCGGATCTCGGTCCGGCGCAGGTCCGCCCCGCGCAGCACCGCCCCGCGCAGTCCCACGTCGGTGAAGGTGCTGCCCTGCCACGCCGTGCGGCGCAGGTCGGCCCGGCCGAGCTCGACCCCGGTGAGCGTGGCGTCGCGGGCGGCGACGTCGGTGAGGTCCGCCCCGGTCAGGTCGACGTTCTCCATCGACACCGACCGCAGGTGCGCCGCGTGCAGGTTGGACCCGCTCAGGTTCGCCTCCCGGACGAAACCCTCCACAGTGGAGCGTTCGAGGTCGGCGCAGCGCAGCTTCCGCTGGGACAGGTCAGAGTCGACGACGACCCGGCCGGCCATCGACACGGCGCCCGGATCCGTGCAGCGCCTGCCGTGCGTCTCGCCGGATCGCGCCCGCACCAGCAGGACGACGCCGAGCACGACGGCGACGGCGAGGCAGGCGGCCGCCACCCTCCGCCTTCCCCGCAGCGTCAGGCGGAGCGTCAACGCGGGCCCGGCGCCGCGACCGGGCGCAGCGTCAGCCGGAGGATCCGGTCGTCCTCGACGGTCGGTCCGCTTGGGTTGCGGCCGTCGCGGTTGGAGGTGGTGAGCCAGACGCTGCCGTCCGGCGCCTTGATGGCGGTGCGCAGCCGGCCGTACTTCATGGTGAGGGCCTCGGCGGGCTGCTTCGTCACCCCGGCGCTCGGCCGCCAGCGGACCCCGAGGGTGTCCGGGCCCGCGCCTTCCGAGGGGCGGCTGCCCGCCTGCTGCTCGGCCTCCTGCTTGCCGACGCCCTCGACGCCGACGAGGTAGATGCGCTGCCCGCGCAGGCAGGTGACGATGGCGGTGCCGCCCAGCACGGCGACGCCGGCGCTGACCCCGACCTCCGGATGCCAGGCCACCACGGGATCGATGTACTTCGGGTTGTTGCCGATCCCCTCGACGCGCGGCCAGCCGTAGTTGCCGCCGGGCCGGATCACGTTCAGCTCGTCCCAGACCGCCTGGCCGATCTCCGCGACGTACATGTTGCCGGCGGCGTCCCAGTCCATGCCCTCCGGGTTGCGGTGGCCGTAGGACCAGACGAGCGAGCCGTGGAACGGATTGCCCGGCGGGGGTTTGCCGTCCACGGTCATCCGCAGGACCTTCCCGCCGAGGTTGCTGAGGTCCTGCGCGGCATCGGTGAGCGATGCCTCGCCGGTGGTCGCGTAGAGGTACCCGTCGGGGCCGAAGGCGAGCCGGCCGCCATCGTGGATGCCGCCGCGGGGGATGCCGGTGACGATCGGTCTGGGCCGCTCGTTGGGTTTCAGTTTCGCGATCCGGTTGTCGATGTCGGTCGTGTAGTAGATGTAGACGGTCTGGTCCAGGGCGTACCGTGGCGACGCGGCGATGCCGAGCAGCCCACCCTCGTTGTCCGCGGTCGCCTCGCTGATCTTCGTCACGGGCGTCACGGTCAGCGAACCGTTCGCGGCCCGACTGGGGCCGACCCGCAGGATCCGCAGCGTCCGGCGCTCCGTGACCAGCGCGCTGCCGTCCGGCAGGAACGTCAATCCCCATGGGATGTCCAGGTGCCGGGCAACGGTGCTGACCGACACCGCCGCGTCGCCGCTCGCCGACGGGTTGATCGGGCCGAGACTGAAGTCCGTGGGGTCGACCACCCCCGGGGCGTTGGACGGCGGCGGTTTGGCGGGGGCGTCCGACGTGCAGCCGCCGAGGATGCCGAACGCCAGCAACAGGGCGACCGTGCGAAGGGGTGTCCCCATGAACCGGCGCCTCCTTCGAACATCGCCTCCCTGCACGATCACGAATTCCGCGGCGGGGGGCGTCACCTCCGTGGAGGGATCGTCACGGGGGGTTTGAGGGGCCAATGGGGCGGGCACCACGGCGGGGAGTCGAGCCACGCACCTTCGAGGGAGACCAGGATGAGACTGCTGACATTGGCCGCCGGACTCGCCGCCGGCTACGTGCTGGGGACCCGGGCCGGCCGTGGCAAGTACGAGCAGATCGTCGAGGGCGCCCGGCAGCTGCGTGCCAACCCGACCCTCGCGCAGGCGCAGGCGACGGCGAAGAACCTCGCGACGACCCCCGGCGAGCCGGTGCCGGCCACGCCCGCCACGATCAGCCGACCGGTCTCGACGAAGCCCGCCACCCCGGCGACCGCCACCCCGGCGACCGCCGCGCCGAAGGCCCCGCGCCGCCCCGCCACGCCGGCGACGCTCGCGGACCCGCTGCGATAGCCGACCGCCCGGAACGGCCCCGGCGGACGTTGCCGGGGCCGCTACGATCCACTGCGTGTCGACTTCGGCCTCAGGGTGCCTGTTCGGACTGGCGTACGGTGACGCGCTCGGCAAACCGACCGAGTTCATGACGGTCTCCGCGATCGAGGAGCGATACGGCCCCGGCGGCCCCCGCGACCTGGAAGGTCACCCCGCGCTCGTCACCGACGACACGCAGATGACCCTTGCCGTCGGCTGGGCGCTGCTGGAGGCGCCCGAACCGACCCCGGCCGTGCTGGAGCCGCTGCTGCGGGTCCGGTTCGTCGAGTGGGCGCACAGCCCCGACAACAACCGGGCACCCGGCATGACCTGCCTGCGCGCCTGCGGCGGGCTCGCGCAGGGGCTGCCCTGGGTGGAGGCCACGGTCGCCGGCTCCAAGGGCTGCGGCGCCAACATGCGGGTCGCGCCCGTCGGGCTCGTCGCCGGCTACGACCTGGACACGCTCGCCGGGGTGGCGCAGCTGCAGGCCGCCATGACCCACGGCCACCCGACCGCCCTCGCCGCCAGCGAGCTCACCGCGTACGCCGTCCGGATCCTGCGCGACGGCGCCGGCCTTGCGGCGCTGCCGGCGGCGCTGCGCGACCGGTGCCGGTCGCAGCGCACCACCTACCGCGGCGAGTGGCTCGGCACGCTCTGGCAGCAGCCGGCCGTGACCAGCCCGGAGGACTTCATCAGCCGCGGCTGGGACGAGTGCGTCGCCGTGCTCGACCGCCTCGACCTTGCGCTGTCGCGGCCCGACGACGGCAGCGACCCGTGTGCGGCCACCGGCGCCGGCTGGATCGCCGAGGAGGCCCTCGCCACGGCCCTGCTGTGCGCCGTGCGGCACGCCGACGACCCGGTGACCGCGCTGGCCCGCGCCGCCACCACCTCGGGCGACTCCGACTCGATCGCCTGCCTGGCCGGCGCGTTCATCGGCGCCGAGCGGGGCATGGCCGCGTGGCCGCCGGCCTGGCTCGACCGCATCGAATACGCCGGCCAGCTGGCCCACCTCGGCCAGGCCTGGGACTGACCGACGCTCAGCGGGCCGCGAAAAGACCTCGAAAAGGCTTCAGCGGACCTCGAAGGCGAAGAGCGAGTAGCCGTACTGGCCGACCCGCCGGGTCCCGGTCATCCGCACGAACCGGGCCGGCGTCGCGGCGATCCGCACGTCCTGCACCCCGCCGGCGCCCTCACCCGTCCGCCACACCCTGCGCCACGTCGTGCCGTCGGCGCTGACCGCGAGGTCGTGCTCGACGCCGTACGCCGCCTCCCACCGCAGCACGACCCGCGTGACCAGCCACAGCCGGCCCAGATCCACGCTGATCCACTGCGGGTCGCTGAACGCGCTGCTCCACCGGGTGCCCGGGTCGCCGTCGACCGCGAACCGCGGCGCGTAGGCCTCACCCTCCACGGAGGATGCCGTCGCGGGCCGGCCGAGTGCCAGATCGGTTCCGCCGGGGTTCGCTGCCGCGTCAGGTGTACCGGCAGTCGACGCCGACCGCTTCGCCGTGCCGGTCCGCGCCGGCGTCCTGATGGCGCTGGGCGTCGCGGCCGCGCTGGACGGCCCCGGCGTGGACGGTTCCGGTGTCGCGCCCGGCCGGTCACCGGTGTTCTGTGGCGCCGGCAGCGCCGAGGGCGCCGCGCCGGTCCGGTCCGTGCGGTCGCGGCCGGTGAGGACGGCGACCGCCAGCAGCGCGGCGATCACCGTCACGGCCGCCGTCAGGGCGATCACGACGGCGCGTCGCCGCCCCGGTCCGGCGCGCGGCCGCTCGTCGGCCCCGGGCCGGTCGACCGGGCCGCTCTGGGCGCCGGTGCGCCGCCGCGGCCCGGACGGCTGTGGAGGAGGGCGGTGCGCCCCCACGACCGGTCCGGCGGACTCCAGGGGGTCCGGTGCCGGCCCGGCCACGTACGGCCGGACCAGGCGGGGCGGCTCGGCGTCCTCGTTCGTCACCGGATGGCCCTCCCTCCGGTGTGATCACCCCGCCGGTTCGGCAGCTTAGGGCCGCCGGGCCGCCACCGCTGGGGAACGCCGGTTGACGGGCGTCAGCGCACCGGCCCGGACTGCCGGGGGACGGCGGCGACGCGGGTGGCCCGGGCCGGCAGGTCGAGCAGCGCCGCCGGCAGGCTGCGCTCCAGCGCCAGGCAGAACCAGGTGACCATGACCGTCAGCAGCACCGGCTCGGCGGCGGCGAGCAGCAGCTGCATCGGCGGGTCCGCGCGGTCCATCGGCCCGATCAGCACCGCGTGGCAGACCGCCAGGACCGGCATGTGCAGCACGTAGATCGGCAGGGTCCGCCGGCCGATGTCGCCGAGCACCCGGGCCACCGCCGGCGACCGCGCGGCGAGGGCCGCCGCGGTCACCCCGAACGCGACCGCGACCACGCTGACCAGGGGGCCGGTGACGGGCAGCAGGCGCAGCACGACCAGGCCGGCCGCGTAGCCGCCGCCGAGCACGGCCAGCCGCCGCCAGCTGGCGGCGCGGGCGAGGTCCTCCACGACCGGCCGCAGGCGCAGCCCGGCGAGGAAGAACACGAGGTTCTGCAGCAGCCCGCCGCGGTTGCCCGGGGTGGCCAGGAGGTCCGCGGCGACGACGACGGACAGCGCCAGGGCGACCGCGAGGACCAGGGTCGTGGGCAGCCGCCGCACCGCCTTCGCGACGGTGAAGTACACGGCGAGCGCCAGCAGGTACCACAGGTTCGACGGCGTGATCGTCAGCTGCTCCAGCAGCTCCAGCGGCCCACCGGCCCGGGCGGTGTCGAAGTCGGGCACCAGCGCCAGCACCGCGGTGTGGATCAGGAGCCAGGCGGCGTACAGGTAGCCGAACTTCGCCACCTTCGACCGGCCGAGGACCCGCCACGACCGGCCGACCGCGCCGGCGGCGAACATGCCGGAGATGGCGAAGAACAGCGGCATCCGCAGCGGCAGCAGCTGCTCGCCGAGCAGGCCCCAGGCGCCGGGCAGCGGCAGTGACAGCCGCCAGTCGACCTGCAGATAGTTCTTGGTGATGACGTGCCACAGCACGACCAGCAGGATGCAGGCGCCCTTGGCCACGTCCGCCCACGACTCGCGCGGTCGCGGCGGCCGCTCCGGTGCGGTGGTCGCGGTGGTGCTCAGCTGCAGTGTGTCGCTCATATCGGGTCCCCTCGCGTCAGTCCATCGACCTCCATCGGCCGGCTTCTACCGCGAGAGCACGCATGAGCAGGGGCGTTGGGTTGAAGACTGTCGAAAGAGCGACGCTTCCCCATGGGATCCAGGGTCGCCGCGGAGCGGCGCGGTGACCTGCGCCGTCCTACTCAGATCCACCTGGGTAGGAGCACTCAGGGCGCGAAGACCAGCAGGTCCCGCGTGACGGCGGCGACGTCCGGGACGCCGACGAGGGCCATCGTCAGGTCCAGCTCCGCGACGGTGTTCTCGATGACCTGGCGCACCCCGTCCGCGCCGGCGATCGCCAACCCGTAGAGGTGCGGCCGGCCCAGCAGGCAGGCGTCCGCGCCCAGGGCGAGCGCGACGAACGCGTCCGCGCCGGACCGGATGCCGCTGTCGAACAGCACCGTCGGGTCCGGTCCGACGGCGGCGCGGACGGCGACGAGCGCGTCGAGCGCCGCGATCGCGTGGTCGACCTGCCGGCCACCGTGGTTGGACACGATGATCCCGTCGACGCCCGCGGCGACGGCGGTCCGGGCGTCGTCGGGGTGCAGGATGCCCTTGAGCAGGATCGGCAGCGTCGTGCGCCGCCGCAGCGTCTCCAGGTGGGTCCAGCTCAGGCCGGGATTGGAGTAGATGTCGAGGAACGTCTCGACCGCCGCCCGCGGCTCGGCGGAGCGCAGGTTCGCGCCGGTGCCGCCGGGGTGTTCACGGGCCATCGACAGCAGGGCCCGCAGGGCCGAGAGGGTGACCCTGGGCCGCTCGGTTCGCCGGCCGGCCGCGGCGGCGATGCGCTCCCGGACGAGCTCACCGAAGCGCGGATCGGAGGTGTACTGCGCGATGCCCAGCCCCCGTGCGAACGGCAGCGAACCCAGGTTGAGGTCCTGCGGCCGCCAGCCGAGCAGCGTCGTGTCGAGCGTGACGACCAGCGCCCGCGCGCCGCAGTCCTCGGCCCGTCGGATCATCGAGTCGACGAGGGGCTCGTCGGTGGACCAGTACAGCTGGTACCAGAACGGGGTGTCGCCCATCGCGGCGGCGGTGCGCTCCATCGGACTGCAGCCCTGGCTGGAGAAGATGTACGGCACCCGGGCCGCCGCCGCGCCTTCGGCGATCTTGACGTCGCTGTCGGGGGTGATGAGCGCGCCGGCGCCGACGGGCGCGAGGAGCACCGGCGCCCGCAGCGGCGTGCCGAGCACCGTCGTGGACAGGTCGCGGGTGGTGACGCCGTGCAGCATCCGCGGCACGATCCGCCACCGCTCGAACGCCGTCCGGTTGTGCCGCATGGTCGCCCCGCCGCCCGCCCCGCCGGCCACGTACGCCCAGGCCTTCCGCGACATGGCCTTCCTGGCCCGCCGTTCGAGCTCGGCCGCGTCGGTGGGCACGGACGGCGCCCGGCCCAGGACCCCGGCGCGGTAGATGGCGTTCTGCCTGACCCGCCCGGGGCCTGGAGTGCTCGTCATGGTTGCCCATACTGGCCAACGATTGTCCCGGAGGACAGCGGGACCGCAGAAAAACCTCCGGGACAGGGGTCGCGGGCGGCCGGACGGGGTAGCGGCCTGGGGTGGCGGCCATCTCGGCGGATGCCCGGCCGGTGGCGGCATGGTCCCCGCTGCGGGTACGGGCGTTCCGGATGCTCTGGATCGGCACGGCGGCGACGAACCTCGGGGCCTGGATGCAGATCGTCGGCGCGCAGTGGACGCTCGTCGCGGACATGGGCGGCGAAGCGCTCGTCGCGCTGGTCCACACGGCGACGACCCTGCCGGTGCTGCTGCTGGCGATGCCGGCCGGCGCGCTCGCGGACATCGTCAACCGCACCCGGCTGCTGATCGGCGCGCAGCTGTTCATCGCCGGGGTCGCGGTCATGATGACGGTGCTCGATGCGACCGGTGGCCTGGAGCCGGGGCTGCTGCTGATGTCGACGTTTGCGCTCGGCGTCGGCGCGGCCCTGTCCGCCCCGGCGATCGGCGCGCTCATCCCGGACCTGGTCCCGCGCGGCGAGCTGGTCGAGGCGGCGGCGCTCGGCGCGATCAGCGTCAACGTGGCCCGTGCCGTCGGACCGGCCATCGCCGGGCTGATCGTCGCGGTGACCGGCGCCACCACCGTGTTCGCGCTGAACGCCGTTGCGGCGCTGGCGTTCGTGACGTTGCTGGTGTTCGGCCGGATCGGCCCGAAGGGGGTCGCCGACGACCGGGAACGGTTCACGGCGGCGATCTCCGCCGGTGGTCGCTACGTGCGGCACACCCGTGTGGTGCGCCGGATCCTGCTGCGGGCGGTGCTGTTCGTCGTGCCGGCGACCGTGATCTGGGCGCTGCTGCCGCTGTTCGCCGGGCGGGACCTGCGGCTCGGACCCGACGGCTACGGCCTGCTCCTCGGTGCGCTCGGGGTCGGGGCGATCCTCGGCGCGGTGCTGCTGCCCCGCCTGCCGGCCGGCCCGTCGACGAACCGGACGGTCGCCGTGGCCAGCCTCGCTTACGCCGGCACGCTCGTCGCCATGGCGGTGCTGCGCCGCCCGGTGCCGTTGATGCTGTGCCTGGTGCCGGCCGGGGTCGCCTGGGTCGCCATCCTCGCCAACGTCAACGCCCAGATCCAGCTGTTCCTGCCGGCCTGGGTCAGGGCCCGTGGCCTGGCCGTCTACCAGGTCGCCGTCATCGGCGGGCAGGCCGTCGCGGCCGGCTGCTGGGGGCTCCTCGGGCACCTCTTCGGGCTGCCGGTCGCGTTCCTGGCCGCGGCCGGCATGCTGGTGGCCGGGGTGCTCACGGCGGCCCGCTGGCCGTTGCCGGACACCAGGGGCGTCAACCAGCAACCCGCGGCGTACTGGCCGGAGCCGCACCTCATCATGGAACCCGAACCGGTGGCCGGTCCGGTGCTGGTGACCGTGACGTACAGCGTGCGCCCGGACCGGCAGGACGCGTTCGTCGACGCGATGGCCCCGGTCGAGCAGGCCCGCCGCCGCACGGGCGCCAGCCGCTACCGGCTCTTCCGCGAGGGCGAGGTGCCGGACCGCTACGTGGAGGCGTTCCTGGTGCCGTCCTGGGACGAACACCTGCGCCAGCACCACCTCCGGCTCACCCGCGACGAGCAGGCGCAGGAACGGGCGGCCGCCGCGCTCGCCGACGGCCCACCGGTGATCCGGCACCTGCTGCCGCTCGCGGGTACTCCGGATCATGGGAAAGGAAGTAGCGTCGGGGCGTGACGAAGTTCCGGCCCGCCGCCCGAATCATCTGCCTGGACGCCGCCGACCGCGTGCTGCTCATGCACTGGCGGGATCCGTCCGATGGGCACCTGCTGTGGGAACCGCCCGGCGGCGGCATGGAAGCAGGCGAGACGCCGTTCGAGACGGCGCGGCGGGAGCTGGCCGAGGAGACCGGGCTGGACCCGGCCACGGTGCAGGACGGTCCGGTGCCTGTGGAGCGGGACCTGTGGTGGAACGGCACCCGGTATGTCGGCACCGAGCACTTCTTCCTCGCCCGGTTCGCCGGCGACCGGCCCGTGATCGGCCGGGCCGGGCTGCTGCCGGACGAGCAGGTCAACCTCCAGACCCACGCCTGGGTCGAGTGGTCGGAGCTGGCCTCGCTGCCCGACTCGCTGGAGCCGCCACACCTGCTGGAGGTCCTGGCCGCGCTCGTCCCGGACGGTCCGTGGCGGGACGGCCGGCCTGGGGCATGACGGCCTTTCCTGAGCGGGACGGCCTTTCCGGGGCGTGACCAGCCGGCAACCGGGCCGCAACGGCCGGTGCCCATCATGGAGTGCTCCGACTGCTGGGAGGCATCTCGTGCTGCTGTCCGTCGCCGCCGCGGTCGTCACCGCGCCCGTGCTGTGGTTCGTCGGTTCGCTCGCCGGGGTGGCTACGGTGACGCTGCTGCAGGAGGTCCGGGTCGAGCGGCAGGTGCGCCGGATCCGGCGGCAGCGGGCGCACGACGCGGGATCACCATCGCGGTTCCCGTCTCCGGGTCCGGCATGACCCGGCAGGCCAACCCGAACACGGCCTCGACGATCGGCTCCGTCATCACGTCGGCCGGTGGCCCGGCCGCGACGACCCGCCCGTCGCGCATCGCGACGAGGTGGGTGGCGTAGCGGGCCGCCAGGTTCAGCTCGTGCAGCACCGCGACGAGCGTGCGGTCCCGGTCCCGGTGCAGCCGGGCGCACAGCTCCAGGACCTCGACCTGGTGGGTGACGTCGAGGTACGTGGTCGGCTCGTCGAGCAGCAGCAACGGCGTGTCCTGGGCGAGCGCGGCCGCGATCCACACCCGTTGCCGCTGCCCGCCGGACAGCTCGTCGACGGGTCTCGCGGCGAGGTCGGCGACGCCGGTGGCGAGCATCGCGTCGTGCACCGCCTGCCCGTCGGCGGCGGTCCATCGGCCCAGCGGCCCGTGGTGCGGGTAGCGGCCGTGCGCGACGAGGTCGGCGACCGTGATCCCGGCCGGCGCCACCGCCGACTGTGACAGCAACCCGAGGGTGCGGGCGACCTCGCGGGTCGGCCGGGTGCTGATGTCCCGCCCGTCGAGCAGCACGGCACCGGCGCGGGGCCGCAGCGTGCGTGCCAGGGCCCGCAGCAGCGTGGACTTGCCACATGCGTTCGGGCCCACGATGACGGTGAAGGACCGGTCGGGGATCGGCACGGTCAAATCCGAGACGACTGTCCTGCCGTCGTAGCCGAGGGTCAGACTCTCGCCGAACAGCCTTTCAGCAGTTTCCGGCTCCCCGGGGCTGGCGCCCCGCGGTTCCGTGGGGGGCTGCGCCACCCCACACCCCCCATGCGCCGCTCCGCGCCGCACTCTAGCCATCGTTCCTCCTACGCGCGAGGAGCCAGATGAGGTACCCGCCGCCGAGCAGGCCGGTCACGACACCGACCGGGATCTGATGGCCGGGAACCGCCCGTTGCCCCACGATGTCGGCGGCGGTGAGCAGGGCGGCGCCGAGGCACAGCGACGGCACCAGGTTGGGGCCGGGCGCGCCGGTGAGCCGCCGGGCGAGCTGCGGCGCGGCCAGCGCGACGAACGCGACCGGCCCGGCGGCGGCCGCCGCGGCGGCGCTGAGCAGCACCGCGCCGGCGAGCGCGCCGAACCGCACCGAGGCGACCCGCACACCGAGCGCGTGGGCGGGGTCGTCGCCGAGCTCCAGCGTCCGCAGCGGCCGCCCGCAGGCGACGACGGCCGGCCCGACGACGCAGACCGCGACGGCGACGGTGGCGGCGTTGCCCCAGCCGCGACCGTCGAGGCTGCCGGTGAGCCACAGCACGGCGCGGGCCGCGTCGATGATCTGCGCGCGGGTCAGCAGGTAGCTGTTGACGCCGGTGAGCACGCCCGCGACGCCGATGCCGACGAGGATGAGGCGGTGGCCGTACCCACCGTCGCGCCAGGCGAGCAGGTGGATGGCGGCACTGGTGGCGATGCCGCCGAGGACCGCCCCGCCGGCGACCGCGGCGGCGCCCCCGCCGACGATGACGACGGCGACGAGGGCGCCGGCCGCCGCGCCCTGGGTGAAGCCGAGTACGTCGGGGCTGCCGAGCGGGTTGCGGACCAGGGACTGGAAGACGGCGCCGGACAGGGCGAGCGCGGCGCCGGCGAGCAGGCCGGTGACGACCCGCGGCAGGCGGATCTCGTTGACGATGAACGCGTCGGCGGGGGAGCCGTGGCCGGCGAGGGTGCGCACCACCTCGGCGAAGGTCATCGGGTAGTCGCCACTGCCGACGGCGTACACCGCGACGACGACCGCGAGGACCGCGAAGGCGCCACCCGTCCAGCGGGCCCGGGCGGCGGCACTCGGCCGGCGCTGCAAAGACGTGGTCATGCCCGCCTCCGGCGACCTGGTCATGCCCGCCTCCGGCGGACCACGGCGAGGAAGAAGCCGCCGCCGACGACCGCGGTGACGACGCCGACCTGCAGCTCGCCGGGCCGCGCGACGACCCGTCCGAGGACGTCGGCGCCGAGCAGCAGCGCCGGTGCGAGGACCGCGCAGAACGCGAGGAGCCAGCGCAGGTCGGGGCCGGTCAGTGGGCGTACCAGATGCGGGACCATCAGGCCGAGGAAGACGATCGGGCCGCACGCGGCGGTCGCCGCCCCGCACAGCAGCACGACGGCGACGGCCGCGGCGGCCCGGATCCTGGCCGGGTTCGTGCCCAGCGCGCGGGCCGCGTCGTCGCCCAGCGCGAGGACGTTGAGGGTGCGGGCGAGCGCGGCGGTGACCAGTACACCCGCCGCAATGAAAGGCAGGATCAGTGTCGCGGTGCCAGGCGCCGCCGCTGCCAGGGAGCCCGCGGTCCAGAACCGCATCCGGTCCAGTGCGGCGGTGTCCAGCAGCTGCACCGCGGTGACGTAGGCGTAGAGCACCGCGGTGACGGCCGTGCCGGACAGCGCCAGGCCGGCCGGGGTGGCCGTCGCGCCGCCACCGATCGCCCAGACCGCGACCGTGACGAGCGCCGCGCCGGCGAAGGCGAACCAGATGTAGCCGGCCAGGTCGGCCACGCCGAGGAAGCTGATCGCCGACACGACCGCGGCCGCGGCGCCGGCGTTGACGCCGAGCAGGCCCGGGTCGGCGAGGGGGTTGCGGGTCAGCGCCTGCATGAGCGCGCCGGCGAGGCCGAGGGCGACGCCGACGAGCAGCCCCAGCGCGCTGCGGGGCAGCCGCAGCTGCCGCACCACGGCGCCGTCGCCCGCGCCGGTGAGGCCGTGCCAGACCTCGAGCGGGGCGAGGGACCGGGCACCGATCGCGAGGCTCGCGGCGAGGGTCAGGGCGAGCAGGCCGACGGCGGCGACCAGCCAGCGTCCTCTGTGGACACCTTGCACGGAGGAGCTCCCGGGTGGCTTGACACGATCAACTTAGGTGAGGCTAACCTTACGAACCTCGAAGAACAAGTCAGCGACGGAAGGCGAAACCCATGCCCCTCTCCCGACGGCGTCTCCTCACCGGTGCCGGCACCCTCGGCCTCGGCGCACTGCTCGCCGCCTGCGGCGACGACAGCGGCAGCGGATCCGCCGCCGCGTCGGGCGGTCCCTGGGAGTTCACGGACGACCGCGGCACGAAGGTCACCGCCGCCACCAGGCCGTCCCGCGTCGTGGCCTACGTCGGCTCCGCCGCCGCCCTGCGCGACTTCGGCGTCGACGCCCAGGTCCTGGGTACCTTCGGCCCCTCGAAGAGCGCCGACGGCAGCAAGGACCCCCTCGCCGGTGACCTCGACGTGAACCGGCTCACGTCGCTGGGCAACGCGTGGGGCGAGTTCAACATCGAGAAGTACGCGGCCCTCAAGCCCGACCTGCTCGTCACCAACATGTACGAGCCGGACGCGCTCTGGTACGTGCCCGACGACAGCAGGGACAAGATCCTCGCGTTCGCCCCGAGTGTCGGGCTGAGCGTGTCCGGCGGGGTCACCCTGCTGCAGGTCATCGAGCGGTACGCGGCCCTCGCGAAGTCGCTGGGCGCGGACCCGTCGGCCTCGACCGCGGCCAAGGCCCGCTTCGACACCGCAAGCGAGGCGGTCAGGACGGCGGTCAAGGCCAACGGCGGGCTCAAGGTCCTCGCCGCGTCCGCCAGCCCGGACCTGCTGTACGTGTCGACTCCCAAGGCGTACGCGGACCTGAGCTACTACAAGGAGCTCGGCGTCGACGTGATCACTCCGGCGAACGTCACCGGCGGCTTCTTCGAGAACCTGAGCTGGGAGACCGCCGACCGGTACGCGGCGGACGTGATCCTGCTCGACAGCCGCACGTCGGCGCTGCAACCCAAGGACCTCGCCACCAAACCGACCTGGGCGGCGCTGCCGGCGGTCAAGGCGGGCCAGCTCGTGCCGTGGCTCAGTGAGCCGCGCTTCAGCTACGCCGGCTGCGCGGGCGCGCTGGAGACCCTGGCGAAGGCGCTCACGTCGGCGAAGAAGGTCACTCCGTGACGTTCGAGTTCTTCGACGTCACGGTGCTGCGCCGGGAGCTGCTGTCACCCTCGGCGGTGCGGATCGTGTTCGGTGGGCCGGACCGCCTCGTCAGTGGCGGCCGGGACCAGCGGTTCAAGCTGTTCCTGCCGCAGCCACACCAGAGCGCCGCGGTGGTGCCCAGGGGTTCGGACTGGTACGCCGAATGGCGCGCCGCCGACCCGTCGACGCGGGCGGTCATGCGGACCTACACCGTGCGTGAGCAGCGCGACGGTGAGTTCGACGTCGAGTTCGCCGTGCACGACACGGTCGCGGCCGGCCCGGCGTCCACCTGGGCCCGGCACGCCCGCCCGGGTGACCGGGCCGTGGTGCTCTGCCCGACCGTCGCCGACAACGGCGGCGTGGACTTCCGCCCGCCGCCGGACACCGAGTGGGTCCTGCTCACCGGCGACGAGACGGCCGTGCCGGCCCTCGCCGGGATCCTGGACTGGGTCGGCTCGTCCCTGCCGGTCCGGGCGTGGATCGAGGTCCACGACCCAGTCGACGTGCGGGACCTGCCGCGGGCCGACAGCGTCGAGGTGACGTGGCTGGTCGGCGGCGGGACCGTCGAGGCGGTCCGGGCCGCCGAGCTGCCGTCCGGCACGCCGTACGCCTGGCTCGCGGGGGAGTCCGGCGTGGTGCGCGGCGTGCGCCGGCACCTGGTGTCGGAGCGCGGCATCGACAAGCGGCGGGTGATGTTCACCGGGTACTGGCGGCGCGGCGCCACCGAGGACGACCTGCTGGACAGCTAGAACGCCGGCAGGGCCTTGAAGCGTTCGTCCAGGCGGGCGCTGGGCAGCAGGCGGCGCAGCCCCGCCCGGATCAGGGTCAGCGGGTGCTGCGGGAACTGGGCGTCGTACTGCTCGTGATCCGCCCAGTGGTAGGGCAGCCCGCCGGTGGCGTCCGGGGCGTAGGGCGACGGCGTGTAGAACCGGTCCGGCCCGAGCTGGGCCATGATGAACGCCTCCCGCATGCCGGTCGTGCCGACCTCGGGCGCCTGCAGCTTCAGCACGGTGCTGCAGGTCGCCCGCGGCACCGTGTAGGAGCCGATGAACACCTGCCCGTGGCCCTGCGGGTGGCGCACCTTCAGCAGCTGCCGCACCGCCGGCACGCCGTCGACCGGCTCGATCGTCGCGTCGATGAGCCCCGCGCCCGCGCCGGCGGTGTGCCTGGCCAGCCCGGCCAGCAGGGCGGCCGGCTCGGTCAGTGACGCCGGCAGGTCCGGGCGTAGGTTGAAGAAGTGCAGAGACATGACCGTGCCCTGTTCGTCGCGCCACGCGAACTGGTCGATCTGCTGGAGCCCGGTCAGGTCAAGATGGGTAAAGGCGCTCATGTCAGCACATTCTTGTTTCCGTTCAGTCCATCGGGCGAACGGGTGTGTTGCGAAATACAAACGATCTAGTGAAACTTTTCGGGTTTGTTTGGGGGACTTTAGCCTGATTTATGGCTCATTCGACCAGGGGAATGCGGCGATCAGCCGGATTGAGATGGCGTTCCCGGCTGTCTCTGCGAGGTCACTGGCAGTACCGTGTGTCTCGGTGAGGTCTTCACTGTCGGCAAAGATGGCTGGCAGGACTCACTGTGTTCAGGAGGAACGCGTGGCTAGCGGTACCGTGAAGTGGTTCAACTCCGAAAAAGGCTTCGGCTTCATCCAGCAGGACGACGGCGGCGCGGACGTCTTCGTGCACTACTCGGCCATCGCGAGCAGCGGCTACCGCGAGCTCGCCGAGGGCCAGAAGGTCGAGTACGACGTCACCCAGGGCCAGAAGGGCCCGCAGGCTGACAACGTTCGCGGCGTCTGACAAACACCTGCTTCGGAAGCCGTGCACATGCCGGTGACCGCAGCGCGCGTGCTGTCGACTCGTAGCACCACCCGGTGCACCTGAGCGCGGCCCCGCTGGTTGGACAGATCGGGCTCGTGTCGGACCCATTTCGATGGGTCGGGCACGGGCCCTTTTGTCATGTGCGCCGCGCCCGGTCCGGCCGGTCGGCGCGGGCCCGTTTGTCGACGCGCCGCGCCCGGTCCGGCCAGTCGTGGCACGGGCCTGTTTGTCATATGTGTCGCGCCCGGTCCGGCCGGTCGGGGACCGTGCCGGGGTGCAGGATCGCGGCCAGGGCCTCGACCCCGTCGACGAGCCGCGGGCCGGGCCGCACCACGATGCCGTCGGCGTCGATCGCCCAGACCTCGGCGCCCGGGAACCGCGGGGCGATCCGCTTCGCCTGGTCGACGGCGCCGTCCAGGTGGAAGCCGCACGGCGACACCACGACCACCTCCGGCCGCGCCTCCACCAGCGCCGGCCAGGTGGTCTCGAGCGACCGGGCGCCCGGATGTGCGGCCACCGGCTCCCCACCGGCCGCCGTCACCAGGTCCGGCACCCAGTGCCCGGCGGTGAACGGCGGGTCGACCCACTCGACCACGAGCACCCTGCGCCGAGGCCGCCCGCCGACCGCGGCCGTCACCGCGGCCAGCCTCGCCCGCAGCCCGGCGACCAGCCGCTCCGCCCGCTCCGGCACGCCGGCGCGGGCGCCGACCTCGAGGATCGTGCCGAGCACCTCGTCGAGGTCGTGCGGGTCCAGGGACAGCACGTCGGCCCGGCAGCCGAGGTGCGCCAGGGCGTCCTCGACGTGACCGGACGGCAGCGCGCACACCCGGCACAGGTCCTGCGTGAGGATCAGCTGCGGGTCGAGCGCCGCCAGGGCGCCCGCGTGCAACGTGTACAGGTCCGCGCCGGCGGCGAACTGCCCCCGCACGTACGCGTCGATCTCCCCGGGCGCCATCCCGCGGGTGTCCCGCCCGCCGACGACCACGGTCTTGTCGACCCGCGCCGACGGTGGCTCGTCACACTCGAACGTCACCCCGACCAGGTCGTCGCCGAGCCCGAGCGCGTACACGATCTCCGTGGCGGACGGCAGCAACGACACCAGGCGCATACCCCGACTCTACGCCCGGCCTTCTGTCCTTTATGGACGGTTACCCGTGGTCGGGCCGGGGGAGCGCGGCGCCGCGCACGTAGACGGCACGGATCCGGTGCAGCGCCGACGGGTCGGACAGCGGGTCGCCGTCGACGGCAAGGAGGTCGGCGTCGTACCCGGGAAGGACCTTGCCCTTCCGGTCGCCCAGGCCGACCACCTCGGCGGCGCGGCCGGTCATGGCGTGCAGCGCCGCCGTGGGGGTCATGCCGATCCGGATGAGCTGGACCAGCGCGGTGGGCAGGACGTCGTGCGGCTTGACCGGGCCGATCCCGGCGTCGGTGCCGACGACGACGCGGGCGCCGGACGCGCACATCGCGGCGGCGTTCGCGGTCAGTTTCGGCAGGCGGGCCGCCATCGCGGGCGGCAGGCTCGAACCTTCGTCGACCCGGAGGCCGAGGGTCAGGCTCAGCGCCACGCCCCGGCGGTTGATCTCGTCCAGCAGGCCGTCCGGGATGTCCTCGACCGAGTCGGAGGTCATGAACGAGGCGTGCTCGAGACTGTCCACGCCGGCCGCGACCGCGGCGACGATCGCGGCGGCGCCGTGCGCGTGCGCGGCGACCCGCAGGCCGAGCGCGTGCGCCTCGCCGACCAGCGCCCGCAGCTCGGCGTCGGTGAACTGGACGGTCTCCGGCCGGCTGCCCGGCGTCATGTTGCCGCCGCTGACCATCACCTTGATGACGTCGACGCCGCGCTCGTGCCGGTCGCGCACGGCGGCGCGGACACCCTCCACGCCGGACGCGGCGCCGCCGAGGAAGTGGCAGTGCCCGCCCGGCGTGGTGATCGGCACCCCGGCGGCGAGGATCTCGGGCAACGTCCGGTCGGTGCGGGCCGCCGCCCGCACCCCGAGGGCGAGGTGGTCGACATCGCCGAGGTCGCGCACGGTGGTCACGCCGGCTCGGGCGGCCCGCCGCGCGGCCGCGCACATGACGGCGAACGTCTCGGCGGCGTCCCGGCCGGCCAGCGCGGCGACCGGGTCCGGTGAGGCGTCGAACGCGAGGTGCACGTGGGTGTCGACCAGCCCGGGCAGCAGCGTCGCGCCCGGCAGGTGGACGACCGTGGCCGCGGCCGGCACATCGGCGGCATCCACCGAGACGATGTGCCGGCCGTCGATGACGACGGCGGGGTTGTCGACGGGCGGGGCGCCGGTGCCGTCGAAGAGGTGGTCCGGTCGCAACACGGTGATGGTCATGCCGGACAGCCTGCGGCGGCGGGTGCCGCCCGGGCGTCCGTGCAATCACGTATCCGTGCTACGCAGATGCCAGGTCGCCACCTGCGTGCGGTTGGCGAGCCCGAGCTTGGCCAGCACCCGCTGCACGTGCGTCTCGACCGTGCGCTCGGAGAGGTAGAGCTCGGCCGCGATGGCCTTGTTGGTGAGCCCGCGCGCCACGTGGCCGGCGATCTCCCGCTCGCGCGGGGTCAGCGGGTCGGACCGCGGCTGCGCCGCGCCCGTCTCGAGGCCGGCCACCTGGGCCGCGAGGGGCCGCATGCCCAGCCGCACCGCTTCCGCGGCCGCCTCGGTCGCGTGGACGGCCGCGGCGGCACGGTCACCCGGGCCGTCCCGGCGCAGCAGCGCCCGGGCGAGGTGGAACCGGGCGGTCGCCACCGCCGGCGGCATCCCGGCCCGCCCGCCGAGGTCGATGGCCGCGCGCAGGTGCGCGACCGCCTCGTCGTGGCGGCCGAGCGCCGAGGCGCCGATGCCGAGCGGAAGGCGGGCCGGGCCGCCGATCATGATGACGCCCGCGCCGCCGCAGACGAACCGGTCGGCGTCCGCCAGCAGCATGTCGTGCAGCGTCGCCACCGCCGGGAGGTCGTCGAACTCGGCGGCCAGTTCGATCATGCCGGACACGGCCGGGAGGCGGACGAACGGCGGTATGTTGTCGACCGGCGGCACCCCGCGGTAGAGCCGCTCCGCCTCGGCGCGCTCACCGGCCGCGAGCTTCCACAGGGCGAGCGCACCACGCAGCCAGCCCGCCGCCGTCGTCTCGGGCAGCCTGAAGGCGCCCTCCAGCGGCACGGCGGAGCGGTCGCCGGTGATCGCGCAGATCCCCAGCAGGACGCCCACCGACGGCTGGATCGACCCTTCGCTGCCCGAGCGCCGGGCCAGGGCCAGGCTCCGCCCGGCCAGCGCCAGCGCCCCGGCGAAGTCGCCGGACGCGGCGGCCAGCGCGGCCCTGGACCGGATGGCGTGCCAGCCCGCGAGGGTGCTGTGGGTCCGGTCGGCGAGCGCCGCCACCGCCTCGGCCTCGGTGGACGCGGCGGTCAGGTCGCCGAGCTGCGCGTAGGCGTCGAACCGCCACAGCCGCCCCCACAGCAGCGCGTCGTCGTCGCCGTCCGCGCCGAGCGCGAGGAGCCGGGTGCCGAGCGCCAGCCGTTCCTCGGCGCCGGCCGGGGAGCTGAGCGCGAACTGCCGGGCCCGCAGCGCCTCGACCAGCGCGCGCCGGTCGCCGGTCCGCTCGGCCATCTCGACGGCCGCGAGCGACCGCGGTCCGGCGTCGGCGGTCTGCCGCCACGCGTCCATCACCACCACCTGCGCCATCAGCCGGGCCCGCAGGCCGCTGTCGGCGTCCGGCAGCGCCGCCACCGCCTCCTCGGCGAGGGACCGCCCGACCGGATCCCACAGGAAGTCCGAGACCCCTTCCATCACGAGCACCGCCCGCGCGAACGCCTCCGGATCACCCGCCGCGCGGGCGACGCCGGCGGCGGCGGTCAGTGATTCGCGGGCGCCGTCCACGTCGTACCCACGCACCTGCGCCGCGGCGCGGGCGGTGAGCAGGGCGGCCTGTTCCGTCGCCGGCAGCGGCAGGGCCGCTGCGGCGTCGAGCGCACGGCCGTACCAGGCAGCGGCCTCCTCCCACGCCAGGAGCGCGGCCGCGCGGTCACCGGCCCGCCGTGACCAGGCCACGGCCTCGGCTGCGGCGCCCAACGGCAGCGACGCCACGAGGTGGTGGGCGACCTCGGCGGCCCTGGCGTCCGCGTCGGGGCGGCCGCGCAGCACCGCGGCCATCCGGGCGTGCAGGAGCATCCGCTCGGCGGTGGGCACCTCGGCCACCGCTGCCTCGCGGATCAGGTCGTGCGTGAAAGCGGCGCGCGCGAGGCCGTCACCGTCTCCCTCGGGCAACCCCACGGCGCCCGACCAGGTCCCGCCGGGCCTGGTGAGGATGCCGGCGGCGGCCGCCTCGTCCAGCACGGTGAGCACGCCGGCCGGCTCGAGGCCGGTCACCTCGGCGAGCACCGCCGCGTCCGGTCCGGCGCCCAGCACCGCCGCGGCCCGCACCACGCGCCGGCACGGGGCACTCAACCGGGCCAGCCGGGCCCGCACCGCGTCGCGCACACCGTCCGGCAGCCGCAGCCCCCCGACCGCCGACGGTGATCCGGTCGGTACAAGGCCCGGCTCCCCGGCCGCAGGTGGTGATCCGGTCGGTACAAGGCCCGGCTCCCCGGCCGCAGGTGGTGATCCGGTCGGCACAAGGCCCGGCTCCCCGGCCGCAGGTGGTGATCCGGTCAGCAGCAGGCCCAGCTCCCCGACGAAGAACGGGTTGCCGTGCGTGCGCCGGTGAACGGCCTGAGCCACCCCGGCCGGAACGGCGAAACCGGTGACCGCGTCGAGCTGGCGGCCGACCTCCTCCTCGGACAGCCCGGTGAGGACGATCCGCTCCACGACCGGCTCGACCGCGAGCGCGGCGAGCGACGCACCGAACACGGCATCGGTCGCGTGCTCGGTCGTCCGGTAGGTGGCCACCACCACGAGGCGGCCCGGGACGTCCCGGGCCACGTGCACCAGCAGCCGCAGGGTGCCCGCGTCCGCCCAGTGCAGGTCGTCGAGCAGCACGAACAGGCCGGTCGGCGCGGCGGCGGCACGCAGCGCCCCGCTCACCGCCTCGTACCGGCGGAACCGCTCCTGCGCCGCCACGTCGGCCCGCCCGTCCGCGACGGCGCCGCCGCCCAGCGGGTCGGGCAGGGTGAGCGCCCGGAGCACCTGGCTCACCGGCCGGTACGGCGGGCTGCCCTCGTCGTCCGTGGCCCGCCCGGAGGCAACCACCATGCCCAGGTCACGCGCGACGCCGGCGGTCTGCGTGGCCAGGCGGGTCTTGCCCACGCCGGGCTCGCCGCCCACCAGCACCACCGATCCGGCGCCCGCAACGGCGGCCCGCAGCCGGGCCTCGAGCCGCGCCGTCTCCCGCTCCCGACCGACGAATGTGGGCACGCCGCCATCGTAAGGTCGCCCGCTACGCGGCCCACCAGGACCAACCGGTGACGTCGATGGCGATCAGGCGGCCCAGCAGCCGGTACCGCGGATACCGGGCCGTGAGCAGTCGCACCGCGGCACGCCCCTCCGGGCCGGCCGGGTCGACGTCGCGGGCGGTGCCGTCGGCGCGGACCCACCAGAGCGCGTCCCAGTCGTCGTCGTAGTGGTCGACGAGGACGCTGGCGTGGGGGTTGGCGTCGAGGTTCGCGAGCCGGCGCAGCGCCGTGCGGCGCTTCGGTTTCGCGTCGACCCCGTGGTAGATCGTGCCGTCTTGCAGGATGAACACGATCGGCACGAGATGTGGCCGGCCGTCCGGCGTCGCGGTGGCCAGGCGGGCCACCGGCGACGCCGCGAACCTGGCCCTGGCCTCGGCCTCGGTCACCCACCACCCTCACCGGCGAAGTCGGCGATCGCGGCCTCCCAGCGCTCCAGCGCCCGCTCCACCGTCGCCTGCGGCGCCGACGGCAGCCAGCGGCTGGCCCGCTGCACCCCGGCGTCGTGCAGGCGTTGCAGGACCGCCGGGTCGGCGGGGGCGCTGATCACCTGCACGTCGATCGGGCGTTCGGCGCGCGAACGCAGCTCGGCGATGCGCGGGAAGATGCTCTCGTCGTAGTTCGGGAACCACGCGGTGCCGAACGCCAGGACCCGGTCCAGGACGCCGGGGCCGGTGCCGCCGACGAGGATCGGCGGGTGCGGCCGCTGGACCGGCTTCGGAAACGACCAGATCCGGTCGAACGACACGAACCGGCCGTCGTAGCTGGCCTCCTCGTCGCGCCAGATCGCCTGCATCGCCTCGATCCGCTCCCGCAGAACCTGCATGCGGACCCGCGGATCGGTGCCGTGGTTGCGCATCTCCTCGCGGTTCCACCCGGCGCCGACACCGAACTCGAACCGGCCGCCCGACAGGTGGTCGACGGAGGCGACCTCCTTCGCCGTGATGATCGGGTCGCGCTCGATGACCAGGCAGATGCCGCTGCCGACGCGCAGCCGGCTGGTCGCGGCGGCGGCCGCGGTCAGCGCGACGAACAGGTCGTAGGTGTGCCGGTACCGCCGCGGCAGTTCCTTGCTGCCGTCGCCGTACGGGGTGTCCCGGCTCGCCGGGATATGCGTGTGCTCGGCGAAGAACAGCGCGCCCTGCCCGCGCTCCTCGACCAGCCGGGCGAGGGGCCCGGGCCCCATCGCGTCGTGCGTGGGGAAGTATCCGACTCCGAATTCCATGCCCCATCTCTACCCCGTGAACCCGCACCGGCGCGGGGGTGGCGCCGAACCCGCCGGATCTCACCCGGTGACACTTCACCGGGGAGCCGCCCGGCATTCACCCGGTGTGGCCGGACGCGTGCGATAGCCTCGTGGTGTGGATGTGGGCCCGCCCGGCCATCACCCCATCCGCTCCCGGCCCGTCACGGCCACTCCCTCCCCCCGGCATGTTGCTGCAACAGCTGATCAGACTGTCGCTCGCCAGGGAAAGGGAAGTGTTGACGCAACTCGGGCAACGGCCGGTCGTACCCTCTCAACGCCGGCGGTCACGGGTGTGGCACCGTTCGAAGGCGCGGCACAGCCTGCCGCGGGCGACCCTCGGGCAGTTGTATTCCGGGCGGGACAACGGCATCGGCGCGATCCGGCTCGGGCTCGCCGTCGTCGTGGTGTTCACGCACGGCACGTCGCTCGGCTTCGGCTGGGAGGACCTCGGCGAGTCGCTGTTCCGCAACCAGACCAACACCGGGACCCTCGCGGTGTTCGGCTTCTTCGTGTTGTCCGGCCTGCTCATCACCCGCAGCGCGGCGCGCACGTCGCTGCCCCGGTTCGTGTGGCACCGGATGCTGCGGATCCTGCCCGGGCTGTGGGTCTGCCTGCTGGTGACCGCGTTCGTCGTCGCGCCGCTCGTGGCGCTGCGCGAATGGGGGACGCTGCACGGGTTCTGGTCCGGGCCGAATGGGCCGCTGCAGTACGTGACCGGCAACTGGTTCACCGGTGTCCGGCACTACGGCATCCACGACCTGCTCGGCGCCTCCACCCCGTGGGGACGGCAGGCCGGCGGCAGCGTGTTCGACGGCGCGCTCTGGTCGCTGGTGTACGAGGTGATCTGCTACGCCCTGGCCGGCACCCTGGCCGTGACCGCGGTGCTGCGCCGCCGCCGGTGGGTGGTCGTGTGCCTCGTGGCGGTGCTGTACGGCGTCGTCGTCGTCGACCAGATCCAGGGCCGCCCGCTCCTCGGCCCGCCGACCCCGTACTACGGCTCGGTGCACCTGCCGCTGCTCGGCGCCGTGTCGCCGCAGTGGGTCATGTACCTGGGACTGCTGTTCCTGGGCGGGGCCGTGCTGGAGCTGTACCGCGACCGCGTCGTCATCCACGACGGCCTCGGCTTCGCGTGCCTGGCGGCCCTTGCCGGGTCGCTGCTGTTCGGTGGCTTCTTCGTGATCGGCTTCCCGGCGCTGGTGTACGCCCTGGCCTGGGCGGGCGTACGGATGCCGCCGGCGCTGCGCGGGATCGGGCGGCGCAACGACTACTCGTACGGCGTCTACATCTACGGGTTCATCGGCCAGCAGGTGTTCGCCAGCCTCGGCTGGAGCCGGTGGGGCTACCTGCCCTACATCGCCATGTCCCTCGCCGCCGCGTTCGCCGCTGCCGCGCTGTCCTGGCACCTGGTCGAGCGGCGTGCCCTGGCCTGGAAGGACTGGACCCCCGGGCCGCGGAAGGCGGTGCCGGTCCCGCCGTCGGTGCGGCTCCCGCTGCAGGTCTACGAACCGGCGCGGCGCCGGCGGGAGGAGGCTACGCCGGTGGGAGGCCGAACAGGCTGACCAGGCCGGCGGTGCGCAACGTGCGCAGCAGCGCCTCCGACGGGCTCTCCAGCACCAGCCGCGACCCGGCGCGCTCGGCCAGCTTGTGGGCGGTGACCAGGGCGCCGAGGCCGCTGGAATCGACGAAGGTGACCAGCTGCAGGTCGATGTACAGCGCGCCCGGCGGGGGTTGCAGCGCCTGCGCGACACAGGCCCGGAACCGGTCCGCGCCCCCGTAGTCGAGGTCGCCCCGGGCGACGATGACGGTGCCGCCACCGATGCGTCCTTGCACGTGCAGGTTCAAACTCACCGAAACCGTCCCAACGTCGATCGTTGGAACACTATCTGCCCTGTTTACAGTTGGTTCGTTGTCATCCGGCAAGCGCCCGGCGTTTCGGCCGGGCGCTCGCCTCCGATCAGCGGGCGTACTGGGTCTCGACACCCGCGTCGACCGCGTCGCCGATGCCGTAGACCCAGGCGGTGCCGACCGGGTCGCCGAGCTGGGCGCGCAGCCACAGCGCGGCCCACCTGGCGATGTTCTCGACCCCGTCGGCCTGGTTGAGGGTCTGCGGGGACAGGTCCGGCCGGGCGCCGGCCGGGTTCTGGGCGTCGGTGATGCCGTAGTGGTTGGCGCCGGTGACGCTGACGTACAACTTCGGCACGCCCAGCAGGACCGAGTAGGTGCCCAGGCCGTTGGCGGGGCTGCCGACGCCGTCGGCGGCGCCCTGGATGAGCGCGACCGGGATGGTGTTGGCGACCGGCGGGATGACCGGCGAGCCGGGCACGGCGTTGTTCGTGCCGTAGAACGCGGCCGCCTTCAGCTGTGGCGGCGCCGGGATCGGCAGGTCGGTGAACGGCGGCGTGGACAGGCCCGTGGACAGCCCGAGGCCGGCGGCGCCACCGAACGAGTGACCGGTGAGCAGGAGCTTGCCGGCGTCGATCTGGCCCTGGAGCGGCGAGCCGGCGCGGGCGTTCTCCGCGGCGGCCCAGGCGACCGTCCAGGTGGCCTCCGCGCCGTCGGCGTACAGGCCCGGGACGCCGAAGATGACGCGGGTGTGGTCGGGGACGACGACCACGAAGCCGTAGGAGGCGACCTTGCGGGCGAATCCGGCGTAGTTGGCCCGGCCGACGTTGGCGCCCTGCAGCAGCAGCACGACCGGCCACGGCTGGTGCGGTGAGGAGGTGTTGGGGTGGTACACGTCGGCTGGATCACTGACACCGCCGCCGTTGATCGTGGTGCCGTACGTGCCGACGTTCGAATACGCGGCGTCGGCCTTGGCCGGGCTGATCAGGGCGCCGGCGACGACCGCACCGCCGGCGGCGAGCAGCACGCCGCGGCGGCTGAAGCGTTGAGCCATTCGGACCTCTGTTTCCCATAGTGAAACGAAGTTTCCCCTTGGGTGACAGCGTACGGGTAGACCCGGGTCCGCCGTCAATGCCTTCTTGCATCTCCAGCGGACCCGGGTTCGTGGTCAGGCGCCGCTGAGGGTCTGCGTCACGCCGCTGGTCAGCAGTGACTGGTAGTACGCGCCGCCGGGGTAGTAGCCGGCGCTGGTCGTGCCCGCGACCGCATCGTTGGCCCAGGCAACCGCGAAGGTCTGCAGGGCGGTGACGTTGCCCGGCTGCGAGGCGCCGTTGAGCGTCGTGCACAGCCCGTCGGTGCTCGCCCCCTCTGCGTCGCAGTGGGAGCCGGTCGTGAGTCGCACGCCCAGGAACGGCCGATGCACGTCGGTGGTGAGCTCGACCGTCCCGTTGGCGTTGCTGTTGGCGGTGTACGGCGGCGACGAGATCGCGAAGATCGGCGTGCTGGTCAGGTTGAGGCCGTTCAGGCCGGTGGCCATGTTCGACCCGATGAACGACTTCACCGGGTCGAGCAGCTGGACGAGCCGGACCCGGGCGAACTGGCCCGGATACGTGGTGCGCAGCCGGTTCGCCACGTACGCGGCGACCTCGCCGCCGGCCGAGTGGCCGGCGATGACGTAGGAGGTCGGCAGGGCCGTGGCGGGCCGGCCCGCCTTGCTCAGCGCGTTCGCGTAGCTGCGGGCGAGTGCGCCGTTGGTGTTGTCGGCCTGGCCGAGCCAGGTCGCGACGTTGTTCAGGAACGGGGCGTTGTTGCCGAGGTTGCTGACCGTGCAGCCGAAGATGTCGGCCGACGGCAGCGTCGGGGCGAAGGCCACGAACCCGGCCGCGGCGTAGTGCTCGGCCAGGTCGGCCAGGTTGCCGTTGGAGCGGGAGAAGCCGTGCTGCAGGTAGACCAGGCCCTTGGGGGTGCCGGCCGGCAGGAACCAGTCCGCCGCCGGGTGGTAGGTGAACGCCGCGCAGGAGACGTCGACGGTGTTGCTGACCTGGGTCCAGGTCGCGGCCTGGGCCTGCGCGGGCAGGCTCAGGGCGGCGGTGGTGATGAGGAGGGCGGACAGTGCGGCGAACCGTTTGGAGAGCATGCTTCAGTACCTCCGGACGTATCGCTGGACGAAACGCTGTTTCCTGAGGAGTCATTTACCTCCGCTTGTTGGCAGACTGTCAAGAGGCGTAGAGTGCCGTCGTGGGCATCGACGGGCTTCGCTCATATCCACCACCGCCGTGGTCGCTGCGCGGCCGGATGCACGTGTCCGTCTGGGCCGTGCCGCTCGCTGACGTGCCCGCGGTGCCATCCTCGGTTCGCGTGCTGCGCCTGTTCGGCCGGGCGTTCATCGGCACCGCGTGGGTCGACTACCAGCCGGGCGGTGACCTGAGCTACCGCGAGCTGCTGTCGGCCGTGCTGACCCGGGCCGGTTGGCGGCCGCGGGTCACCATCACGCACATCTGGGTCGACAGCGTCGCCTCCCGCGACGGCGGCCGGGAGCTCTGGGGGATCCCGAAGGATCTCGCGTCGTTCTCGCTCGCTGCCACCGCTTCAGCCGTCACGCCGGACGGTCCGATCGCGTCCTCGGTGCTGTCCGGCCGCGGCATCCCGCCGCGGCTGCCGGTCGGGTTCCGGGTCGTGCAGGACCTTGCCGGGCGCGCAGTGACGACGCCGGTCCGCTCAACCGCCCGCTACGGCCCGGCCCGGGTCGCGTGGACGATCGCACCCGACGGGCCGCTGCGGTTCCTCGCCGGACGGCGGCCGCTGCTGTCGTTCGTGGCCGCCGACTTCCGGATGCGCTTCGGTGCCGCTGCTGCGTAGTCCGCCGCTTTGCCGCTGCTGTCGTTCGTGGCCGCGGCTTTCCCGGGTGCGCTTCGGTTCCGCTGTTGCGTGGTTCGCCGCTTTCCGGGTGTGCTTCGGGACGGCTCAGTGGGTCGTCGTGTAGTCCGCCTCGTTGAGCCGGGCGGTGCGGGCGGCGTACTCACCCGCCATGCCGGGCCAGTTGGTGACGACCCGGCCGCCGTCGGTGCGGTACCAGCTGTCGCAACCCACCCAGACGCTCGCGCCGAGCCGTCGCTGCATCTCCGCGTCGAACGCCGCCGCCACCTCCGCGCGCACCTCGACCGGGCGCCCCGCCGACAGCAGCCGCACCGCCTGCACGATGTACCGGGCCTGCGCCTCGTGGAAGTACACCACCGAGGTGTTGCCGGTGTTGGTGTTCGGCCCGTACATCATGAACATGTTCGGAAAACCCGGCACGGCAATGCCGAGGTGCGCGTAGGCGCCGTTTTGCCACTCGTCGTGCAGCGCGCGGCCGTCCCGCCCGGTGATCCGCACCGGTGCCAGGAACTCGGTGGCCGCGAAGCCCGTCCCGTACACGATGAGGTCGCACGCGCGGCTCTCACCGTCGGTGGTGCGGATCCCCGCTTCGGTGATCCGCTCGATGTCGGCGGTGACGAGGTCGACGTCGGGGCGGCGCAGCGTCCGGAACCAGTCGCCGGTGAACAACACCCGCTTGCAGCCCATCGCGTAGTCCGGCGTGACCGCTGTCCGCAGGCCCCGCGCCTGCACGAGCCGCTGCCCGCTGGACAGCGCCCACACCGCGAGCCGGGCCGGCCGGTTGCCGGTCACCGCCTTGCCGGTCACCCACGTCAGCAGCCACGTGCCGGCCCGCGCCGCCCGCATCACCGCCGGCACCCTGCGGTTGAGCGCCCGCCGCCAGGCTCCGTACTGCCGGTTCGGCTTCGGCAGCGTCCACGGTGCCGTGCGCTGGAAGACGGTGACGTGCGCGGCTTCCTCGGCGATGGCGGGGACGAGCTGGATCGCGCTCGCGCCGGTGCCGATGACCGCGATCCGCTTGCCTTTGACGTCCTGGTTCACGTCCCAGCGCGCGGTGTGCAACGCTGGACCTTCGAAGTCCTCCGCGCCGGCGAGCTTCGGGATGTCCGGGCGGGACAGCTGGCCCATCGCCGGGATCAGCACGTCGAACATCTCGGTCGTGCCGTTGCTGGTCGTGCCGTTGCTGGTCGTGCCGTTGTCGGTCGTGCCGTTGTTGGTCGTGCCTTTGTTGAGGGTCAGTCGCCACGCGTCGCCGGTCCAGTCTGCGGCGGTCACCTCGGTGCCCAGCCGTGTCTCCAGGCCGAAGTCGCGGACGCAGCGTTGCAGGTACCGCAGAATCTCCGGCTGCGGCGGGAACCGTTGCGACCAGTCAGGGTTGAGTGCGAACGAGAACGAGTACAGCGGCGCGGGGATGTCGCAGGCGCAGCCCGGGTAGACGTTGTCGCGCCAGACGCCGCCGACGCCGTCCGCCTTGTCGAAGATGACGACGTCGCGGAAACCGGCCTGACGCAACAGATGCGCGGCGGCGATGCCACCGAAACCGGCACCGATGACAGCGATCCTCATGGTTGTCTGCTGATCTCTTTGAAGACCTTCTCCACGAGCGTGACCAGCATCGTCGACAGCAGGATGTGCACCTGCGCCCGGCTGAGCGTCTTGTGCTCCAGCCACTCGCGGGCGGTGGCCTTCGCCAGGCCGCAGTACGCGCGCACCATGGCCCGCAGCTCGTCCCGGTGCTCCCGCTCGCCGTCCAGCCCGACCGCGACGAGGATGCTGTCCGCGGCCACGTCATCGGCCTCCTGCAGGACCCGCTCGATGTCCGCGTCGCGCCCCACGCCACCACCGTCGACGGCAGCCAGCCAGGACCTGCTGTGCCGCGACACCACGTCGAGGAACCACGTGACACTGGCGTCGACCCGGGTCGCGAGGTCCCCCTCGGGCAACTGTTCCACCGCGACCGCCGGGATCGTGACCAGCACCCGGACCGCCTCGATGAACAACCCTCGTTTGGTGCCGAAGTAATGGTTGATCAGCCCACGCGCCACCCCGGCGGCATCCGCGATGTCCGTTGTGGACACCTCGGCGTAGGGCCGCTCCCCGAACAACCGCGCCGCGACGGCCAGAATCTGCTCACGCCGCACATCGGGCTCCAGCCGCCGGCCCCGCTCGGCAGGCCCGCCGCTCATCCGCATGGCAGCCACCGTGCCCTGTTGTTGGCCGCGTGTCAACAAGTACGGTGGTCCGATGACCGCCCTGTCGCACCACCGTTCAGGCACGGGCGCCCCGCTCCTGCTCATCCACGGCATCGGCAGCCGCTGGCAACTGTGGCAGCCGCTCCTGCCCATGCTGTCCTTGCACTTCGACGTCGTCGCCCTCGACCTGCCGGGCTTCGGCGCCTCCCCGCTCGCGGGTTCCTCCTTCCCGTCCTCATCTTCTTTGTCCTCGTCCTCGGACGTGCCCGCTCTCGCCGATGCGGTGGAGGGTTCCGCCGCGTCGGTGTTTCCCGCATCGTCGGCGTTTTCGGGGTCGCAGTCGTTGGACGTGTCCGCTCCCGCCGATGCGGTTAAGGGTTCTGCCGCGTCGGTGTTTCCCGCGTCGTCGGCGCTTCCGGAATCTCAGTCGTTGGACGTGTCCACTCCCGCCGATGCGGTGGAGGGTTCCGCCGTGCCCGTGTTTCCCGCATCGTCGGCGTTTCCGGGGTCGCAGTCGTTGGATGTGCCCGCTCCCGCCGATGCGGTTAAGGGTTCTGCCGCGTCGGTGTTTCCCGCATCGTCGGCGTTTCCGGAGTCGCAGTCGTTGGACGTGTCCGCTCTCGCTGACGCGGTGGAGCGCTTCGCCGCGTCGGTGTTTCCCGCATCCTCGACGCTGCCAGGGTCCCCGTCGTTCCACGTCGCCGGCAGCTCGCTGGGTGGCGGCGTCGCCCTCGAACTAGGCCGCCGCGGGGTGGCCCGATCGGTGACCGCGTTCGCGCCGATTGGCTTCTGGGGCCCGATCTCCCGGCGGTGGTGCCAGGCGTCGGTGACCGGCGCACGCCTGCTCGGCAGGCTGGCCCGCCCAGCGCTGCCGCCCCTTGCCGCCACGGCGGCCGGCCGCCTGGTGCTGTTCGGCCTGTTCTTCGGTCACCCCGCCCGCCTCGACCCCGCGACGTGCCTCGCCGACGTCGACGCCCTCGTGGCAGCGCCGGGCTTCCCAGCCGCCCGGGCGGCGTTCGCCGGGCACCGGTTCCGCGACCCGGGCGCGCTGCCGGACATCCCAGTGACCGTGGCCTGGGGAAGCCGCGACGCGATCCTGCCCGCCTTCCAGGCCCGCCGCGCCGCCGCCGCGCTGCCCACCGCCCGCCACGTCCGCCTCCCCGGCTGCGGCCATCTCCCGTTCTCCGACGACCCTACATCCTGCGCAACCCTGATCCAGACCACCGCCACTTGAGGTACGGCACTGATCGCTGAGCGTCATGGCGCTGGACGCGGTGGTGGGCACCGTCGAGAATGGAGGGCAGCGCCTACCGGGGGGAGGCGGCACGTGCCAAGACCATGTTTCTCTTTGGAAGCACCAGATTCCAGTCCTCTTGTGCCGTTCGAGTCGATCGACTGGGACGCACGTTTCGCAGCGTCGCGGGCCGAGCGCCAGCGCCGGCGCGAGGAGCGGGCCCGGGTGCGGGCGGAGTTCGCAGAGGCTCGTGCCCACGGGCTGGCGGCCCGCCACGCGACGAAGCTGGCCCGGCTGCGCTCGGCCGAGGCGCTGTCAGCGTCGAACCGTCCCACAGCCACACCGACCGCTGATACCGGCCCAGCGCCAACCGCTCCAGCGTCTGTGCCTGCGTCTGTGCCTGCGTCTGTGCCTGCGTCCGCGTCTGTGCCTGCGTCCGCGTCTGTGCCTGCGTCCGTGTCTGTGCCTGCGTCCGTGTCTGTGCCTGCGTCCGTACCTGCCGATATGCCTGTGCGTCCGCCTGCGCCTACTCGCCGGCCTGCTCTGCCTGCGCGTCGGGCTCCGCTGCCTGCGCGGCCGGCTGCCACGCCTTCGTCTGCTCCTGTGCCTCCGCCCACGCGGCCAGCTCCAACGTCGTCTGATGCCAGGATCGTCGTCTCGAACGCCGCGACCGAGTCCCGCACATCTGTGGTTGACAGGGCGTCTGTGGTTGGTCGTGCTGCGCCTTCGTCTTCGTCCATGCGGTCGGCTCCTGCGCCGGCTGGTGCTGGAGTTGTCGGCTTGGGTGTCGTGACCGCGTCCCGAGCGTCTGTGGCTGGTCGCCCTGCTTCTGTGGCTTTGCCCACGCCGCCGACTCCAGCTCGTGTGGCTTTGCCCACGCGGCCGACTCCAGCTCGTGTGGCTTCGCTGGCGCGGTCGGCTCCAGCTCGTTCCGCTTCGCCCGCGCGGTCGGCTCCAACTCGTGTGGCTTCGTCGGTGCCGGCGGCTTCAACGCCTGTGTCTCCGCCCACGCGGCCGGCTCCAGCGTCGTCTGATGCCAGGGCCGTCGGCTCGAGCGCCGCGGCCACGCGCCGGGCGTCTGCGGTTGGTCGTGCTGCTCGTGTTCCTTCGCCTGGGCAGTTGGCTCCAACTGCTGCTCAACTGGGTTCGGACGCTGTGAGTCTGGTGGCCAGGATTGTTGGTGCCGAGGCCGGTCCCGTAGGCGCGGTTCCGATGCCTGCGCCTTCACCTGAGCGGGGAGTTGCAGCTCCTGCTCAGCCGGGTGTCGACGTCGGTGGCTCGGTTGCCAAACCTGCTGGGCCGGCTGCTGTGGCTGACGGTCAGGTTGCAGCGCCCGTTGGTCTGGCTCTCACGCCTGCTGGCGCGGTGCCGGGAGCAGGCACGGCTGAGTCAGAGGCAGCCGACGCCTCCGTGTCCGGCTTCAGCAGCATTCGGGCAACTCGGCGGCACCGTTCCAGGCAAGGCTTGCGCGCCAGCCGTCGACCTGGGCCGCCGGCACTCCGCAACGAGCACCTTGCGTGGGCCTCGGCCGACGGTCGTCGCGGCATTCCACCTCGGTGCAGTTGCATTGATCGCGCTTCGATTCCGGCCTGTCACGGGGTCATCTGTCCATCGGCTACGTTCCTGCAGTTCCTCGCCGCACGCTCTCCGCCCTAATTGCTTGCACGCCTGAGGTGACCCTGCCCGAGGTGGCGCAACTGCTTGCTGCCAGGCGGTGATGGCGCGCGCCTTCCGCACGTTTGTTGTGCCGCGCTGCCCGCGTCGGCCGCGCTGCCCGCGTCGGCCGCGCTGCCCGCGTCGGCCGCGCTGCCCGCGTCGGCCGCGCTGCCCGCGTCGGCCGCGCTGCCCGCGTCGCGCTGGCCCCGTGTCGCGCTGGCCCCGTGTCGCGCTGGCCCCGTGTCGCGCTGGCCCCGTGTCGCGCTGGCCCCGTGTCGCGCTGGCCCCGTGTCGCGCTGGCCCCGTGTCGCGCTGGCCCGTGTCGCGCTGGCCCCGTGTCGCGCTGGCGTGCTGGGCTGGGCTGCGCCGGGTCGTGTCGTGCTGCTCCGCGCCGGGTCGGGTCCGCGCTGGTGGTGTGGGAGGTGGTCGGCGCTGATCCGTTGTGGTTGATGTCAGGCGGCGGCGAGTTGGGTCGAGGGCGTCTGTGGTTTCGTCCTCTCGGTGGTGATGACGGTGCGCTGGGCCTCGGTGAGGATTTCAAGGCACACGTAGCGGCGGCCTTCGCTCCATTCGTCGGCTTGTTCGGCGAGGACGGCGCCGATCAGGCGGGTGATCGCGCGGACGGGAACCCCGACCCGCCATCGGACGGGTGAACGCTCATGATCGAAGGGCGGGTCTGGTCGCCCATGACCAGCGTCAACCTTCGATCACGGCCGCAAGATTGTTCGCTTGCTCGGGCCCAGCCCAAGTCCGGGCCGCGGCGACGTCAGCGTCGGCCTTGACATGCCGGCTCGGGGCCCTGTCCAGCGCGGCTCCGGCCGCGGCGTGTGTGGCGTGAGCATCGGCACGCCGGGGGTTGCCCGAAGCGGACCGGCCGACGGCACATGGACCTCGGCAGCGGGCGCACGGGCACGGCCGCAAGATTGTTCGCTAGCTCGGGCCGGCCCAAGCTCGGGCCGCCGTCGACGTCGGCGTCGGCCTTGACATGCCGGCTCGGGGCCCTGTCCAGCGCGGCTCCAGCCGCGGCGTCTGTTGGCGTGAGCATCGGCGCGCCGGGGGCTGACCGAAGCGGACAGGCCGGCGGCAAATCGACCTCGGCAGCGGGCGCACGGGCCTGGAACTGGTGGCCACAGTGCCGACGTCCGTGGTGGCGGCATCTCAGGGACGGGGCGCCGGCCGTTCGCTGTGGTGGACGCGAAACGTCACGAAGCGGGGTCAGGGACTGTCCGGTGCGGAAGGCGAAGGAAGCCCGCCCAAGGAAACGGAGCGAAGGCATCCGCACCGAACGTCGGGTCTGGCGCAGACCTCAATCGCCGGCTGGATCTCGGGCCGGGTCGGTGGAGCGGTCCCGGTATGTGGGCACTGCGGCTCGTGGGGCAACAGCACCTGTCTGGACGGTTGACAACCGGAGATGCGACTGCCTTCATAGACGTTACCACCGAAGAAACATCGTTCCACTCTGCGAAACGGCGACTGGATGCGGTGGGGCAGACCGCCGGAGCAAACACCAGAGAGGAAGCGGCAATTCGATGAAGACCCCCTCCAGGTTGGCGGCCGGGGCCCTGGGCCTCACCGCCGCCATCGCGCTCGGCAGCACCAGTGCCGAGGCGTACGGGCCCGCGGCGAACTCGCTCGGTTGTCGGCTGTACTTCAGCGACGCCGGCACCGGCACCTCGCCGACGACGTGGAACGACACGTTCGGGCTCACCCAGACGCCGGCCACGCCGTCGCCCGGGCAGACCGTCACCGTCACCTTCACCGCAGTGGCCGGACCCAACAACGGCCCGGTTCCGCTCAACGCGGGTGACGTGCCGGTCATCATCAAGTTGGCGCTCGGCGGGTCCCAGTCGGGCACCGTCACGCTCAACATGGCCACCTATCCGACCGCCGCGGCGGCCGCGGGTGCGCCGCTCGGCTCCATCACCGCGACCGGCACCTACGTGGCCGGCACGGCTGGGGCGGCGTCCCTCACCGTCACGCAGGCCGTGTTCAACAACGCGACCGCGAAGACGTACTGCTCTGGCCCGGGCGACCGGGACCACAAGGCCGCCCCGGCGGCGAGCACGATCGTCGAGAACTACAGCGTGTTCGGCGGCGGCACCAGCATCACCTCGGTCACCGGGCAGACCGTCACCAGCGCGGCGCGGGCGGGGAACACGATCAACTTCGCTGTGACCGGCCTGAACGCAAGTGCCACGCTGAGCGCGTCGCTGAAGAACGCGGGCGGCGGTGGCACCGCTGAAGGCAGCGGGGCCGGCACGACCGACGCCACGGGTGCGGGCACCGGGACGCTCGTCGTCCCGGCCGGCGCCACGACGGGGGCGCGGACGCTGTCCGTGTCCGACGGCACCAACACCGTCACCACGCCGATCACCATTCTCGGCGCACCGGCCATCTCCATCACCCCCGGTGGTGGCGGCGCGGGCACCGCGGTGGCGGTCAGTGGCACCAACTGGAACCCGGGAAGCACCGTTTCCATCCGGGGCTACAAGGCCGGCGCACCTCCGCCGCCGCCCACCGCGGACGCGGCGGTCACGGCGACGGCGAGCGCGACCGGCGCGATCAGCGGCTCGTTCACCGTCAACGACCCGACCACCGCCTACATCGGCGCGACGTCGGGCGCCGGGCCGAGCACCCTGTTCGCGGTCGCCACCTGGACGGCCTCGGCCGACTCCTGCGTGGCGAAGACCGGGCTGGCCACCACGGGTTCCTGCAACCTCTCCTACAACCTGTCCCAGACGGTCACGGCGGGCAACCTCGCGATGTCCCGCACGACCGGCTCGGGCAACGTCACGCTGAGCGGCGTCACGCTCAACGGGACCGTCCAGCACGGCACCGGCGCGCTCGCGCCGATCACCGTGACGGACTACCGGGGCAGCACCTTCGGCTGGAGCCTGGTCGGTGCGGTCACCGACTTCACCGGTACGCCGGGCGGCAGCATCGCGAAGGCGAACCTCACCTGGACCCCGACGTGTGTCGCCGCCGCAGGATCGACCAACGCGGTGACGGCGACGGCGGGTTCCGCGGGTGCGGTCGACGGTTCGACCCTGTGCTCGGCCCCGGCGAACGCGGCCGGCACGGGTGGCGGTTTCGACGCCGGCGCCGCGCTCGACCTGCAGATCCCGGCCAACCAACTGGCCGGCAGCTACACCGCGACGCTCACGATCACGCTGAGCTAGCAAACAGCCAGCAACGGCAACGCAGCCAGCGAAGGCAACGCAGCCAGCAACGGCAACGCAGCCAGCGAAGGCAACGCAGCCAGCGAAGGCAACGCAGCCAGCAAAGGCAACGCAGCCAGCGAGGGCAACGCAGCCGGCAACGGCAACGCAGCCAGCGAAGGCGAAGGGCAAACGAAGTGGGGGCCTGCCGGCCCCCACTTCCAAGCAGGAGGAACGACGTTGCGGAAATTGGTCATCGCGATCACGATCGCGATCTGCACCGCGCTCACCGGAGGCCCGGCGCACGCCGCCGACAACGGCGAGTGGTCGGTCAACCCGACCCCGCCCGCCGAGCCGGGACCCGCGCCCCGCCTGTACTTCTTCCTGGAATCACCGCCCGGCACCTCGGTGCAGGACTCGGTCCGCGTGACCAACCTCGCCGACCAGCCGCGCACCTTCCGCCTCTACGGCGCCGACGCCTACAACACCCCCAACGACGGCGGGTTCGGCCTGCGGACCCAGGACGCCACCAACACCGACATCGGCGCGTGGACGCGGGTCGGTGCCACGACGGTGACCGTACCCGCGAAATCCCAGGCCGACGTCCCCTTCGTCATCACCGTGCCCACCAACGCGACCCCCGGCGACCACGTCGGCGGGGTCGTCGCCATGGAGGAGCAGCCGGGCGCGACCACGAAGCAGAACGGCGTCGACGTCACCGTCCGCCGCGCCGTGGCCGCCCGCGTCTACCTGCGGGTCAGCGGACCGACCGTGCCCGGCCTGCGGATCGACGGCGTACAGACAAACAACGACACGCCCTGGCTGCCGACCACAGTGGACGGTTCATACTCGTACGACGTCGTCAACACCGGCAACCTGCACCTGCCGCCGACCCTCCAGGTCAAGGTCACGGGCCTGTTCGGTCACAAGATCCGGCAGCACGGCAGCACCCCGCAGATCGACCTCCTGCCCGGCGCGCGGACCCGCCTCGGCGGCACCATCAGCGGCGTGTGGCCGTTCGACGTGGTCACGACCTCGGTGACCGTCACCGCCGACGGCGGCGTGCGGGCCAGGGGCAAGGACACGACGGTGGTGGTCTCGTGGCCGACCCTCGCCGTCATCGTCGCCGCGATCGCATTGTTCATCTGGTACCGGCGGCGCCACGCCAAAGCCCACACCGCCAAGCCCCGCAGGCGACTGCCCGAACCGGTGACGGTGCGATGAGGCGGATTCTCACCGTCCTGTGTGGACTGCTGGTCGCCATCGGGCCGGCCGCACCGGCCCGAGCCGACGGCCTGACCGCGAGCCTCGGCGCCCCGTCGGCAAAGCCGGGCGCGACGCTGAAGGTCACCGGCGCCGGATGGCCGGCCGGGCAGCTGCTGCAGCTCGTCACCTGCGGGGAGCTCGCCATGACCGGCTCGGGCGCCTGCGACATGCGCGCGGCCCTCGCCACCCCGGCCAGGGCCGACGGCACGTTCAGCGTCGACATCCGGGTCGGTGACCCGCCGCGCCCGTGCCCGTGCGTCGTGCACGTCGCGCTCGTCGGCACCGGCGCCATCGGCCACGTCGACGTCCCGCTCGAGATTCCCGGTCACGCCACCGGCCCGGCCCCGACCGCGGCGAGCACCGTGGCGCGGCTCGACGTGGTGCGGATCCGCCTCGACGGCCGCCCGTCGTGGAGCGAATGGTTCGGCGCCAGGGCCGAACGCACCCTGGTCTACGAGGTCCGCAACCCGGGCGCGCAGAGCCTCCGCGAGCTGCCGCTCAACGTGCGCGTCGGCAAGGGCGGCGGCGACCCGACGGCCGCGCCGCGCTCCGGCGAGATCCGGCCCGGCGAGACCCGTGAGTACCGGGTGCCGGTGACGATCCCGTTCGCGGCGTTCGGCCGCTACCAGGTCCGCGCCGACATCGCCGGGCTCGGCGAGGCGTCCGTGGCCTACGACGCGTACCCGTGGGGGCTGTTCGCGCTCAACGCGATCGGAATCGCCCTCATCGTCCTCGGGGTCCACCGCCGGTTGCGGGCCTGGCGCCGCGCCGGTGACCCGGTCCCGCACAGCGACGACCCGTTGCTCCTGCCGCCGCTGGTACGGGTGCCCGCGCTCGGCGCCGTGCTCGTCTTCGACGATGCCCCGGGCGCGAAACGGCTCCGCCGGCGGGCGAGGGCCCAGATCAGCGCCGCGACCCTGCGCCGGCTGATCGGCGAACCGGACGGCGACGGCGGCACGGCGATCGTCGACCTCGCCGCCCTCGACGCCGTCCTGACCGGGGAACGCACCAAAGCTGATGTCCAGGAAACCACCCGGTCCGCCGTCGTGGACCTCGGCGAACTGGACGCGTACCTCGCCGGCCACGCGGACGCCGACGACTGGCGGGCCGCACTGCAGCGTCCACCACGGAAAGGCCGGTTCGGCCGGCAGAAGAGGAGCCCCGGTGCGGGTGCATGACTGGTCCCTCGCGCTGCGGGCGGGCATCGCGGCGGTCGCGGCCGTGGTGGCCTTCGCCGGCTGCTCGTCCGTGATGCCCGGCGCCCTGGACGGCGACGGCGCGGACGACGACGGCGCGCCGCGCACCGGTGCCGGCCCCGGCGTCACCGCCGACAGCGTCAAGGTGGTGTTCGTCGGCGTCGACCTCAAGGCCACCGCCAGCGTCACCGGGTTCAAGACCGCCGACGCCGGCGACCCGGCGCGCCAGGTCAAGGCCCTCGAGACGTGGGTCAACGCCAACGGCGGCATCGCCGGGCGCAAGATGGTCGCGGTCTACCGCAACTACGAGGCCGCCGACGACTCGCCAGCCGCCGAGGAACGGCTGTGCAACCAGATCACCCAGGACGACAAGGCGTTCGCGGTGGTGCTGACCGGGCAGTTCCAGAGCAACGCCCGCCCCTGCTACGCGTCCCGGCGCACGCTGGTGCTCGACGCGACCCTCGTCGCCAACGACCAGAGCACGTTCACGAAACTGGCGCCGTACCTGTGGTCGGCCAGCTACCCGGACTACGACGAGTTCGTCCGCGCGTTCCTCGGCAGCCTCGAGCAGCAGCAGTACTTCGCCGGCACGACCAAGGCCGGCGTCGTGGCCGCCGACACGCCCACGAACCGGACCGCGTACGAGCGGCTGGCCGTACCCGAGCTCAAACGCCTCAACGTGACACCCACGGTCGCCTGGATCGACACGACCGACCTGGGCACCCTCAACGCCGGGCTGAACCAGGCCGCGGTCGACTTCCGGGCCAAGGGCGTCGAGCGGGTGTTCTTCCTCGGCGGCGCGCGGATGGCGTCGTTCTTCCTCACCGTCGCCGCCGCGCAGAGCTTCACCGCCCGCTACGCACTGTCCAGTTTCGACAACCTGACCTTCCTGGTGAACAACCCGGCGACGATCCCGCGGGAAGGTCTGCAGGGCGCCGTCGGGATCGGGTTCAACCCCAGCCAGGACGTCCCGGACAGCGCGTATCCGTTCCCCGGCACCGACGCCGAACGCGCCTGCGTGGACATCTTCGCGGCCGACGGCCAGAAGTTCGCGACCCGGGAGAACGCCCGCGTCGCGTTCCCGTACTGCGACGCGGCGCTGCTGCTGCAGGCCGGCGCCCGCAACCTCGGCGCCGACCTCAACGCGTCGGCGTGGTCGCAGGCCGCCCGCGCCCTCGGCACGCAGTTCCGCCCCGCGACGGGGTTCGCGGGACTGCTCGGCCCGGGCCGGTTCTCGGCCGCGAACGGTTACCGCGCCATCGCGTACGACGGCGGCTGCGGCTGCTTCGCCTACCAGGGCGAGGAGGTGCCCTTTGCCGCCCGCTGACGCGCTGGCCTGCACCGGCGTCGACGCGGCCTACGGGCCGATCCAGGTCCTCTACGGCGTCGGCGTACGCGTCGCGGACGGCGAGATGGTCGGGCTGTGCGGCCCCAACGGCGTCGGCAAGACCACCCTCGTGCGGGTGCTCGCCGGCCTGCACCGCCCCGCGACCGGCCGGGTGCTGCTGGACGGGCGGGACATCACCGCGGTGCCGGCCGCCCGCCGGGTCCGGCTCGGCATGTCCACAGTGGTCGGTCAGCAGGCCTTCGGGTCGCTGACCGTGACGGAGAACCTGCGCATGTACGGGTACACGGTCAGCCGCCGCGACGGCCGCCTGCGCCGCGCGATCGACGGTGCGTTCGCGGTCTTCCCGCGCCTGTACGAGCGGCGCGACCAGCCCGCCTCGACCCTGTCCGGCGGTGAACGGCAGATGCTGGTCCTCGCCAAGACCCTCATCCAGCGGCCCCGGGTGCTGCTCATCGACGAGTTCTCCCTCGGCCTCGCCCCCGTCGTCGTCGGTGGGCTCCTGGAGATGGTCCGCCGGCTGAACCGGCTCGGCACCTCCCTGCTCGTGGTGGAGCAGTCGGTCAACGTCGCGCTGTCCCTGGTGGACCGCGTGTACTTCATGGAGAAGGGCACGATCGTCGCCGAGCACACCTCCGCCCACCTCGCCCAGCAGCCGGAACTGGTGCAGCAACTGATGCTGGGCGGGCACGCATGAGCGGCCCGCAGCGGAGCGAGGAGCCGCGAATCAGAGTTGCAGGTTGGAGCTCAGGCCGGCGCCGGAGCGCAGCGGAGGTGACGGCATGAGCGTATTGGGTTACGACTTCGGGCCGGACCGGATCCTGCTCGGCCTGTTCACCGGCCTCACGTATGCGCTGCTGGCCGTCGGCCTGGTGCTCGTGTACCGCTCCAGCCGGTTCGTCAACTTCGCGCACGGCTCCATCGGGGTGTTCGGCGCCGCCGTCCTCGGCCGGCTCGTGGCCGGGGAGGGCCTGCCGTACTGGGTGGCGTTCCCGGCCGCGATGGCGGTCGCCGCAGGTGTCGCGGCGGCCGTCGAGGCGGGCGTGGTCAGACGGCTGCGGCACCGTTCCCGGGTCATCGGCATGATCGCCACGCTCGGGCTGTCCCAGTTCATCCTCGTCGTGTCGCTGCTGGTGAACCGGCAGGGGGTCAGCGGCGCCACGTTCCCCCGCCCGCCGGGACTGCCCTCGTTCACGGTCGGGCGCACCCCGGTCGGGCCCGCGTTCACCGCGATGCTGATCCTGACCCCGCTGCTGCTCGTGGCGCTCGCGCTGTTCCTGAAGCAGTCGCGGCACGGCCTGGCCATCCGCGCCGCCGCCGACCAGCCGTCAGCCGCGCTGCTCGACGGGGTCGCCGCACCGCGGATGGCGACCGTCGCCTGGGCGATCGCCGGCGGCATCGCCGCCTTCTCCGCCATTCTCGTCACCCCCACCCAGGGTGCCCAGTCGATCGAGACCCTCGGACCGGACCTGCTGCTCAAGGGCCTGGCCGGCGCGGTCATCGCCCGGCTGTCGTCGATCCCGGTCGCGTTCGCCGCGTCGCTGGGCATCGGCGTGCTCGAACAGATCCTGCTGTCCGGGTCGTCCGGTGCCGGTGTGGTACAGGTCGTGCTCGGCGCGACGATCCTCATCGCCCTGCTGCGCCAGCCCCGCCTCGGCCGGCGCGACACCGACGACGGCGGCTGGGCGCGTTCCGGCGCCGGCGCACTGTCCGGGCCGTGGCCCGTGCGCCACCTCGGCCGGCTCACCGCCGGCGTCGGGTTCCTGCTCGCCGCGGCGCTCGCGTATCTGGTGGACAACCAGACGGCGTCGGCGCTGACCACGGTCGCCGGCTTCACCCTCGTCGCGCTGTCGGTGCTCGTCGTCACCGGCGTGGCCGGGGAGCTGTCCCTGGGCCAGTTCGCGTTCGCCGGCATCGGCGGCGCAGTGTCGGTGCGGGTCGCCGCGCATACCGGCAACTTCTTCGTCGGGGTGGTCGCCGGCTGCGCCGCGGCCGCGCTCGCCGCCGCCGCCGTCGGCGTGCCGGCGCTGCGGTTGCGGGGGCTCGCGCTGGCCGTCACCACCCTCGCGTTCGCCCTGGCGACCAGCACGTTCCTGCTGCGCCGGGACTGGCTGCTCGGCTCGGGGGTGGCCACCCCGAAACCGCGGTGGGCCGGCTACACCCTCGAGGTAGCCAAGGACTACTACCTGTTCGCCCTGCTCATGCTCGGACTCGGGCTGTGGCTGACCGCGAACCTGCGCCGCGGCGCGTTCGGCCGGCTGCTCACCGCCCTGCGCGACAACGAGGAGGCGGCCAGGGCGCTGACGGTGTCCGCGCCGCTGCGCAAGCTGCAGGCGTACGCGGTCGCCGGCGCCCTCGCCGGACTGGGCGGTGCCGTCATCGGCCACGGGCAGACGCAGCTCACCGTCAACAGCTTCCCGGCCGGGGCGAGCGTGGACGTCGTCGCGGTCACCGTCGTCGGCGGCATCGGGCTGCTCGGCGGGCCGCTGCTCGGCGCGCTCGTCATCGTCGGCATCCCCGCCTTCGTCGACCTCGGCATCGCCGGCCAGGCCGCGCTCACCCTCGCCTGGCTGCTCGTCGTCGTGCTGCTGCCCGGCGGGCTCGGCGGCCTGGTGGTGCGCGCCCGCGACCTCCTCGTGGCCCGCTGGACCAGACCACCGGCCGCCACCGCGGCGCCGCCGCCCGGCGACCCGGCGGCGGACGGTCCGCCGGGAGCCGCGACGGTGGACGGCGTGTTCGGCAAGGCGGTGGTGGACGGCCCGCCTGGAGCCGCCGCGGGCGGCGGCCTTGGAGACGCGGGGGGCGACGGACTGGCTGGAAGCGCGGCGGTGGCCGGCCGGCTCGGCGACGCGGTGGCGGAAGGCGTGTTCGGCAAGGCGATGGTGGACGGCCCGCCTGGAGCCGCGGCGGGCGACGGACTGGCTGGAGCCGTGGCGGTGGACGGCCGGCTCGGCGACGCGGTGGTGGACGGCGTGTTCGGCAAGGCGGTGGCGGATGGCCCGCCTGGAGCCGCGGTGGCGGACGGCCCGCCTGGAGGCGCGGCGGGCGACGGACTGGCTGGAGGTGCGGCGGCGAAAGCAGCACGGCCGCGCACGACGGCCGGGGGCCCGGCACGCCGCACGGCGGTGGACGGCATCCCGTCGCAGCGCGTGGGGGAAGGTGTCACCGGACGGCACGCGGCGCCGACGCTGCCGGCCCGCACCGGGCCCGTCAGGGCGCCCGCGCCCGGGGAACCGCTGCTGGTGGTGCGCGACATCGCCCGGTCGTTCGGCGGGGTCACGGCCGTCGCCGGGGTCCGCCTCGACGTCGAGGCCGGCGAGGTGCTCGGCATCATCGGCCCGAACGGCGCCGGAAAGACCACCCTGTTCGAGATCATCGCGGGATTCGTGCCCCCGGACGCCGGCACCGTCACGTTCGCCGGGCGGGACGTCACCCGCGCCACCCCCGAGCGCCGCGCGAAGCTCGGCCTGGTGAGGTCGTTTCAGGACGCGCGGCTCTTCGCCACGATGACCGTCCTGGAGACCGTGATGACCGCGGGGGAGCGGACCGCGCCGAGCGGGCTGCTCGCCTCCGCACTCGGTGCGCCCCTGGCCGAGCGGCGCAAGGCCGGACGGGCCCACGAGCTGATCGACCTGATGGGACTGTCCACAGTGGCCGGTTCGCTGGTCGGTGCGCTGTCCACCGGTACCCGGCGGATGGTTGAGATCACCTGCCTGCTCGCCCTCGAACCGGCGCTGCTGCTGCTGGACGAGCCGTCCTCGGGCGTTTCCCAGGCCGACGGCGCAGCGCTGGGCGACCTGCTGCTGCGCGTGCACCGCGAGCTCGGCACCACGTTGCTGGTCATCGAGCACGACCTGCCGCTGCTGTCCCGCCTCGCCACCCGGATGGTCGCTATGGAAAGCGGCCGCATCATCGCCGACGGCACCCCGGACGACGTCCGCGCCCACCCGGCGGTGGTGCGGTCCTACCTCGGCACCGACCTCGCCGCCGTCAACCGTTCCGGCGCAACGACATGAGCCGCCGTCAACCGTTCAGGCGCAACGACATGAGGAGAATTCCGATGCAACGACGGATCCCGACCCTGGCGGTGCTGGTCACGGCGGCACTCGCGGGGATCGTGCCGCTCGGCGCGGCGCCCGCGTGGGCCGCGCCCACGCTCACGGTCAGCAAGACCACCGGCCTGACCGATGGTGCCTCGGTGACCGTCGGCGGCAGCGGGTTCACCCCCAATCTCAAGCAGATCGCGGTCGGGCAGTGCATCGAGGAGGTGAAGGGCCCCACCGACTGCAACCTCGCCGGCGGCAGCCAGTTCGTCAACGCCGACGCCGCGGGCAAGCTGCCGACGGTGACGCTGAAACTGGCGCAGAAGTTCGGCACCTTCGACTGCACGAAGCGCACCTGCGTGATCGCGGCGCAGATCCTGCCGTCCGGCGGCAACGCCGGCGAGATCGCCGCGAACAAGGCGTCGGTGAAGCTCACCTTCGGCGCCGCCGCAGCCGCGACGACGACCCAGGCGGCGGCCGCCACGACGGAACCCACCGCGCTGCCGAAGACCGGGCCGGGCGACGAGCCGTTCGTGGTGCTGCTCGCCGGTTCGGCGCTGCTGACCCTCGGTGTCGGGCTGCTCGTCGTGCTGCCGGCCCGGCGGCGGCGGGCCCGTGCCGCGGAAGGGATGTGAGCACCGTGCGCCGCATCGCGACCGGAGCCGCCGTCGTGGCGGCCGTGGCACTCGTGGGCCTCGCCGTGCCCGCGCTCGCGGCCGACCCCGTCGCCGCGACCCTCGGCTGCCGGCTGTACTTCAGCGACGCCGGCACCGGCACCTCACCGACCAGCTGGAACGACACATTCACCCTCACCCAGTCCCCGGCCAGCCCGGCGGCCGGGCAGACGGTCACGGTCACCCTCGCCGCCGCGGCGGGCGTCACCAACGGCCCGGTGCCGCTGAACGCCGGTGACGTGCCGGTGCGGGTCACGGTCGCGGTCGGCGGCGCGCAGACCGGCAGCGTCACGCTCAATCAGACCGCGTACCCGGCCTCGGCGAAGGCGGCCGCGGTGCCGCTCGGCCCGATCAGCGCGACGGGCACGTACACCGCGACGACGGCCGGCACCGTGACGCTGACGGTCCGGCAGGTGGCGTTCGCCAACGTCACCGCGACGACGTACTGCTCGGCGACCGGCGACCGGGACCACAAGGCCGCGCCGGTGGACACCCCGATCACGCTGTCGTCCGTGGTGGCACCGGCTCCGTCGGGCTCGCCCTCACCCTCCGCGTCCCCGAGCCCCTCCGCAAGCCCGTCGGCGAGCCCGTCCGCAAGCCCGTCCGCGAGTTCGTCCGCGTCGAGCACCGAGGCGACCACCCCCGCGGAGACGTTCGGGCCCAAATCGGTGACGATGAAGTGCAAGACGCTCAGCACGATCCGCGACTGGACGGCCACGCACACGCTGAGCATGTCGCCCACCAATCCGGGGTACGGCGCGAACGTGACCATCACGTACACCTTCGACAACGGGGGGAAGAACGGCCCGGCGCCGATCACTGCGGGCGACCTCAAACCGACCGCGACCGTGAAGCTCAGCGGCGCCCAGACCGGCACGGTGAAGCTGGCCGGCCCGGCCTACGGCGCGATCGCGGCCCAGGCGACGGTGCCCGGTGCCACGCTCACCGGCCAGTTCACCGCCGGCACGCCCGGGCTGGTCACGCTGACGGTGGCGGACATCCTGTTCGACCACCCGCAGGTGGACACCGAGTGCAACAACGGCAGCGACCCGGTGACCGGGCCGGTGGACACGACGATCGTCGCCAAGTTCACCGTCAAGTCCACGGCCGCGACCGCCGCGGAGGCCGCCGGGCAGGCGCTGCCGAAGACCGGCGACGGCGGGATCCTGCCGGTGCTGCTGCTGTGGGGCACGGCACTGCTGCTGACCGGGGCCGGCGCCCTCGTCGTGCTGCCGGCCAGGGCCCGCCGCCGGGCCGCACCACCCACCGGACTCCCCGTGCGCGAATAGGGAACCGCTCCCGATGTCGGCGCGGCCGGCGGCGGCGAGGCTTGCCTCATCGCCGCCGGCACCGCGCCGCGGCAACGTTCAAGGGAGCACCACAGTGCAACGTTTCCTCGTCGAGCGTCAGATCGAGGGCGCCGCGAACCTTACGCCGGAGCAGCTGGCCGAGATCGCCAAGACGTCCAACGCGGCCGTCGCGTCGCTGGGTGTGCCGTACAACTGGGTGACCAGCTACGTCGCCGGTGACAAGATCTACTGCGTGCACGAGACCGAGGACGCGGAGACCATCCGGGAGCACGCCCGCCGCGGCGGCTTCCCGGCCGACCTGGTGTCGGTGGTCGCCAACGAGTTCGGCCCCCAGACGGCCGGATCGGCCTGACGGGTCGGCGGTCGCCGGGTCTTCCAGGCCCGGCGGCGCCGCTCGTGCCGCGGCGCTCGGGCGTCGGCGTGAGCCGATCCTGCGCTGCTGATGAGCGGTCCGGGACGCTGCGCTGGCCGCTCATGCCGCCGCCTGCGCTGCGCTCCGGTGTCGGCGTGAGCCGATCCTGCGCTGCTGATGAGCGGCCCGAGACGCTGCGCTGGCCGCTCATGCCGCCGCCTGCGCTGCGCTCGGGTGTCGGCGTGAGCCGATTCTGCGCTGCTGATGAGCGGCCCGGGACGCTGCGCTGTCCGCTCATACAATCACGACATGGACCTGTTCGAACGCGACGGCGAGCTCGTCGCGCTGTCGCGTGCGGTGGCCGCGGCGGCCGGGGGCACCGGCGCCGGGGTCGCGATCACCGGCGAGCCGGGTGCGGGCAAGTCCGCGCTCGTCGAGGTGGCCTGCGCCAGAGCGGCAGGCCTGCGGGTCCTGCGCGGCGGCTGCGACCCGTTGGTCACACCGCGGCCGCTCGGCCCGTTCCGGGACCTGATCCCCGGTCTGCGGCCGGCGGACCTGCACGACGCGCCGGCCGCGTGCGAGGCCGCCTACACGGCACTGCGCGCCGAACCCACCGTGCTGGTCGTCGAGGACGCGCACTGGATCGACGGCGCGTCGGTCGAGGTGCTGCGCTTCCTGGTGCGCCGGCTCGAGGTGCTGCCGTGCGCGCTGATCGTCACGTACCGCGACGAGGAGATCGGTGCCCAGCACCAGCTGCGCCCGCTGCTCGGCGACTTCGCCAAGTTCGGCGGCCTCAGCACGCTGCGCCTGCGCCCGCTCACCGTCGCCGGCGTGGCGCTGCTGCTGCGCGGCAGCGGCCTGGACGCCACCCAGGTGCACCCGCTGACCGGCGGCAACCCGTTCTTCGTCGCCGAGGTCGCGAAGGAACCCGGGCGGCCGCTGCCCGCGACCGTCCGCGACGCCGTCCTGGCCCGCACCGCCGGGATCGCCGCCGGTGATCTGGAGGTTCTGCAGCTGGTCGCGACCGCCCCGGACCGGCTCGCCGACCGGGTGCTGCCCACCCTCGGCGTGGACCTGCCGACGCTGCGGCGGCTGCACGACACCGGGCTGCTGCTGCGCGACTCCGGCCTGGTGTTCCGGCACGAGCTGGCCCGGCTCGCGCTGGAGAGCACGATCCCGGCCGGCGGCGCGGCCCGCCTGCACGCCCGGCTCCTCGAGGCCCTGGAACGCCTCGAACCGCGCGACCCGGCGGTGCTCACCCACCACGCGGTCGCCGCCGGTGACGCGTCCCGCGCGGCCCGCTACGCGCAGGACGCCGCGGTCGAGGCGGCCCGGGCCGGTGACCACACCGACGCGGTGGCGTTCCTGGAGATCGCGGTGGCCGGCGTGCACGGCGCCCCGCCCGGCGAGCGCGCCAAGGTGCTGACCCGGCTCGCGTACGAGCAGTACATGACGAGCCGCCTCGACCAGGCGATCGCCAGCGTCACCGCCACCTTCCCGCTCTGGCACGCGGCCGGCGACCGGGCCGGGCTCGCTGCGGCACACGAGTCGTGCGCGCTGTTCGAGTACTACCGCGGCCGCCGCGACGAGGCCGAACGCCACGCCGACCGGGCCGCGGCCGTCGCGCCGGAGCGTGGCGGCGCCCAGCACGGTGGCGCGCTGGTCACCTTGGGGTACCTCGCCTACCTCAAGAGCGACCAGGACATCGCCGGGCGGCTCTGCGCCGACGCCACCCGGATCGCCGAGGCCACCGGCGACGAGGCCCTGGGCCTGCGCAGCGCGGTCGTGCAGGCCGAGACCGGTCTCGGGCTCGCCGTGCCCGGCGCCCGCCGGCACCTGGTCACCCTGATCGAGGATGCCAAGGCCCACGGCCTCGATGAGCTCGCCTCCAGCGGCTACTCGAACCTCAGCTACCTCGACGTCGAGCAGCGCCGCCTCCGCGAGGCCGAACACGTCCTGGAGGAGTCCCTCGCGTTCACCGTCGCCCGTGACATCCCGATCTGCAACCACTGGCAGACCGCCGTCCGGGCCCGGCTGCGGTTCCTCGACGGCCGGTGGGGCGCCGCCGCCGAGGACGCCGCGGACGTCCTGGCCCGCGACGGCATGCCCCTCGCGACGCTGTGGCCGCACCTGATCAGCGCACTGCTGCCGCTGCGCCGCACCGGGGTCGTCAACGACCACCTCGACGCCGCCTGGGCCGTCGCCGAACGCCTCGACGAGCCGCTGCGCCGCCTGCCGGTGCTGTCCGCGCTCGCCGAGCGCATGTGGCTGACCGGCGTGCCGGATCCGCGGGTGACCGCGGCGCTGACCGTCACGCCCGCCACGGCCTGGGTCGCCGGGGACCTCGCCGTGTGGCTGCGCCGGCTCGGCCTCGCCGCAAACCACGTCGCCGCAGCCGTTGCCGTGGACCACGTCGCCGCAGGCGTTGCTGCGGGCCAGACCGCCGCGGGCGTTGCTGCGGGCCAGACCGCCGCGGGCGTTGCCGAGGACCACGTCGCTGCGGGCGTTGCTGCGGGCGAGACCGCCGCGGGCGTTGCTGCGGGCCAGATCGCCGCGGGCGTTGCTGCGGGCCAGATCGCCGCGGGCGTTGCTGCGGACCAGGTTGCCGCGGATCAGGTCGCCGAGCCGCACCGGCTCACGCTGGCCGGCCGGCACCGCGACGCGGCCGCGTGGTGGCGCCGCGCCGGCGCGCCGTTCGACGAGGCCATGGCGCTCGCCGACTCCCCCGACGTCGACGACCAGGTGCAGGCCATCGAACGCCTCGACCTGCTCGGCGCCACCGCCGTGGCCGACCGGCTCCGGCTGGACCTGCGCCGCCGCGGCGTCGCCCAGCTGCCGCAACGCCCCCGGACGGGCACCCGCGGCAACCCCGCCGGGCTCACCAACCGCCAGCTCGACGTGGCCAAACTCGTCGCCCGGGGACACACCAACGCCGAGATCGCCGGCAAGCTGTTCATCTCCGTCAAGACCGCCGACCACCATGTCTCCGCGGTGCTGACGAAGCTCGGCCTCGCCAACCGCCGCGCCGTCGTGGCCCACGCAGCGGAACTCAACCTGGCGTAGGGTCCTGTGCTCGTGAGCACCTTGAGCAAACTCGTGCCGGACCGGCTCGGCACCGGGTTCCGGTGGCTGCTGGCGTCGTCGTGGACGAGCAACCTCGGCGACGGCATCGCCGTCGCGGCCGGTCCGCTGCTCGTCGCGTCGCTCACCACCAACGCGTTCCTGGTGTCCCTCGCCGCCATGCTGCGGTGGGCGCCGCCGCTGGTCTTCGGCCTCTACGCGGGGGTCCTGTCCGACCGCCTCGACCGCCGGCGGATCGTCATGGCCGCCGACGGGTTCCGGGCCGTCGTCCTCGCCGTGCTGATCGCCTGCATGGTCACCGACCGGCTCACCGTCACGCTCGCCCTCGCCGCGCTCGGCCTGCTGACGACGGCCGAGGTGTTCGCCGACAACGCCGCCGCGACGCTCACCCCGATGCTCGTGGACCGGGCCGACCTCGCGATCGGCAACGCCCGCCTCCAGGCCGGCTTCCTGACCCTCAACCAGCTCGTCGGCCCGCCGATCGGCGCGGCCCTGTTCGCGGCCGGCATTGCCTGGCCGTTCGCCGCCGAGGCGGTCCTCGTCGGCGCCGGCGTGCTGCTGGTGTCCCGGGTCGTCCTGCCCAAGGACCCGACCGCGGCGGCGGCCTCCCCACCGGCCGGGGTGCGGCACGCCGTCGTCGAAGGGCTCCGCTGGACCATCCGGCACCCCGCGGTGCGGACGCTGTCGCTGACGATCCTCATCTTCAACGTCACGTTCGGCGCCGCCTGGTCGGTCCTGGTCCTCTACACCCAGCAACGCCTCGGCCTCGGCGCCGTCGGGTTCGGCCTGCTCACCACCGTGGGCGCGGTCGGCGGCCTGCTCGGCACCGGCATGTACGGCTGGCTGACCCGCCGCGTGAGCCTCGGCAACATCATGCGGGCCGGTCTGATCGTCGAGACCCTCACCCACCTGGCCCTCGCCGTCACCACGTCGGCGTGGGTCGCCTCGGCCATCTTCTTCGTCTTCGGCGCCCACGCGTTCATCTGGGGCACCACGTCGATCACCGTCCGCCAGCGCGCGGTCCCCACCCACCTGCAGGGTCGCGTCGGCAGCGTCAACACGATCAGCGTCTTCGGCGGCCTCGTGATCGGTTCGGCGATCGGCGGGGCACTGGCGACCCGTGTCGACGTGACGGCCCCGTTCTGGTTCGCGTTCGCCGGCTCGGCCGTCTTCGTCGTGCTGCTGTGGCGCGAGCTGACCCGCATCGCCCACGCCGACCAGTCCTCAGAGGCTCCGTGATCCCGTTTTTTCCGGAGGTGTACGACCAGCGCCGGCCGGTGTCACATCCGGGCCCGCAGCACGTCGAACTCGCAGCCCGGCGCGGACGGGTCGAAGCCGTGCTCGACCAGCCAGCGGACCGCCAGCAGGCTGCGCAGCGACCACCATCCCCGGATCGCGTCGAGGTCGACGTCCGTGCCGTAGCCGGCGAGGACCTCGCCGAGGCGGTCCTCGTGGCCGAGCGTCAGCGTGGCCAGGTCGAACATGGCGTCGCCCCGGCTCGCCTCCGACCAGTCCAGCACGCCGGTGACCTCGTCACCGTCGACGAACACGTGCGTGATCTGCAGGTCGCCGTGCGTGAACACCGGCGTCCACTGCCGCAGCGCCGCCCCGGCCACGTGGCGGTTGCGCGTGACCAGGTCGGCGGGCAGGACGTCGTTCGCGACGAGCCACCCGCATTCGCGGTCGAGATCCGAGGCGATGTCCTCGACGCTGCGCCCCGGCCATGGCGGCAGCGGCGCGTCGTGCAGCTTCCGCACCGCCGCCCCCGCCGCGGCCCACGCCGCCGGTGATGCGGCCGACGGCTCGCCGAGGCGCCCGAGGGCCGTGCCCGGCAGGCCGGCGAGCGCCAGCACCGGCGGCTCGCGCCACAGGATCACCGGCGTCGGGATCGGCGCCAGGGCCATCGCCTCGACCTCGACGTCGATCCGCGCCTGATCGGCGTCGACCTTCAGGAACACGTCACCGACGCGCAGGGTCGCCCGCTCGTGATGGGCGACGACGACCTTGACCTCATCCATGCCGGCCATTGTCGCGGGGGTGACCTCCGGCGTCACCGGGTTTCCGGATCGTCGCCGATCTCGCGCAGCTGCCCGTCCGGCATGAACCGGAACCGCTGCGGCGGTCGCATACGCTGCAGGACCTGCCGCATCCTGGCCTCGCGTTCCGCCGCTTCCCGTCCGGTCGGGTCGGCCACCCGGAAGCCGTGCAGGTGGACGCCGAACGGATCGACGTCGTCCGGGCGGCGGCGGCCCTCGAGGATGAAACCGAACAACCCGCGCAGGGCTGCGTCACCCAGCTCCAGCGGGTGGAAGGGCAGCGGATACGGATCGTCGCCGGGAAACATCGGCCCGACCGGATGCTCGCCCGCCCAGTACGGCAGCTCGAACTCGAACGGCTCGCCGATGTTCTCCACGACGCCGCCGTCCGGGGAGACGCCCACCGAACGGACCAGGTCACCGTTCTCCCACACGGCGAAGGACAGCGCATCGACCGCCGAGTGCATCTGGTGCATGATGAGCCGCCGGCCCGCCGCGGCCCGCAGCAGTTGCGCCGTGTCGTATGCGACGAGCCGCTGGTCGCAGAACAGCTGGGCGCCGCCCAGGACGGTGGCGTAGGTCGTGTCGTCCGGCGGGTAGGTGTCCTCACCGAGCGAGCCGTCGCCGATCGGCGTCACCTCGTAGGTGGGGTGCAACCGGCGCACGAGGTCGATGACCTCCGCCGGGTCGGACCGGACCGCTCCCCGCAGGACGGTCCGCAGGTCCCCCTCGGCGAACGCCAGCAGCGCGGTCTTCGCACCCATCGAACCTGGCCTCCCGTGAGTTGATCACCACGGTACCTGGTGCGGGCCGGTTCAGTCGGCCGTCCAGGGGCGGAGTTTCTCCGGGTTGCGGACCGCCCAGATGCGGCTGATCCGGTCGTCGGCGACGGCGAACGCATACACCGTCAGCGTGTGCCCGTCCTGCTGGGCGACCAGACCGGGACGGCCGTTGACGGTGCGTTCCAGGAACGTCACGCCCGCCGGGGCCTGGTGCGCGATCTCGATCCAGGCGCGGGCGATCGCCGTGGCGCCTTCGATCGGGTCGAGGAAGGTCCTGGCCCGGCCGCCGCCGTCGGCGGTCGCGGTGGCGTCGGGGTCGAGCAGGCCGATGAGCGCGTCGACGTCCCTGGCTTCCCAGGCCGCCTTGAAGGCACGGACGACGGTGGCCTGCCGGGCTGCCGGGGCGGCGGGAGCCTGGGCCGCGCGGATGCGGCGGCGGGCCGAGGACGCCAGCTGGCGGCAGGCCGCCGGGGTGCGGCCGACGATGTCGGCGATCTCGGCGAAGGGGTAGCGGAAGACGTCGTGGAGGATGAACGCGACGCGCTCGGCCGGGGTCATCGACTCGAGCATCACGAGGAACGCCATGTTGACCGACTCGTCGAGGGTGACCCGGTCGGCCGGGTCGGCCGGGGTCCGGCCGGTCCACTCCGTGTGGTCGGGCAGCGGCTCGGGGAGCCACTCGCCCACGTAGCGCTCGCGGCGGGCCCGGGCCGAGTTCAGCAGATTGAGGCAGATGCGGCTGGCGACCGTCGTCAGCCAGGCGCCGGGCGACTCGATGGCCTCCTGCTGTTCGCGGGACATGGCGTACCAGCGGACGTAGGTCTCCTGCACGGCGTCCTCGGCCTCCGCGAGGGAGCCCAGCAGCCGGTAGGCCAGGTTGATCAACTGGTGGCGTTCGCTGATGATCGCTGGGGTGGTCATGACCGTGCGGCTCCCTCGGTTGGTCTCACCGGTCCGACAAGACAGCGCGCCGAAATGTGAGCCTCACATTTCCGGGCGCTGTGCTGTCGGACCGGTGAGACCAACCCATCTTCCACTGAGCAGGGGACACCGATGACGGACTTTCAGGCGATCGCGGACCGGGTCGAGATCGAGGCGCTGCGCGGTGAGTTCACCGACGCGGCGATGATGCGCGACCGGGCCCGCCTCGCCGCGCTGTTCACCGACGACGGCGCGCTGCGGATGCCGGACGTCCCGGTCGACCTGGTCGGCCGGGATGAGATCATCGCCGGGGGCGAGCGGCTGCAGGCCCAATGGGACTTCTTCGTGCAGAACTCCCATCCGGGCACGATCCAGCTCGACGGCGACACCGCGGCCGGCCGCACCTACATGCAGGAGATCGCGCGGACCAAGAACGGCTTCCAGGGGCAGAACTTCGCCATCTACCACGACCGCTACCGGCGCACCGGCGACGGCTGGAAGTTCGCCGAGCGGGTCTACGAGATCAGGTACCTGGACACCAGCCCGCTGGCCGGCTCGGCGCCGACCACCGAGCCGGCCGACCAGCCGGCCGACCGGCCGGCCGACCAGCCCGCCGACGGGTTCACGGGCCCGGCGTCCGAGGCGGTCCTGGAGCGGGCGGCGGCGGCGCTGCGGGCGAACAACTTCACCGTCGAGATCCTGGACGACGTCGCCGCGGCCCGGGTCCGCGTCGAGGAGCTGATCCCGGCTGGTGCCAGTGTGTTCACCGGGGCCAGTGAGACCCTCCGCCTGTCCGGCATCGACGAGGACATCAACGCCGGCGGGCGCTACGACGCGGTCAAGTCGCGGACCCTGACCATGGACCGGGCCACCAGCACCCGCGAGATCTGGGCGATGATCTCCAGCCCCGACGTCATCGTGGGCAGCGTCTCCGCGGTCACCGAGACCGGGTCCCTCGTCGTCGCCTCGGCCAGCGGCGCCCAGGTGCCCGGCTACGCCGGCGGTGCCGGCCGCGCCATCTGGATCGTCGGGGCGCAGAAGGTGGTGCCCGACCTGAGCGCCGCCCTGCGCCGGGTCGAGGAGCACTGCCTGCCGCTGGAGAGCGTCCGGGCCCAGGCGGCCTACGGCCGTCCCAGCGTCGTCAACCGCCTGCTCATCCTCAACGGGGAGCTCGAGCCCGGCCGCGGCACGGTCCTGCTGCTCCGCGAGGCCATCGGTTTCTGAGCCGGCTGACGTCAGCCGCCGGTCGCTGCGACGTCGTCATCGGGGAGAGGCGATGCGCGCAGCATCGCCTGCCAGGAGACGGCGATCGCGGCGATGGGCGGCGCGAGCAGCACCCCGACCAGTCCAGCGATGGCAGCGCCGACGATCGTGACCGCGAGGATCGCGACCGGGTGCAGGTCCAGGGCCCGGCCGAACACGAACGGGCGCAGCACCCCCTCGAGCACGTTCTGCGTCACCAGCACGATCGCCAGCATCCAGGTGGCCGCCTCCGGACCGCCGGCGCCGAGGGCGACGAGCACCGCGAAGGCCGCCGAGACCCACGCGCCGAGATACGGCACGTACGCCGCGACGAACGTGATCAGCGCGATCATGCCGATCAGCGGCAGCCCGAGCACCATCGCCCCGAGCCCGATGACCAGCGCGTCCATGGCGGCCACCACGGTCGTGCCGAGGACGTACTGGCGCATCCGGAGCGCGGCACTGTTCAGCAACTCCCGGGTCAGCCCCGGCCGCAGCGGCAGCCGCCGGTCGAGGTGATCGACGAGCGCCGGGCCGTCCTTGAACATGTAGAAGAGCAGGAACGCGCCGAGCAGCACGCCGATCGCGGCCTGACCGGCGAGCGCGGCGCCGCTCAGCACCGCCGAGCCGACGCCGAACAGCGCGGCCTGCCACTGCTTCGAGGCCATGAGCGTGTGCAACGGGTCGGCACCCAGCGCCGTGCGTAGGTGCCGGCCCGCGTCGGCCGCGACGGTGGCCCAGTCGGAGCTCGCGGAGGACACGGTGCGCACGGTGAGGATGCCGAGCAGCACCAGGATCGCCGGGACGAACAACGCCCCGATGAGCGCGGCGAGGGCCGGCGGGACCCCGCGCCGGCGCAGCCGCTCGACGAGGGGCTGCAGCGCCGCGGCGATCACGACGATGACGAGCACCGGCGCCAGGATCGCGAGGATCAGGCCCAGCCCGGCGATCAGCGCCGCCGCGCCCACGATCGCACCGGTCACCAGCCAGCCCGACCGGCCCAACCGCGCAAGCCAGGCCGGCGGGTCCTGCAGAGCCATGCCACGGCACTGCCCCGCGACAGCCCCGATAACCGGCACCGGCCGGATGATCACAGGCGAGGCCCGCGCCTGCCACGGAGCTGACCGGGCCACGGCCCGATCACCTGGCCCGGCCACCCGGGCGCATGAACGGTTACGGCGCGGTCGCGGTGGCGAACATCCGGCGCAGCAAGCCGAACGTCTCCAGGGCCCGGCGCCCCTCCTCCTGCAGCGACCGCATCGCCGCGTCCGGATCGGGTTGCCCGACCACCGTCTCCCACAGCGTCCGCTCGGCCTGCCGCCAGTCCGGCCGCTCCTGGACCTCGACGTCGGCGAAACCCGCCGCGGTCAGGTCCCGCAGCAGGTGCACGGCGTTGATCCGGGGCGGCACCAGCGGGTCACCCGGCTCGACGGCCTCCCAGCAGGTCACCGCGAGCCGCCCGCCGGGCCGCAGCACCCGCCGGAACTCGTGCAACCCGGCCAGCGGCGGCGCGGCGAACTGCAGGGCGTCCACGCACATCAGCGCGTCCGCGGTGCCACCTGCCAGGCCCGTCTCCAGCAGCGTCCCGACCCGGAACTCGGCCCGCCCGGCCGGCAGCCGCTCGGCGGCGGCGGCCCCCGCCTGCCGCAGGGCCGTCGCGGAGAAGTCCACCCCGATCAGCCGCGCGCCGGTGCGGTGGGCGATCTCGATGCCGTAGCCGCCCCGGCCGCAGGCGATGTCGAGCAGCAGGCCGCCGTGCGGCACCCGCAGCCGCTCGGTCATCTCGGCGATGCCCTGCCAGGTGAGCAGGCTCGTGGACCGCAGGTGCGCCGGCAGCCCGAGCACCCGGGCGACGAGGGCGTCCCGGCTGGTCGAGTCGGCGATGTCGGCATACCACTGGTCGAAGTAGTCCGCACCGGGCAGCGCCGAAGCGGCGGGCTTCTGCGTCGTCATCCGGGCATTGTGTCCCAGCGGGACAGCTCCGGGCCGACCCGTTTGCACAGGGGGTGAATTCCACCTATCGGAACATATAGCAGGATATGGGCCTTGCGGCAAGCGGGCATGGGGGATCCGGATGGGACCCCCCGCGCAAACCGGGCGAAGGCTCAGTGGTCGCGGAGCAGAGAGCCGGCGCCGTACACCTTGTCCTGGACGCCGTTGTCGCGCAGCGCCATCCACCACGTCGCGGCGTTGATGGCGATCACCGGCTTGCGCAGCCAGCGCTCGGCCTCGTCGGCGAGGCGGACCATCGACAGGTTGGTGCCGCACTGCACGATCGCGTCGACGTCAGGACCGTCGACCTCCAGGATCGCCGCGCGCAGCTCGTCCTCGGTGACGTGGGCGATCGACACGGCCGTGGGGCAGCGCAGGCCCTTGATGCGCACGACCTCGAAACCGAGCTCGGAGAAGAAGCGGACCACGTTCTCGTCGCCGACCGGTTGATACGGGGTGACCACGCCGATGCGGCGGGCGCCGAACAGGTGCAGGGCGCGTTCGCAGGCCTCGGCGCCGGTGGCGACCTGCAGGCCGGTGATGCCGTTGATCTGGGCGACGAACTCGCGGTTGCCCTCGACGCCGCCCCAGAAGGTCTCCGCGGACATGCCCATGACCATGAAGTCCGGCTCGCAGGTGAGGACCCGCTCGCAGGCGTGGCCGATCTCGGCGCGGATCTGCACGAGGAGGTTCTCGAAGCCCTCGTCGCTGGACAGGTCCTGGTTGCGGATGTGGATGCGGGAGAAGTGAGCGGTCACGCCGGGCACGCCCATGGCGTAGAAGTCGGGCTCGACGATCGTGTTGGTGGAGGGGGCGATGACGCCGAACTTGTGGCGCCAGCCCAGGACGTCGGTCATGCAAGCACCTCAGAAGTCATACGAGCACCTCGGGGAAGGGCGAAGGGGAGCTGCGGTATGCGCGGACGGTCAGCCACGCCGCGGCGAGGAACGCCAGCTGTGCGGCGGTGTTCGTGCCCTGCTCGATCCACTGCAGCCGCAGCGTCTCGTGGTCAGGGTGGTTGCGCAGCGGGACGAGGGCCGTGACGAGGACGATGCCGAGCGTGTAGGGCGCGATGGCGAGCCGGGCCCGCCGGCGCCCCGCGTACACGGCGCCGATGACGCTGATCGTGGTCACACCCGCGGTGGCGAGGATGAACACCGGCTTCATGCTGCCCGCGAGCAGGGCACCGCCCGCCACGGCGGTGTACACCGCGGCGAACGGCCACCAGGGCGCGGTGGGCAGCAGCGCCCAGATGAGCAGGACGGCGCCGGCGGACATGAGAGGGAAGAGCGCGCCCTCCAGCCACGGCAGATCCACGTCGAAGCCGGCGACGAGCAGCTTCCACACCGACTTGGCGATGCCGCCGGCGCCGATGAGCACCGCACCGACCCGTCCAGGGGTGACCCGGCCCAGCGAGGCCAGCAGCCAGAAGCCGTACATCGCCAGGAGCGTCGGCACGAAGTCCTCGACGGCGAGGACGACCGGATAGTCGTGGCCCGTCATGCGAAGAGGTCCCGTTTGCGGAAGGCGGCGGTGGCGAACCGGCCGAACGCCTTGGGGGTGGTGAGCCAGGCGACCCGCCCACCGTTCGGCACCCCGGCGAGGACCCGGTCGGCCAGCCACGGCGTGACGGTCTCGACCCTGTCGGCGAGGATGTTGAAGATCTTCTTCGCCTTGGCGAACTCCTCCGGCGTGTAATCGCGGGAGAGCAGGTCGGTGACCACCATGCCGGGGGAGAGGTGGGCGACGGTGACCGGGGAGTCCTTGCCGAGTTCCTTCGCGAGGGCGTCGGTGAGATACGTGACGGCCCGCTTGGTGGCGCCGTACGCGGTGAGCCCGGCCGCCTTCTGGTTGCCGGAGCCGAAGCCCTCCATGTTCCACAGGGCCCCGTGTCCCTGGGCGCGCATCGCGGCCAGCACGACCGCGCTGGCGTGGGCGACGCCACGGAGGTTGACGTCGACGACCTGGTCGAGCTCCGCCGGCGGCAGGTCCCACAGCGGCCGGCGGGCCGTGGACACGCCGGCGTTGTTGATCCAGATGTCGACCGGACCGTATGCGGCGACCGCCTCGTCCCACAGCGCCCGCACCGCGTCGCGGTCGGTGACGTCGGCGACCACGCCCCGCAGCTCGGGCCCGCTGCCGGGGAACGCCGCCGCCACCGACTCCAGCGACCGTCCACAGTAGACGACCGAACACTTCCGGGCGAGGAACTCGCGCACCAGGCCGTGGCCGATGCCGCGGGTCCCCCCGGTGACCACGACGACGGTCATGCGTCCTCACTTCGTTCCGGGCGCCTGACCCAACACTGCGCTGCTGATGACCGGCCCGAGACGCTTCGCTGGCCGGTCATGCGTCCTCACTTCGTTCCGGGCGCCTGACCCAACACTGCGCTGCTGATGACCGGCCCGAGACGCTTCGCTGGCCGGTCATGCGGCGCTCCACGTGAGCGAGCCGTGCAGGATGCCGGCGAGGGTCGCGCCGTCGTGGATCCGGTACGCCACGGCCAGCTCCGTGCCCGCGCCCATGCCGGGGGTGGCGTCGAGCATGAACTCGCGGCCGGTGATCTTCACGACGTCGGTGAAGTGGACGGTGGCGTAGTTGGCGCGGCCGAACGCGATCGCGTTGCCCCACGCCTCCGGCCCCTCGTAGAAGGAGCGGAACCCGTCGCGGCGCCAGTCCACCGTGTACGACCGGTCCAGCGCGCCGGACCAGGTGACCGTCAGGCGGGTGCGCAGCAGGTCGATCGGGGTGAGGGCGATCGTCACGTCGACCGGGCCGATCAGCTTCTGGTCGGCGCCCCACAGCTCGCACCGTCCACTGTAGGCGCCGGCCTGCTTCGTCGGCAGGATGTAGGGCACCGGGCCGTTGCGGGTCTCGGCGGCGAGGTGCTCGCTCAACGAGGCATCGGAGACCCCCCGTTTGTAGACACCGTTGAAGCAGCCGACGACCGCCGGGCCCTGGTAGAGCATGGAGGAGTACACCTGGGTGTCGTCGCCGAGCACCTGGTTCCAGGTGTTCAGGTCGACCTGCCAGCCGGGGCCGTAGTAGTGGGCGTCGACGAAGGTGCCGTAGGGCTGGCCGGTGCCGAAGAAGTCCGGGCCGGTGTAGATGCGATCGGCGTCGGAGTCCACGACGCCGAACGCGAACGGCGCGCCGAGCCGGAAACGCCCCGCGAGCGGGCCGCCGCCTTCCAGGCCACCGTCCATGTAGTACGTGGTGACGCCGCCTTCGAAGACGGACGATCGGCGGATGTCCTCGTAGCCGCGCCAGGTGCCGTCGGCGTCGAACAGGCTCGGCCGCCCGTGCCACTCCCCGGCGATGCGCTGCTGCCATTCCGACGGGGAGGTCACGTGAGCGGCCCGCCGATCAGCACGTCGCGGATCTCGTCCGAGGCCGGCTCGCCGAGCAGCCGCGACACCTGCGCCCACACCGGGTCGACGGCCGGGCTGAACAGGTTGGCGCGGACGGTGGCGTCGCGGGCGGCGAGGTCCGTGTCGCCCAGTGACTCCACCACCGGGGAAGGCAGTCCCGCGGAGACCAGGCCGAGCCAGTGCGACACGTAGGCGTCGACGATCGGGTTCATGCCCTGGAACGCGGCCTCGTCGGCGCGGTGCACCAGCATCCACGGCGACATCAGGGCGTGCTGGCGCGGGCCGATGTGCGCCCGGCTGAGCCCTTCGCGCTGCGACGCCTCCTCGTACAGGTCGGTCAGCGGGTGGTACGCGCTGTCCATGTAGGACAGGTGCGACGACAGCTCGGCCCGGGGGATGAGGTCCAGGTGATAGGCGTAGTAGGCGCCGCCGTAGACGGAGTCCAGGGTGAAGTGCGGGACGCCGGACTTCGGTGCGGTGAACGCGAACACCATGTGGGAGTCGAGGTTGATCGGCGGCACGGCCAGGCCGACGTAGACCATCCGGGAGATCCCGCCGGAGCCCTCCCAGACCCGCATCGTGCCGACCGGGGCCGGTGACATGGGCGAGCGCAGCTCCCGGTAGGGCGAGCCGACCTCGGTCAGCGGCTGCTGGGCGAGGATCGCGTCGAGGGCCCGGGTGGCCAGGGCGAAGGGCAGCGACATCACAGTTGCTCCTCTGAGTCTTCGGCGTCGCGGCGGGCCTGACCGAGCCGCTCGGCCTCGGCGACCGTGGGGTGTTCGCCCTTCGCCTTGTGCACCCAGGCGCGGGCGAGTTCCGGGTTCTCCCGGCGGGCCGGTGAGGCGATGACCGTCGCCTCGCGGCGCGGGACGTCGCCCATGATGCGGTCCTCGTCGCCCAGCAGCCAGCCCTGCTCGGCGAGCTCCTGCCGGCGGCGCCGGTAGTGCACGGCGATCAGGTCGCTCTTCACGTGCAGCTCGGCGCCGAGGTCGAACGGCAGCAGCTCGGGGCGGACCTTGTCGACCACCGGGGCGTCCTGCCCGAAGATCTTCTCGACCCGCTGGATGGCGTTCTTGTCGGCCCAGTTGCCGGTGAAGAAGTCCCGCAGCGCCACCCACTTGACCAGGGTGGTGGTCTCGTCGATGGGGATGTTGGTGTCGTAGATGATGAGGTTGCCCAGCGGCAGCCGGACGTGCAGCTTGATCATGTTCGGCAGCATCCAGCCGGCCGTCGTCGCGACCGGCGGGCGTTCCTTCAGGTTGTTGCCGCGCCGCCCCACCATCGCCCAGATGCCCTTCGGCGCGGGCGGGTGCAGGCGCACCGTCGCGAACGCCGACCACTCGTCGGGGATCTCGAGCTCGTACTCCTCGACGTCGGGCCGCTCCGGGTTGCCGAAGGCGCCGGCGTGCACGAACGGCGTGTGCGCGATGTCGCAGCCGTTCTCGAGGATCCGCTCGTAGTTGGACTTCCACAGGTACTCGCCGGTGACGGCCTTGAACTTGCCACCGTTGGTCACCAGGTCGTCGAACTCGGGCCAGACGGGGATGGGTGGTCTTTCTGAAGCCGGGAGGTCGCCGAGGAACACCCAGACGAAGCCGTAGCGCTCCTCGACCGGATACGAGTCGACCCGGGCCTTCTTCGGGATGCCGCGCCCGGGCTGGTTCGCCGGGATCTTCACGCAGGCGCCGCCGGGTTCGTACTCCCAGCCGTGATACGGGCACACGATCGAGTCGTTCTTGACCCAGCCGCCGGACAGCGCGGCGCCGCGGTGCACGCACAGGTCCGACAGTGCGACCGGGCGGCCCTTCGGCGTGCGGTACAGCACCAGCTCCTGCCCGAGGCACGTGGCCCGCAGGGGTTTGGTGGTGACGCGGTCGGCGAATTCGACCGCGTACCAGAAGTTCTTCAACATGGGGGCTCCTAGCGGCGCCGGACGGACACCAGGTCCGGGGGGAACGTGTCGATGGCGGCCGGGTCACCGCCGCGCAGATGGGTGCGCAGGAACGCGGACAGCAGCCCGGCGATGGCGCCGCGGGCCGTCGCGTCGCCCACAGTGGACGGACGGTCGAGGAACGACCGGGCCGCGGTGGGGTCGGCGGGCTCGACGACGCTGAAATGGTTGGCGCCGGCCAGGGTTGCCAGGACGTGCTCGCCGTCCCGGTCCTTCAGCGCCTCGTCGAACGTGCGGTTGACCGGATCGTGCGGCCCGTCGGACGAGGCGCCGTAGCGGTCGGCGGACGCGGCGATGACGCCGTCCTCGGTGCCCGCGAGGAGCAGCACCGGCGATTCGACGAGCGCGTCGGCGATGTGGCCCGCGGGCCAGCCGAGCATGGTGGAGACCATGGTGTGCGCGCCGTAGGTCGCGACCGCCCGCACCTGCGGGAAGAAGCGCCCCGACTGCAGCGCGACGGTGCCGCCGGCGGAGTGCCCGAACAGCGCCACCCGGTCGAGGTCGAGGGCGCCGCGCAGCGGCCCCTCAGCGGCGTTGAGCGAGGCCAGTTCGTGCAACAGCGGCGCGATCGCCTGGCAGGTCGGGCCGTCGCCGTAGGTGTCGGGCCGGGCCAGGGCGAGGTCCACGCCCGGCGTGATGCCGACCTGACCCGCGAACAGCGGTCCGACCCAGTCGTAGGTGACCGTGACGAAACCCTGCCGGGCGAGTTCGACGGCGAGCCAGCGGTACGCGTCCTGGCCGACGTTGATGCCGCTGAGCACCAGCACCACGGGGTACGGCCCGCCGGCCGGGTCGGCCTGGAAGACGCCGCTGAGCCGTTCGGTGTCCGAGCCGGTGACCAGCGCCGGGTAGTGCACCTTGAGGTGGGCGGTGGCGTAGGGCTCGGGCGCGCCGGGGATCGTCACCGCGGACCACAGGGATCGGATGGTCGTCATGGCGTCACCTCCGCTGCGCTCCGGCGCCGCCCTGACCGATCACTGTGCTCATGATGACCAGCCTCTCCGCTGCGCTCCGGGCCGGTCATGGGCGGGGCAGTTCGCGGTCGCCGCCCCACAGCGCCCGCACCAGGCGCTGGGTGGTCTCCTCGCCGAAGTAGCGCACGCCCATGACGTTGGCCGGGTCGCGGTCGGCGATGTTGCGCCGGGTCGCCAGGTCCCGCTCGCGCAGCGCGTCGCGCTCGCCGGCGGGCACCTCGGGGGCCTCGTCGACCCACCGGAGCCACTGGTCGACCTGGGCGTGCAGCCGGTCGCTGACCACCTGGATGTTGCGGGCCGTGCGCTCGAACGAGTACACGTAGGCGTTCGGCGACAGCGAGGCGCGGATGAACCCGGCCCGGCTGGTGAACCAGGCGAACTCCGTGTCGGCCCGGTGCTCCAGCCACGCGTCGTTGGGCGGCGCGTAGTAGCGGTCGAAGTAGTCGCCGTCCACGACGATGTCGGTGCGCGGGATGTAGTCGGTGTAGAACCAGCCGCCCGGCCAGCACAGCAGCGCGATGCCGAGGTGCGGCACCTTGACCTGGGGGCCGAGCCAGCAGGTGAGGTGCAGGTTGACGAAGCTGCGCGACGGGTCGCCCAGCCACGAGTGCACCATCCAGTCGACCTCCGGCCCGCTGTAGGCGGCCACCCGGCCGCCCGGACCCTCCGGATACGTCCCGTACTGCTCCAGCTGCTCCGTCGACGGATCGCGGGTGGTGGCGAACCTCGCGTCGATCTTGGCCTTGAGATCCGCCAGGAGCTGCTGGAACTGTGCGAAGGTGTCGTTGACGTCGATGACGGGCGAGGCGTCGAGCATCTCCTCGACGTGCTGGACGGTTTCCTCCACGCGCTCACTCTCCAACTCTCAAGCCTTTATGGAAACAGTGTTTCGCTACGGGTAACGGATGTCAACGGGTCAGTGCGTCCACGAGCTGCCAGGGTCGCCCGTCCAGCAGGTTGGTGCCGCGCGAGACGAGCTTGTTGCGGCTCTGCGCGGGGGCGAGGACCGCCGTGGCGACCGTGGTGCCCGCCGGGACCTCGGTCACCAGGGGGTGGCTGATCCGGCCGGTGAACGGACCTTCCCAGGCGGTCCACAGCGTGAAGTCGGGGCTCAGCGCGTAGAAGGCGGCCGGCGTGCCGAGGGGTGTGGCAGCGACGATGTTGAGCCGGTTCTCCGCGGCGCGCTCGGGCAGGCCGAGGGCCAGCTCCCAGTCCTCGGCCGGGCTGAACGGCACGGCCACCACGTCGGCGCCGGCGATCGCGGCGAGGCGGAACACCTCCGGGTAGATGGCGTCGTCGCCGACCACGACTGCCAGGCGGCCCCAGGGCAGATCGAACGTCTCCAGGCCGTCGCCGTGCCGGTCGACCCGGCCGTCGAGCCTGGCGACCGGGTGCAGCTGCAGCTGCCGGCCGATGACGCCGGCGGCGGACACCACGACGCCGGTGTGCGCGCCGTCGGTGAGGATGCTGGTCACCGCGACCGCGTCCGTGCCGGCCAGCGCCTCCCGCAGGGTGGGCACGACCGAGGGGTCCTGCAGCTCGGGCAGCACCAGGAGCCGGGCGCCGGCGGCCAGGGCCTCGGGCACGCCGGCGCACCCACGTGCCACCGCCGTACGCAGCGACTCGGCGGCCAGTGGCGGGCGGGGGTCCTGGGGCGGCCGGCCGATCGGTGCGTAGACGGGCCCGCGGCGGGCGGCGAAGCGGTCGGTGCCGTCGGGGCGGCGCTTGTCCCTGGCAAGCAAGGGGTCGATGTCGGCGATCACGACGGCCTCGCCGGTCCGCGGCCCCTTCGCCACGACCGTGCCGTCGGGCGCCACGATCTGGCTCTCGCCGGCGCCGTGCAGCCACTCCGGCGGCACCTTGAGCCCGGCGCTGATGACGTCGAGCTTGTCGGCGGGCAGCAGCGGGCCGACCTTGTTGGCCGCCACGACCCAGACCCGGTTCTCCGCGGCCCGCACCGGGATGTGCAGGCTCGCCTCGTCGGTGGCGAACGAGTTGAGGCTGTTGAGCAGGACCTCCGCCCCGCGCAGCGCGAGACCGCGGGCCACCTCCGGAGCGACGCCCTCCATGCAGGCATACATGCCGACGGTACCGAAGCCGGTGGCCATCACCGGGCCGTTCTCGCTGCCGCGGTGCAGGTGGTCGTTCTCGCTGCCCATCAGCGTCTGCTTGTCGCTCTGCCCCAGCAGGGTGCCGTCCGGGCCGAAGAGCAGGTTGGTGCCGGTGGTGCGGCCGTCGTCGCGGGCCAGCGTGACGTTGATCTTCACATGGACCTTGAGGAGCGCGGCCCGCTCGGCGATCGCGGTCAGGAACGGGTCGCCGAGGCGGCAGGCCATGCGGCGGGCGTGGTCGCGGTCGTCGTACCACGACAGGTGGTTGCAGAATTCCGGCAGGACCACCAGATTCGCGCGCTCGGCGGCGGCCTGGTCGATCATCCGCAGACAGCTCGCGAGGTTCGCGGACACGTCCTGACCGACGGCGAACTGGACAGCGGCAACCCTCACGAGGGCCTCCTGGTTCCTCTAGCGGAACAGTGTTTCCCGAACATACACTCGCCGCGCGTTCACTGAAAGAGAGGTCGATTCTCGTGCTGACCCATGTCGTCGTCATGAAGTTCGTGGATCCGGGCGACGCGCCGAAGGCCAAGGAGCTCCTGGAAGGCCTGGTCGGCGTGGTGCCGCAGGTCCTGTCGATGACGCTCGGGCTGGACACCGTGCACAGCGAGGTGTCCGGCGACCTGTGCATGATCACCACCCACGACGACGTGGACGGGCTGCGCGGCTATCAGGCGCACGAGGCGCACCAGGAGGTCGGCGCCTGGCTGCGGCCGCGCCTGGCCGCGCGCACGGTGGTGGACTTCTGACGTTGCCGTCCTCCGGCATCATCGATGCATGCGACTGCGCGCGTACCGGGGAGTGCCGCTGTGGCCGTCCGTCCTCACCGAGTGGGCGCTGCGGGCCGTGGCCGTGCTGCCGCCGGTCGCGCTCGCCGGCGGCGCCTGGCTGATCTGGGGCAACTGGATCGCGACCGGCGTCGCCGCGCTCCTCGGCGCCGGGGTCGCGTTCGTGGCGCTCGGTGCGGTCCTCGGTGACCCGCACGAGACGCTCAGCGGCCGGCGGTTGCGGTGCGCCCTGGCCAAGGACCCCGGCATGGAGCTGCACGCCCGCGTCCTGGCCGAACTCGGCCGGCGCGGCCCGGAAGGCGAGCGGCTGCTGCGCGAGGAGATCGCCGGCGGCAGCCTGCCGCATCTGCGGGAGCTGGTCAGCCTCCTGCACCACTACCAGCGCGAGGACGACGTGCGGGCGCTGGCGACGCAGATCGCCGGGTCGGGCACCGTGGAGCAGCTGCGGGTCATGGTGTCGACGCCCTACCGCTACCCGGGCTTCGCGAGGTGGCTGCAGGCCGAGATGGTGACCCGCCGGCCCGACGACGTGCACGAGCGACTCCTCTACGCGGCGCTGCTGGGGGAGAGCGAAGCGACGGACGAGGCGATGGCGGAACTGGACACGGTCATGGCCCTGCTCGGCGACGCACCGCTCGACCGGCGCGCCGCGGACCTGCTGCAGCGCGTCGCGCGGGGCTTCGTGGAGCGCAAGCGCGCCGCCGACGCCGAGCAGGTCCTGCGCCTGGGCATGCGCGACCCGAACGTCCTGGCGGCGCTGGCCGGGCTGCTGGTGCAGCGCCGCAAACCCGCGCAGGCGGTGAAGGTGCTGCGCGCCCACCCCGTCAAGGACGACCTGGTGGTCAACTACGCGCTGTACCTGATCCTGCGGGGCCGGGGCAAGGCCGCGGAGGCCGAGGCGCTGGTGCCGCCGGGCGGCTGGCCCAGGCAGATGACCCGTCCGCGCCCCGCTCCCGTCGGGCCCAGCTGGTCGTATCCCGGCGGGACCGGCGCGGGGGTGCCCTGGCCGGGCTCCGCGCTTGAAGGTGTGGTCGACGGCGTGGTCACCGGCCTGGTGCACCGCGCCTTCGACAGCGGGGGCGGAGGGGACCCGGGCTACACCGCATCCTCGGACGACTCCGGGTATTCCAGTGACCCGTCCGGCGGCGGGTACTCCAGCGACAGCAGCTGGTGACGCGCGGGCCGCATGAACGGCCTGCGGGCGGGTACCTCCGGCGGCGATGATGAGGGGTCGGGCGCTCGCGATCGCCCTCGTGGCGTCGTTCATGACGCTGCTCGACGTCAGCATCGTCAACGTCGCGATCCCGTCGATGCAGGCCGACCTGCACATGGGCGCGAGCGGGCTGCAGTGGGTGCTGTCCGGGTACGCGCTGACGTTCGGCCTGCTGCTGGTGCCCGCCGGCCGGTTCGGCGACGCCCGCGGGATCCGGCCGGTGTTCGTGGCGGGGCTCCTCGGGTTCACCGCGGCCAGCGCCGCGGCCGGGGCGGCGCAGAACGAGGCCTGGCTGGTCACCGCCCGCCTGGTGCAGGGCGCCTTCGCCGGCGTGGTGAACCCGCAGGTGACCGGGCTCATCCAGCGGCTGTACCCACCGCCGGAGCGGGCCCGGCCGTTCGGTCTGCTCGGCGCCACGATCGGCATCGCCACCGCGGCCGGCCCGCTGCTCGGCGGGGTGATCATCCAGCTGGCCGGGGCGAGCGACGGCTGGCGCTGGGTGTTCTACATCAACCTGCCGGTCGGGCTCGCCGCCGCCGTGCTCGGCTGGCGGCTGATACCCCGGCGACCCGCGGACCGGATCCGCCGGGAGAGCCTGGACCTGGTCGGCGTGCTGCTGCTGGGCCTGGCCGTGGTGCAGATCCTGCTGCCCCTCATCGAACAGCGGCAGTGGTACCTGCTGGGCACCGGCGCCCTGACCCTCGGCGGCTTCGTGTGGTGGGAGCTGCGCTACCCCGGCGTGCCCCTCGCCGACCTGCAACTGTTCCGCCGCCGCTCCTACGCGCTCGGCACGACCCTGGTGCTGCTGTACTTCGCCGGGTTCACCGCCAACTTCTTCATCCTCACCCTGTATCTGCAGCGCGGCCAGCACTTCACCGCGTTGCAGGCGGGCCTGGCCACCACCCCGTTCGCGCTCGGCTCGGCCCTGGCCGCGGTCGCCGGCGGCCGGGTCGTCAACCGCTTCGGCCGGCCCCTGGTCGTGGCCGGGCTGGTCACCGTCATCGCGGGTTTGGTCGGGACGATCGTGGTGCTGCACACCGTCGACTCAGCGTGGGCGCTGGCGGCGCCGTTGCTGGTCGCCGGCGTCGGCAGCGGCCTGGTCATCACCCCCAACCAGACCCTCACCCTCGCCGACGTGCCCGTCGACCGGGCCGGCAGCGCGGCCGGCGTCGTGCAGACCGCCCAGCGCGTCGGCGCGGCCTTCGGCATCGCGGCGATCGGCGCGGTGTTCTTCGCCCGGCTCACCGCCACGTCCGGCAACTGGACGGCCGCGTTCGAGATGGCGCTGATGGTCGCGATCGGCTCCCTGGTCCTCGCCCTCGCCGCCGCCCTGACTGACGTGACCCTCAGTCGCCGCCGTTGAGTCAGGAGGGGTACGCGGTGGGGGGCAGGCCGGCGCCGCCGGCACGGAACGCGGCCGGGGCGTGCACCACGCAGGTCTGCACGTACTCGGCGAGCCCTTCCTCGCCGTACTCGCGGCCCCAGCCGGACCGCTTCACCCCGCCGAACGGCGCCCGCAGCGACATGCCGGTGCGGTTGTGCGTGTTGATGAACGTGAAGCCCGCCTCGATGCGGCGGGCGAACGCGAACGCCCGCTCCTCGTCGGCGCTCCACACCGAGGCGCCGAGGCCGAGGTCGTCGTCGTTGGCCATGGCCAGGACCTGCTCCTCGGAGTCGTAGAGGATCAGCGGCACCAGCGGGGCGAACTGCTCCTCGCGGACCAGTGTCGCGCCGGGGTCGGCGTCGACCACCAGGAACGGACCCATGAAGTAACCCTCGGTGTCGCGGTCGTCCTGCATGCGGCCCACCGGGACGAGGTCGGCGTCGCCCTGGTCGGCGGTCATCAGCAGGTCGTAGGCGCCCCGGTGGGCGTCGGCGCTGATGAGCGGGCCCATGGTGACGCCCTCGGTGAGGGGGTCGCCGACGACGAGGACCCGCTCCGCCGCCTGCGTGTACAGCTCGACGAACTCGCCCTGGCGGAACCGGGGCACGTACAACCGTTTCGCCGCCATGCAGACCTGGCCGGCGCTGGCGAAGCTCGCCATGACGAGCCGTTCCATGCTCGCGGGGTCGAACGGCGCGTCGGACAGGAAGACCGCGGGGTCGTTGCCGCCGAGCTCCAGGACGGTCGGAATGAGCCGGTCCGCGGCCGCCGTGGCGATGGCCCGCCCGGCGTCCTCACCGCCGGTGAAGGCGACCTTGCGGACCAGGCGGTGCGTGACCAGCGCGGCGACCAGCGGTGCATGGCCGTGCAGCACCTGCACGGCGGCGTCCGGCAGGTGCCGCTGGAAGAGCTGGACCAGGCGCTGCACGGTGAGCGGGCCGAGCGGTGAAGGCTTGACGATGACGGTGTTGCCGGCCGCGAGTGCCGCGGCGAGTTTCAGCATCGCCAGGATGACCGGCGCGTTCCACGGGGTGACCGCGACGACCACGCCGTAGGGCTTGTGGATGCGCAGCAGCCGGCCGAGCTCGTCGTCGAGCTTGCGGTCGGCGTATGCGGCCGGGGCGTGTTCGATGACCCACCGCAGGTGCTGGACCGCGAACCCGATCTCGCCGTGGCAGTCGGGCAGGGGCTTGCCGATCTCCCGGGCCAGCAGCTCCGCGAGGTCGCCGCGGTCGGCGGCGATCGCATCGGCGGCGGCGCGCAGCGCGGCCAGCCGCTCGTCGAGGGGCATGGCCGACCAGCCGCGGAACGCGGTGTGGGCGGCCCGGACGGCATCATCGACCCGGTCGGGGATGTTGCGGGTGACGGGATGGACCCGCCCGACCGTCTCGCCGGGCCGGGCCGGGTTGTTCCGCCAGATGGCCGCCCTGCCGCTCACGCCGTCACCTCCGCTGCGCTCCGGCGCCGGCCTGAGCTCCACCCTGTGCCCCTGGTTCGCGGGTCCTCGCTCCGCTGCGGCCCGCTCACGCTGAAACCTCCCGCAGCGATGCGATCATCGAGGACCGTAGCAAATAGGCGCGGGCGGCGACCGGGTCCGCGGCCAGGGCGCGCAGCTCGTCGGCGTAGGCCGAGGCGCCGCCGGCGCGCAGCTTCTCCCAGTTGTTGTGGGTGGTCTTCTGCACGTAGTTGCGGGCGACGTCCCGCCGGGCGGTGGCGGTGGCGGTGACCGCGTCGTCGTCACCGTTGGCGATGGCGCCGGCCAGCAGGACCGCGTCGTGGATGCCGGAGTTCATGCCCATCCCGCCGAGCGGGTTGTTGATGTGTGCGGCGTCCCCGGCGAGCACGACCCGCCCGACCCGGAAGGACTCCGCGACCCGCTGGTGCACGCGGTACAGCGTGGTGTGCGCGATCCGCCACGGCCGTCCCGGGTCGGCGACGCCGAGCAGCCGCTCCGGGAGGCGGGCCCGCTCCACGTCGTCGGGGGTGTCGGGCGGGGTCGGCAGCAGCACCCGCCAGTGGTCCGGGGTGCGGAGCACGACGAGCCACTCGACCGGGTCGAAGAGGTAGTTCACCTCGGCGATGCCGGGCAGCAGCGCGGTCAGGTCCTCGTCGGTGGAGCCGACCAGGAACCGGTCCGGATACGTGATGCCCTCGAACGCGTCGCCGAACAGCGACCGGCGCACCACGGAGTTGGCGCCGTCGGCGCCGACGAGCCAATCGCCCCGGACAGTGTCGTTGACCGTCACCCCGGTGCCGTCCTGGGTCACCCGGTCGACGCGTTGCCCGAAGCGGACGGTTCCCGGGGGAAGCAGCGGCAGCAGGAGCCGGGTCAGCTTGCTCTGCTCGCACTGCAGGCGGAAGGGGTACGGGGTGTCGCCGGCCAGCAGCGACATGTCCAGCTCGGCGATGATGCCGCCACCGCGTTCCCGGTACTGGAAGCGGGGCGAGACCAGGCCCTGCGTCAGGAGCGCGTCGAGGACCCCGAGGTCGGCGAGCATCTCCAGGGACGGCGGGTGGAACGTCGAGGCCCGCGACTCCGTGGCGAGGGCGTCGCCGGCCTCCAGGACGGTGACGTCGACGCCGAGGCGGTGCAGGGTGAGCGCGGCGGTGAGGCCGACCGGCCCGGCGCCGGCGACGATGACCTTCATGCGGGCACCTCCGGGGCGTAGCGGGCGTCCAGGGCGAGCGCGTCGGCCTGTCCGACCAGGCCGGTGAACCCGTCCCAGGGCAGGCGGGGGACCGCGCCGGCGTGCCCGTCTGCGGCGATCGCGGCGTACGCGGCCCGGGCCGCCTCCAGGGCGGCGAGCAGCGGCGCGACCGGGTGCAGGACGAGCCGGACGCCGAGTTCGGCGAGCCGCTCGTCGGCCACGAAGGCGGCCGGGCCGGCCTCGGAGCGGTTGACGACGAGGGGCACGCCCGGCAGTGCGGCGTGCACGGCGGCGAGCTCGTCAACACCGGTGACGCCCTCGACGAACACGGCGTCGGCGCCCGCGTGCACGTATCTGGCCGCCCGGTCGATCGCGTCGTCGAGGCCGGTGACGGTGTACGCGTCCGTCCGCGCGACCACGACCAGGCCGGTGCCGGCCTCGGCGACCGCCCGGATCTTCGCCGCGGCCGGGCCGGCGTCGAGGAGTTCCTTGCCGGCCAGGTGCCCGCAGCGTTTCGGGCTGACCTGGTCCTCCAGGTGCAGCCCGGCGACCCCGGCGGCGGCGTACCGGCGGGCCGTCCACACCGCGTGCGGGGCGTTGCCGTAGCCGGTGTCGGCGTCCGCGAGCAGCGGCACCCCGCCCAGCGCGGGCGTCACGGTGGCGGCGACGGAAGCGATGTGGGTGCCGTGCAGGTAGCCGAGGTCGGGCAGCCCGAGCCGCAGCGCCGACACGGCCGCCCCGGACAGGTGCGCCGCGGCGAACCCGGCCCGCACGGCGAGGGCGGCGGTCAGCGGGTCGTACACGCCGGGCAGGTGGGTCACGCCCGCACCGGTCAGGAGCCGTCTCACAGCGCGAAGCCGTTCTCGACGCCGGTCACCCGCGGGTTGGTGAAGAAGCGCAGGGTCTCCGCGGTGCCTTCCTCGCCGAGGCCGGAGACGCCCCAGGCGGGCCGCGGCGTGAACAGGTGCAGGCTCATCACCGAGGAGCCGTTGACCTTCACCTCACCGGCCCGGATCCGCCGGGCCACCGCGAGCGCGGCCGCCTCGTCGGTGCCGAACACGTAGCCCTCCAGGCCGTAGGCGGTGTCGTTGGCGAGCGCGACGGCCTCCTCGACGGTGCCGTAGCCGTGCACGGTGGCGACCGGCCCGAAGATCTCGTGCCGGGCCGGCTCCTCGGCGGCGCCGGTGACGAGGGCGGGCGCGAAGAAGTTCCCGCCGGCGGGCACGTCGGTGAAGGTGTGCGCCTTGCCGCCGAGGTCGAGCATCCGGGCCGCGACGAGCGCGCGGTGCCCGCTGTGGATGAGCGGGCCCAGCTCGGTGGCCGGGTCGGCGGGGTCGCCGACGCGCAGCGCGGCGAGCCGCTCGCCGATCGCCGCGAGCAGCGACGGGAGCAGGTCGTGCGGCGCGATGAGCCGGCCGAGCGCCCGGCACCACTGGCCGTTGAGGGTGGTGAGCAGGTCGACGGCGGCGCGGGCGGCGGCGTCGACGTCGGCGTCGGGCAGCACGACGAGGGGGTTGTTGCCGCCGAGCTCCAGCTGCGCGGGTTTCAGCCCGGACGCGCACTGCCCGGCGACGGCCCGGCCGCCGGGGACGCCGCCGGTGAACGACACGGCCCGGATCCGGGGGTCGCCGACGAGCGTGGCGCCGACCTCGGGGCCGCCGTGCAGCAGCTGCAGCACGCCCGGCGGCAGCAGCCCGGCGATGGTCTCGACGAGCAACTGGGTGCCCAAAGGGGCGTACTCGCTGGGCTTGACGATGGTTGGGCAGCCGGCGGCGAGGGCGTTGGCGGCCTTGTGCGCGGCCATCGGCGCCGGGGCGTTCCACGGCACGAGGCACAGCGCCGGCCCCCACGGCAGCAGCTCCACGGTGACGGGCCGGCCGTCGTCGCGGGTCATGGTGCGGGTGAGCCAGCCCTCGCGCAGCTGCGCGGCGGCGAGCCGGAACGAGCCCGTGACGATGAACCCGAGCGGGGTCGCCTGCCGGATCGGCACGCCGGTGCTCGCGCTCTCCACGGCGACGATGCCGGCGACGGCCGCCTCGAGGGCGTCGGCGCAGGCGTCGAGCAGGTCGGCGCGTTCGGCCGGCGGCACGGCCGCCCACGGGGCGGCGGCGCGGTCCGCGGCGGCGAGGGCGGCCTCGACCTCGGCGCGGGTGCTGCCGAGCTGCGGGCCGAGGACCGCGCCGGTCGCCGGGTCCTCCAGGGTGCCGTTCAGGGTCCGGGTGGCCGGTGCCCAGGCACCGTCGACGAGTGACCGGGCGGCCATCTATTCCCCCTTGGCGACGTTGGCGAACAGCGCGTTCTCCGCGCCCGAGGTGACCAGGTTCGCAGCTTCGAGGCGGCCGCGTTCCGCGGGGAACGTCATGACGAGGGACATCGCGGTGTCGCGCACGGCGCGGGCGATGACCCCGGTGTTGGCGGTGCCGGACGTGCCGGTGCACTTCAGCGCGCCGACGGCGACGTCGAAGCAGGCCTCGGTGATGGAGCCCTTCGCCATCCGCCACTGGCGGAACACGTCGTCCTTGCTCCGCAGTGGCGGCTCGGACGTCTCGAGCTCCAGTTGCCGGCGGATCCACAGGTACGCGGTCTCGAGGCGCTCGGTCATGTCACCGAACAGCACCTGGTGCATGGGGCTGCTGGCGACGGGTCGGCCGGTGTCGGCGAACGCCTTGCCGGTCGTGGCGGCGAGGGCGGCGTCATAGGCGGCCTGCGCCGAACCCAGGTAGACCGCGGAGATGGCGCACTGGTTGCCGACGAACGAGCCGCGGCTGACCTGCAGCATCCGCACGAACGCGCCGGGCACGGTCAGCGCCTCGTCGTCGGCGATGAACACGTCCTTGAGCGTGATGCCCTGGTTGGCGGTGGCCCGCATGCCGAGGGCGTCCCAGGTCGGGCGCTCGCCGACGCCGGCGGCGTCGCGGGGCACGAAGAACGTGGCGAGCCCGGCGGCGGTGTCGGTGCCGGCCAGGCGGGCGGTGGTGAGGTAGTAGTCGGCGACGCCGGTGGCGCACCCGAAGGACTTCTCGCCGTTGAGCAGCCAGCCGCCGTCGGTCTTCGTCGCGGTGGTGCTGATGGAGATGTTGGCGCCGGCGCTCTTCACCGACTCGCTGGCGAAGTTGGCCAGCCAGACGCCCTCTGCCATGCGGGTCAGGACCTTCTCGGCGAACGCCCGGACCGCCGGGATCTCGTCGGTCTCGAACAGCCCGGCCCGGATCGCCTCCAGGGGCAGCAGCCCGCGGGAGGCGCTGGTGTTGTGGAAGAAGTACGCCAGGGCCGTCGAACCGCAGGCGGTGCCCATGGCGAAGGTGGCCGCGGCGAGGTCACGCAGGGTGCCGCCGAGGCCGCCGTACTCCTCCGGCACGACCAGGCCGAGCAGCCCGGCGTCGCGCAGCAGGCCGACGTGTTCGATCGGGAAGCGGCCTTCGGCGTCGGCGCCCGCCGCGGCCTTGCGCAGCGCGGGCAGCACGGATTCGACGCGTTCGGCCCGGCCGCGTTCGGCGTCGGACAGGCCGTCCAGCAGACGGTCGGCGGTGAGCTGTGCCATGACAGCGAAGTCCTTTCAGGAGATCGGTACGCGGTAGGTGCGGCCGGGCAGCGCGCCGCCGAGATGTCGTTCGAGCTCGGCGGCGGCGGCGACCAGCGCGGCGCGGGGGCTGTCGCAGGCCACGCCGAGCCGGTCGGCGAGGAACTGCACGTCTTCGCAGGCGAGCACCCCGTCGATGCCGCCGAGCGTGGTGTCGAAGTGCCGCACCCCGCTCTTCATCGCCGTCAGCGCGTTGACCAGGCCGAGGCCGTGCCGGTCGCGCAGGCGGACCCGCAGCGACACGGGCCTGGCCCGGACGGTGGCGTCCTGCAGCAGCTCCCGGACCTGGCGGGGGGAGGCGGCCTCGGCGCCCTCGTCCAGGCCGATCTCGGCACAGCCGAGCGAGGCCAGCAGGTCGACGGCGTCCAGGACGGCGGTGCTGCTGCCCGGCGCGAACGCGTCGGGCACCCAGCAGGTCGCCGTCATGTCGTAGCGGTCGGCCTCGTCGAGGATGTGTTTCGTGGTCGCGGGGTCGCCCGCGAGCAGCTCGATCACCCCGGCGCCGCTCAGCGCCGCGTCGGCGACCTCGTCGGCGGTCGCGACCAGGGCGGTCGCCGTCGACCGGTCGCCGGTGGAGGTGAGGCAGCCGAGCGGGTCGCGGACCCGGACCCGGACCCCGGCGGCGCGCAGCGCGGTGGCGAGGGTGCCGGCGGCGCCGGCGGAGACGGTGTGGTTGCGCAGCGCGGAGAGCAGGCCGGTGTCGGCGACGCTGACCTCGTCGGGCAGCACGTCGGCCAGCTGGCCCCAGGCCCGGGAGTGGAACAGCAGCGGCGCGACGATCCGGGCGGTGGACGCGCCGAGCACGGCGCCGACGAAGATGGTGTGGTCGCCGCCGGCGTACGCGTGGACCACCCGGCAGTCGAGCCAGCCGACGGCGTCGGTGAGCACCGGCGCACCGGTGACCCGGGTCTGCCAGGCGCCGCCGGCGAACCGGTCGGTGACGCCCTCCTGACCGGCGAAGCGGCGGCCGACCATCGTCTGGTCCTTGGCCAGGACGCTCACCGCGAAGACGCCGCTGGCCTCGATGAGCGTGTGCGTGATGATGCGCCGGTTGAGGCACACGAGAATCAGCGGCGGGTCCATGCTCACACTGGAGAAGGAGCTCGCGGTCATGCCGTGCCAGCCGTCGCCCGCGACGGTGGTCACGACGCTGACACCGCTCGGCCACTGTGCGAGCACCGAACGGAACGTGTCGGGGTCGATCGTCACCCGCGCCCACCTTTTGTTCCACTTAGCGAAACGCTGTCACGGTCACGGTAACGACGGCGGTGAAGCGATGTCAACGATGCGCGGACGCCGTTTCCCCTAGGGAAATCTGTGCTTAGACTTCTGGGGTGTCGACCACCACCACGACGGCGTCCAGCGCCGACAACGCCGACGGCTCCGCCAGCCGCTCCATCGCGGCGGTCGAGCGGGCCATGGACGTCCTGCTGCTCTTCGGCCGGGTCGGGCGCCCCGACCTCGGCGTCACCGAGATCGCCGCCGAGCTCGGCCTGACCAAGGCGGCGGTGCACCGCATCCTCACCGCACTGCGCAACCGGGACCTGGTGACGGTCGATCCGACCACCCGCCGGTATGCGCTCGGCCACGCGGCCGTGGCGCTCGGCCGGGCCTACCTGGCCCGCACCGACCTGCGCGCGATCGCCGCGCCGGAGCTGCGCCGGCTGTCCGAGGAGACCGGCGAGACCGCCACCCTGTCCATCCGCCGCGGTGACATGCGGCTCTACGTCGACCAGGTGGTGCCCGAGCAGGAGCTGCGCCTGGAGGTCCAGCTCGGCACGCCCTACCCGCTGCACGCGGGCGCGTCGTCGAAGGCGTTCCTGGCCTTCCTCGGCGAGGACGAGATCGAGGTGTACCTGGCGAAGCACGCCCTGAACGCGCTGACCGAGAAGACCATCGTCGAGGACGGCGCGCTGCGCCTGGAGCTGGCCGCGATCCAGCGCCGCGGCTACGCCACCTCGATGGGGGAGCGCCAGGTCGGGGCGGCGTCGGTCGCCGCGCCGGTGTTCGACCACGACGGGCACGTCATCGCGGTGCTGTCGGCGGCCGGCCCGCTGTCGCGCTTCAAGCCGCGGATGGCCGAGTGCGCCGACCGGCTCCTCGCCGCGGCCGCCCGGGTGTCCGGCCATCTCGGCTACCACGCCGGTTAGTGCATCCAGGGTTTGAGCACCCCGAACGCGGCGGCGGCGAGGACGGACAGCCAGATGCCCCACACGTAGGGCAGGCAGCCGTCCACCGCCCGCCGCAGCCGGCGCTCCACCTCCGGCGTCGAGCCGCTCGTCATCAGCTCGCCGTAGGGGGCGGCGAAGCCGCGCAGCGTCAGCCGGATGCCCAGACCGCACGCGATGGCCGTGGCGTAGAGCGCCACCTTCGCGCCGAGCCACTTCGGGTTGCTCGTCACGCCGAACGGTTCGGTGGTGAAGATGGTGTACACCGCGAGGGCGTACAGGATGCCGATCAGCGTGATGCGGATGCTCCAGTCGGCCCGCCGGACGAGGGGGTGTTTCCCCGGGGCGTGGTGGTCCCTGATCGTCAGGAACAGCCAGCCGAACGCGAAGAGCCACACCGGCAGCACCGTCCACCACTGGAAGAGGGTGAAGCCGCCGAGCTGCGCGCCGTGGGAGTCCAGGGCCATCAGGGTGACCCCGCTGGGCAGGAACAGCACCAGGCAGATCTTCGGGCCCAGGTCCAGCCCGCCCATGATCTTCAGGGCGGTGTTGCGCGCGACGGGCGGCAGGTCGGGCCGCAGGACGAAGCGGCTGGAGTAGAAGACGCCCAGGTCTCCGCCCAGCCAGAACACGAACAGCACGATGTGCAGCAGGATCCACCAGCCCATCGGACAATGGAAACACTGATCCGCTGTGGGAAACAAGTGCTTGACTCCGGCGCGGCGCCCTGCCTAGCGTCACGGGCATGACGCTGGGCAACTACCTCGAGGACTTCACGGTCGGCGCGGTGTATCAGCACCCTCTCGGGCGCACGATCAGCGAGGCCGACAACACGTGGTTCACGTTGCTCACGATGAACACCAACCAGAACCACTTCAACGCGCACTTCGCCGCCGACGCCCCGTACGGCCGCCTCATCGTGAACTCCGGGTTGAGCGTCGCGATCGTGCTCGGGCTGTCCGTCTCCGACATGAGCCAGCACGCCATCATGAACCTCGGCTGGGAACAGATCCGCCTCACCGCGCCGGTGTTCGTCGGCGACACCCTCTACGCCGAATCCATCGTGCTCGCCACCCGCCCATCGGCGTCGCGCCCCTACGCCGGCATCGTCACGTGCCGCACCCGCGGGCTCAACCAGGACGGCGACGAGGTCATGTCGTGGGAGCGCAGCGTCATGGTGTACCGGCGCGACGCCCCCCACGACAAGTCCCACTTCCCCGTGGCGAAGACGGGACCGCTGACCGCATGAGCGGTCCGGAGCGGAGCGGAGGGGCCGCGAATCAGGATCGCAGGTTGAAGTCAGGCCGGCGCCGGAGCGCAGCGGAGGTGACGGAATGACGCTTCCGGCGCTGCATTTCCAGCCGTGGGGCGAGACGCTCCAGGAGCAGCTTGACGCGGCGCACCGGGCCGAGGCCGCCGGGGCGGCCGTCGTCTGGGCGCCCGAGCTGCACCGCAGCGCCCCCGTCACCGCCGCCGCGCTCGCCGCCCGCACCGGCACGATCGGGGTGGGCACCGGCATCGCCCTGGCCTTCGCCCGCAGCCCGTTCCTCACCGCGCTGTCCGCGCTCGACCTGGACGAGCTGTCCGGCGGCCGGCTGCGGCTCGGCCTGGGCACCGGCGTGCAGCGGCTCAACGAGGACTGGCACGGCGTCACCTGGTCCCGCCCCGTCCGCCGGCTGCGCGAGACGGTGCTTGCCATCCGCCTGCTCATCGCCGGCGCGCACACGGGTGAGCCGATCGACTTCCAGGGCGAAGAGGTCCGGCTGCGGGTGCGCGGGTACCGCCGGCCATATGCACCGGTCCGGGCCGCGATCCCGGTGTACCTCGCCGGGGTCGGGCCCGCGATGACCGCCCTGGCCGGGGAGATCGGCGACGGCTGGATCTCCCACGAGCTGTGCTCCCCGTCCTACCTCGCCTCCCACGTCCTGCCGCGCCTCGGTGCGAAAGCGGGGTTCGAGGTGGTGGTGTCGGCCTGCTGCGCGATCGACGACGACGCGGACGCGGCCCGGGCCGCCGCCGCCGGGGTCGTCGGGTTCTACGCCTCCGTGCGCACCTACGCCGACCTGTTCGCCTTCCACGACCTCGCCGACGAGCAGCAGCGGGTCATCGAGGCGTTCCGGGGCGGCCTGCCCGCCGACGGGCTCGCCGGCGCGGTCGCCCCCGCGATGGTCGACCGGCTCACCCTCGCCGGGACGCCGGACCAGGTCGCCGCGCGGATCGGCGAGTACAGCGGGCTCGCCGGTGCGATCAAGCTCAGCCCGCCCACGCACGGGCTGCCGCCTTCGCGGATCCGCGCGCTCCAGCAGCAGATCCTGCGACTGATCGAGGAGCTGAGCCGGTGAGACCCCTCGAAGACATCCGGATCGTGTCCCTCGAACAGTACGGCGCCGGACCGTTCGGGTCCGTGCACCTGGCCGACCTCGGCGCCGAGATCATCAAGATCGAGGACCCGCGGACCGGCGGCGACGTCGGCCGGTACGTGCCGCCGTTCGCCGACGGCGAGGACTCGCTGTTCTTCGAGACGTTCAACCGCAACAAACGCTCCATCTCCCTCGACGTCACCTCGCCCGCCGGGCGGCTCGTCTTCGAGGATCTGGTGCGGGCCAGCCACGCCGTCTACTCCAACCTGCGCGGTGACGTGCCGGCGAAACTCGGCATCCGCTACGACGAACTCGCCGGGATCAACCCCGCGATCGTCTGCTGCTCCCTGACCGGCTTCGGCATGAACGGCCCGCGCTCGACCCAGCCCGGCTACGACTACATCCTGCAGGGCCTCGCCGGCTGGATGGAGCTCACCGGCGAACCCGACGGGCCGCCGACGAAGAGCGGGCTGTCCCTGGTGGACTACAGCGGCGGCCTCGTCGCCGCGATCGCGCTCCTGGCGGGGGTGCACGCGGCCCGCCGCGACGGCATCGGCATGGACTGCGACCTCAGCCTGTACGACACCGCCGTCGGCATGCTCACCTACCCGGCGGTGTGGCACCTCAACGGCGGCTTCGAACCCGTGCGCACCCACCACTCGGCGCACCCGTCGCTGGTGCCGTTCCAGGTGTTCCGGGCCTCCGACGGGTGGCTCGTGGTCGGCTGCGCGAAGGAGAAGTTCTGGCGGCGCCTCGCCGACCTGCTCGACGGGGTGGCCGGCACGTCGTTCGCCACGGACCCCCGGTTCGCCACGTTCGGCGGGCGGCACCAGCACGCGACGATGCTGCTCGCGCTGCTCGAGGACGCCTTCGCGACGCGGACGGTCGCGGCGTGGCTCGCCGACCTGGAACCCGCCGGTGTCCCGTGCGGGCCCGTCAACGACGTCGCCGCGGCCCTCGCCGATCCGCACACCGCCGCCCGTGGCATGGTCGTGGAAACCGATCACCCGGTGTTCGGCACGATCCGCCAGCCCGCGTCGCCGGTGCGGGTCGGTGCCGAACCCGTCCCGCACCGCCGCGCGCCGCGCCGCAACGAGGACGCCGCCTACGTGCTGCACGACATCCTCGGCTACGACGACACCCGCATCGGCGGCCTCACCGCCGCCGGGGCGTTCGGGCCGGTCACATGACGGTCGCCGCCGCCCTCGCCGACTGGGGCCTGTCGGTCGCCCTCGAGGACCTGCCGGTCGAGGCGGCGCTGCGGCACCTGCTCGACGGGTGCGGCACCGCCGTCGCGGCCCTGCGACTTGGTGTTGCCGACCCGGCCCTCGCCGTCGCACGGGAGCTCGGCGGGCCGCCGGAGGCCCGGATCCCCGGCACCGCCACCCGGCTCGGCGCACCCGCCGCCGCCCTCGCCGGCGGGGTCCTCGTGCACGCCCTCGACTTCGACGACACCCACGCCGGCGGTCTCGTCCACGCGACCGCGCCCGTGCTGCCCGTCGTCCTCGCCGTCGGCGAGCAGCTGCGCGTCACCGGCGCCGAGGCGGTCGCCGCGCTCGCCGTCGGCCTGGAAACCGTCTGCCGGCTCGGCGCCGCCGCGCCGCACGCGTTCCACGCCCGCGGGGTGCACGCCACCGCCGCCTGCGGGGTCCTCGCCGCCGCCCTCGCCGCCGCCCGGCTGCACCGCCTCACCGCCGTGCAGGCGGTCGACGCGCTCGGCATCGCCGCCAGCCAGGCCGGCGGGCTCCTGGAGTTCCTGCACACCGGGTCGTCGACGAAGCAGCTGCACACCGGGTTCGCCGCGCACCACGGCATCCTCGCCGCCCGCCTCGCCGCCGCGGGCGCCGGCGGACCCGCCAGCGCCATCGAGGGCCCATCGGGGTTCTACGCGGCACTCGCCGGGCGGCGGGTCCCACCGGAAGCGGTCCTCGACGGGCTCGGCGAGCGGTTCGAGCTGACCCGGATCACGGTGAAGCCCTATCCGGCGTGCCAGCTGCTGCACGCGCCGCTCGACGCCGCCGCGACCCTGCGCCTCGACCCGGGCGAGATCGTTGCTGTCGTCGTGGACGTGCATCCCGACGCGGAGGCGATCGTGTGCGGGCCCGACCAGGCCGCGCCCCGCACCGCATACCAGGCGAAGTTCGCCCTGGCCTGGTGTGTCGCGGCGATGCTGCGCGACGGCGCGGTCACGGCCGCCACCTTCACCGGCGTCGACCGGCCCGACGTGCTTGCCCTCGCCGCGGTGGTGCGGCACCGCGTCGCGCCGTGGTCCGGTGCCGCCGCCGACCAGCCCGGGCGGGTCGAGGTGACGCTGCGGTCCGGCCGGATCGTCGTCGGCGAGGTGCCGCGCAGCGGCGGCGGACCCGGCGCGCCCGGCCTCGACGCGACCGTGCGCGCCAAGGCCCTCACCAACCTCGGCGCCGGCGGACCCGCGGTGCTCGCCGCCGTGGCCGCGCTGCCCGGCGCCCCCGACCTGGACGACCTCCTCGACGCGCTGGGAGCGACCGCATGACCACCTACCTGCCGGGTGTCTCCGGCACCGACCCGGCCGCCGTCCACGCGGCGGCCGTCCGGCAGCTGGCCGACGCCGGTTTCGGGCCGGACGACATCGTGCACGTCACGCAGTACGTCACCGGTGCCGGCGGTGCTCTGGACGTGCACCGGGTGCCGGTGTCGGTGGTGCCCGTCGCCGGGTTCCCCGACCCGGCACACACGTTCGGCGTCGAGCTCGCCGTGTTTGCCGGTGGCGGCACCGCGATCGACACGGGCGACGGGGGAGTGCTGCGGATCGCCGGGGACCTGGTCCACCTGCCGAGCGTGCACACCACCACCGGGGAGTTCCGCGACCAGTACCGCTGGTGCCTGACGCGACTCGGCGAGCTCCTGGCGCACGCCGGGCTCGGCCTCGACGCGCTGGTCCGCACGACCGACTTCACCGCCACCGCGACCCGCGCCGAGTACCCGCGCTGCGGCCGGCCCCGGCGCGAGCTGCTCGGCCCGGTCTTCCCCGGTGCCGCCGGCATCCTCGTCGACACCCCCGTCGCGGCCGGCGCCGCGGTGTCCCTCGACGCCCTCGCCGGTCTCGGCCCGCTGCGACCGGTGAACCCCGGCTGGGCCCGCTACGACACCCTGACCTACCAGCCCGGTGTCGTCGCCGGGAACACCCTCGTCATGTCCGGCTTCGGCGCCCTCGACCCCGCCACGCAACTCGCCGTGCACGACGGGGACCTCGTCGCGCAGGCGGCGTTCATCTACGACAACATCGACCTGGTCGCGCCGGGTGCCACCGTCACCCGGCTCCTCGAATACGTCACCCCCGCCGGGCTCGCGGACTACGGCAAGCTCGCCGCGATGCGCGCCGAGCGGTACCCGGAGGCCGCGGTCACCTCGGTCGTCTGCTCGGCCCTGCTGCGGCCGGAGTTCCTCCTGGAGGTCGTGCCGACGGCGGTGGTGCCCGCATGATGACCGACGCGATCCGCGCCCTCATCGGCCGCGAGGTCACCTACACCGCGCCGGAACCCCTCGGTCGGGCCGCGATCCGCTACTTCGCGCTCGCCGTCGGCGACCACAACCCCGTCTACACCGACGACGCGGCGGCCCGCGCCGCCGGGCACGACGGGGTCGTCGCGCCGCCGACGCTCATCTGCGAGACCAACCAGTACGCCGGGCTGCCCGCCGACGCCGACGGCTACGCCGGGCACACCTGGGGCATCGAGCTGCCCGGCACCCGCCAGGTCCGCGGCGGCAACGCCTACGAGTTCCACCGGGCGGTGCGCCCCGACGACGTGGTCACCGCGACGTGGCGCCTGCAGGACATCGCCGAGCGGACCACGGGTGCCGGGCAGCCGATGCTGGTGTTCACGTCCCGGGCCACCTACACCAACCAGGACGGCGACCTCCTGGCCACCAACGAGGAGACCATCATCTACCTCGGGGTGACCCCGTGAAGCCCGGCCTCGAACTGCCGCCGCTCGAACGGCGCATCGCACTGCCCGACATGATCGCCTACGCCGGCGCCACCTGGGACTGGCACCGGCTGCACTACGACCCCTCGTATCTCGCCCCGCGCGGCCTGGACCTCCCGGTCGTGGACGGGCAGGTGTTCGGGGCGCTCCTCGCCGAGCAGGTCCAGGACTGGATCGGGGCCGCCGGGGTGCTGCGCACCCTGAAGTTCCGGTTCAAGCAGCTCGTGTACGCCGGGGAGACCGTCCGCTGCGTCGGCACCGTGACCGCCGTGGACGGTGCGCTCGTCACGATCGAACACCAGGTGCTCGCCGGAGACGCAGCGCGCGTCGCGGTCGCGCCCGCGTCGTCCACGGTGGAACTGCGATGAGCACCGGGGTCTGCATCGTGGGCGCGGCCGAGTCCGACCTCGGGGTCACCGGCAAGACCGTGCTGCACCTGCAGACCCAGGCGATCACCCGGGCCCTCGCCGACGCCGGGCTGCGCCTCGCCGACGTCGACGGGCTCGCCACCAACGGCGTGTCCCGGTTCTCCGCCACCCAGGTCGCCGAGCATCTCGGGCTGCGTCCACGGTGGACGGACTCGACGTTCGCCGGCGGGTCCGCGTTCGAGCTGTACGTCGGTCACGCCGTCCAGGCGATCCAGGCCGGGCAGGCGTCGGTGGTGGTCATCTCGTACGGGTCCAACCAGCGGTCGGCGCGCAGCCGCACCCTCGACCCGTACGAGGCGCACACCCCGGAGGCGCAGTTCGAGCAGCCGTACGGGCCGCTGTACCCCGTGTCCGCGTACGCCATGGCCGCCCAGCTGTACCTGCACACGTACGGCGCCGCCCGGGGCCGTGCGGGCATGACCGAGGTCGCCGTCGCCGCCCGCGAGTGGGCCCTGGCGAACCCGCGCGCCTACCGCTACGGCGCGGGGCCGCTGTCGGCCGGGGACGTGTCGGACAGCCCGCTGCTCAGCGACCCGCTGCGGGTCGCCGACTGCTGCCTCGTCACCGACGGCGGCGGCGCGGTCGTGCTGACCACCGCTTCGCTCGCCCGGGACCTGCCCGGTGTCCTCGTCGAGGTGCTCGGCTACGGCGAGGCGACGACCGGCACCTCCATTGTCGGCATCGGCGACCTGTTGCGCACCGGCGCCGTCGAGTCCGGCCGGCGGGCGTTCACCATGGCGGGGCTCACCCCGGCGGACGTCGACTCCGCCCAGATCTACGACTCGTTCACCATCACCGTCCTGCTGTCCCTGGAGGCGCTCGGCTTCTGCGGCTTCGGCGAGGCCCCCGACCTCGTCGCCGCCGGGACGCTGCCGCTGAACACGTCCGGCGGTGGGCTGTCGTACTGCCACCCAGGCCAGCTGGGCGTGCTGCTGCTCGTCGAGGCGGTCCGCCGGCTGCGCGCCACGCCGGACCGCACCGCGCTCGTGCACGGCACCGGCGGGATCCTCTCCACCCACGGCACCGTCCTGTTGGGACGGACCACATGATGGTGCCGCAGGACGAGACAACGGCTGCATGGTGGGACGCGACCCGGCAGCGGCGGCTCACCGTGCAGCGGTGCGCCGCGTGCGGGCACCACCAGCACTACCCGCGACCCGTGTGCCTGGCCTGCGGCGGACCCGAACCACCCCTCGTGGACGTCACCGGCGCGGGCATCGTGGAGACGTTCACCGTCGTGCGCCGCGCCCCGTCACCGGCGTTCACCGCGCCGTACGCCGTCGCCGTCGTCGCCCTGGCCGAGGGTCCCCGGCTGCTCGCCAACGTCGAACCCTGGCCGGACGTGACCATCGGGGCCCGCGTCCAGGTGCGCTGGCGGGCCCTGGACGACGGCCGCAACCTGCCCTACTTCGCAGTCGTGTAAGGGGATCCACAGTGGACTTCGAGCTCACCGACGAGCAGCGCCAGTTCCGCGACGCGCTGCGGGCGTTCGTCGACAAGGAGATCCGGCCCGTCGCCCGCGAATGGGAGGCCACCGACCGGTACCCCACCGAGATCGTCGCCACGATGCGCCGGATGGGGCTGTTCGGGCTGACCGTCCCCGAGGAGTACGGCGGCCTCGGCGCCGACATGGTCTCCTTCGCCCTCGTCTTCGAGGAGATCGCCAAGGGCTGGATGGGCATCGCCGGCATCCTCGGCAGCCACTCCCTGTCCTGCTGGCTCATCGCCCGGCACGGCACCGACGCGCAGCGCCGCCGGTACCTGCCGGACCTCGCGACCGGGGCCCGCCGCACCGGCATCGCGCTCACCGAACCCGACGCCGGCACCGACCTGCAGGGCATCCGCACCGTCGCCCGCCGCGACGGCGACGACTACGTGATCAGCGGCCGCAAGACGTGGATCACCAACGCCCGGCACGCCGACCCGCTGCCCGTGCTCGTCAAGACGGACCCGGCCGCGAGCCCCGCGCACCGCGGCATGTCGGTGCTGCTGGTCGAGGCCGGCACGCCCGGCTTCGAGGTCCTGCGCGACCTGCCGAAGCTCGGCTACAAGGGGACCGAGTCGTGCGAGATCCTCTTCGAGGACTGCCGGGTCCCCGCGTCCGCCCTGCTCGGCGGCGTCGAGGGCCGCGGCATGCAGCAGGTCCTGTCCGGCCTGGAGACGGGCCGGATCAACGTCGCCGCCCGCGCGCTCGGCATCGCCCAGGCCGCCTACGACGAGGCGCTGCGCTACGCGGGCCAGCGCAAGGCGTTCGGGTCGCAGATCTCGGAGTTCCAGGCGATCCAGCTGCGGCTCGCCGACATGGCGATGCAGGTCCAGTCGGCCCGGCTGATGGTGTACTGGGCCGCGTCCCGCGCCGACGCCGGCCGCCGCGTCGACCTCGAGGCCGGGATGGCGAAGGCGTTCGCGTCCGAGGCGGCCGCGGCCTGCGCCCTGTCGGCGATGCAGGTCCACGGCGGCTACGGCTACTCCAAGGAGTTCGACGTCGAACGGCTCTACCGCGACGCCCCGCTGATGATGATCGGCGAGGGCACCAACGACATCCAGCGCATCGTCATCGCCAAGGCACTCACCAGCGGGAAAGGCACCATCGGATGAGGTCGTACCTCTACGTCCCCGGCGACGCGCCGCAGAAGCTCGACAAGGCCCTGACCCGCGGCGCGGACGCACTCATCGTCGACCTCGAGGACGCGGTGCCCGCCGCCGGCAAGTCCCGCGCCCGCGCGCTCGTGGCCGCCTGGTTGTCGGACCTGCCGCCCGCGGGCCGTCCGGCCGTCTGGGTCCGGGTCAACCCCGGCCCGACCGGCGAGGCCGACGTGCGCGCCGTGACCGGGCCCAACCTCGCGGGGGTCTGCCTCGCCAAAGCCGGCAGCGCGGCCGAGGTCGCCGCGTTCGGCGCCACCATCGCCGCCGCCGAGGAGGCGTGCGGCCGGCCGGTCGGCAGCGTTGCCGTCGTGCCGCTGCTCGAGTCCGCGGCGGCGGTCCTCGGCGCGCCCGACATCGCCCGCGCGCCGCGGGTCGCCCGGCTCCAGATCGGCGAGGCCGACCTGCGCGCCGAGCTCGGCGTCACCCTCGGCCCCGACGAGCGCGAGCTGCTGTTCGTCCGCTCGCAGATCGTCCTGGCCAGCGCCGCCGCCGGGATCGCCCCGCCGGTCGCCTCCGTCAGCACCGACTACCGCGACCTGGCGGCCCTGCGCGCCTCGACGGTCGCGTTCCGGCGGCTCGGGTTCCTCGGCCGCGCCTGCATCCACCCGGCCCAGGTCGCCGTGGTCAACGAGGTGTTCACCCCGACACCCGAGGAGGTCGAGGAGGCGGCCGACCTGGTCCGCCGCTTCGACGCCGCGCTCGACTCCGGCGCCGGTGTCCTCGTCGACGTCGACGGCCGCATGGTCGACGCCGCCGTCGTCCGCGCCGCCCGCCGCCTCCTGGACCTCGCCAGGTAGCGATCGGCCAGGTGTGCTAGAAACTCTCCCGTACGGGGGAGGTACAGCATGCGTCGTCTCTGTGTGGTGCTCGGGGTGCTCGCGATCGGGCTGGCCGGCTGCGGTTCGTCCGGTTCGTCCGGTGAACCCGCGAAGGGCAAGCCCGGTGCATCCGCGTCGGCGTCGAAGGCGCCGCCGCCGAAGGTTCCGGGCAAGATCGTGGTCGTGGTGGGCGGCTCGCTGAAGGTGTTGACCCAGGAGCCCGACGGCCACCTGATCATCGCGCCGCTGGACGCGCCGAAGTTCGAGGACTACGAGTTCACGCCCGACCACAAGACGGTGATCTACCGCGCCGGCACGGTGGTGACGGCCCGCAACCTCGCCGACGGCAGCGAGAAGAAGCTCGCCGGCGACGCCAAGAGCAACAGCCTGTGCCTGCGGACCTCGCCGGACGGCAAGCGGGTCTCCTACCGCCGCAACGACGACCTCGTCGTGGTCGACCTGGCCGGCAAGGTGACCGTGCTGGACAAGGTGAAGCGGGACAAGTACGGCTCCGGCACGGTCACCGCCACCACCGAGCTGGGCTGCGGCGAGTGGCTGGACGCGACGCACGTCGTGTTCGACCGGCGCAAGTCGCTGCCGGAGACCGTCTCCGTCAAGGCCCTCGAGTTCGAGGTCACCGTCGACGCCGACACCACGACCGTCGCGGTGCTCGGCGGCAAGAGCCCGAAGCTGATCGACTCGCCGGCGATGTGGAACCCCACCGCCGTCTGCGGCAACTGGGTCGTGGCCAACAACGGCAAGAACGCGGACGTGCTGCACCTGAAGCAGCGCACCGGCGACGGCGACATCACCAGGGCCGGCGCGTTCACCGGCCAGGACCTGGCCGTGGCCGGCACCGCCGGCACCACCCACGGCGTGCTCTTCGTGCCCGGCGCCTGCCGCCCGCTGCTGTACTCCGTCGACAAGCGGACCTTCCAGACGGTCGACCCGGCGACCCGGGCGGTCGGCGCCCCGGTCGCCACCCTGCCCGCCGGCGGCATCGAGGTCCACCTGTTCGACGAGCCGGCGACCTGGCAACCCGGAGCCGAGGTGTTCGCCGCCGTCGTCGACAAGCAGCTCGTCGTCGTCGACGTCAAGGCCGGCACCGCCACCCCCGTCCCGTCCGACGGCCTGGACGCCGCCGCCCGCGTGGTCGCCTGGCTGCCGTGACTGCATTGACATCGATCATTTGACCTTGGCAGGGAGGGGTGAGCGTCTCCCCCCGGGGGGCGATCGTCATGAGGATGGGCCTGGCCGTGGTCGTTGCGATGGCGGGGCTGCCGGCGCAACCTGCGCGTCCGTCGCTAGGGGGTCAGTTTTCACCCGTCGCCGACAGTGGGCTCCGTCGAGGCATCGCACACTCTCCCTTGCCACGGCGAACACCGGAAACGCGGCTATCGCGCATCAGTGTACGAGCACGCATCCACCACAAGTGATCACGCAGTCACTCGTTCTTGTCCAACGGGGCTGACAGCGGAATATTCCCAGCCGCGTCGGCGTCAACACACTGAAGGTGAACGAGGATTACCTGCATATCAAGCAGATCCGGACGCTCATCGACGATCAGACAGGTTCGAGCTTCCTGGGCGCTCGGTGCTCAGAACGGGCCCATTGATCCCCGCCCTGCCCCAGGCATCGTCCCCCCGCACGCTGGCCTCCGACCATGAGACGTCAGGCAGGGCCCACGAAC
>NZ_JBHSIU010000029.1:0-92428 GCF_042653625.1 Dactylosporangium cerinum | reverse complement strand
GGCCGGCAGGAGGCGGCCCGCGGGCGGATCCGCGCCGACCGCACGGCGATCATGCGGCGGGCCGGCGTGCCGAAGGCCGTCGCCGTCTACGAGTCGGCCTTCAACGGCTTCGCCGCCGCCCTGACCCCGGCGCAGAAGGCCCGGGTCGAGCAGACCCCGGGCGTGCGCCAGGTCTGGAAGAACGAACGGCGCACCCTCGACACCATCTCCACCCCCGACTTCCTGGGCCTCGCCGGCGCCGGCGGCGCCTGGGCCAAGCAGTTCGGCGACCCGGCCCACGCCGGCGAGGGCATCATCGTCGGCGTCATCGACACCGGCTTCTGGCCCGAGAGCCCCAGCCTCGCCCCGCTCCCCGAACCCCGCCCCGACCAGGCCGTCATCGACAAGAAGTGGGCCGCCGGCCGGGTCGACAAGTGCGACGAGGGCACCGGCACCGCCCAGCAGAAGATCACCTGCAACAACAAGGTCATCGGGGCGCGGTACTACGACGGCAGCGGCTTCGGCGGGTGGGAGTCCGAGTTCCGCTCGCCCCGCGACTACGACGGCCACGGCACCCACACCGCCACCACCGCCGCCGGCCTGCACGACATCCCGGCCACCATCAACGGCGACCCGGTCGGCAAGGTCTCCGGCATGGCGCCCGCCGCCCGGATCGCGGTCTACAAGGCACTGTGGCGGCAGTCCGACGGGGAGGGATCCGGCGGCACCGTCGACCTGCTCGACGCCGTCGACGACGCGGTCAGCGACGGTGTGGACGTCATCAACTACTCCGTGTCCGGCTCCGAGGACCTCATCGTCGACCCGATCGACCTCGCCTTCTACAACGCCGCCGCGGCCGGCGTCTTCATCGCCACGTCCGCCGGCAACAGCGGCCCCGACCCGTCGACCGTCGCGCACAACGCGCCCTGGGTGACGACCGTCGCCGCCAGCTCCCACGACCGCGGCGCCGAGAAGTCCGTGACCCTCGGCAACGGCACCACCTACCTGGGCGCCGGCCAGGGCGCCGCGGTGCCGTCCGCCCCCCTCGTCGACTCGGTCGCCGCCGGCCTGCCCACCGCCGAGGCCGACAAGGTCGAGCTCTGCTACCCCGGCGCCCTCAACCCCGCTGTCGTCAAAGGCAAGATCGTGCTGTGCAAGCGCGGGGTCAACCCGCGCACCGACAAGAGCATCGCGGTCCGCGACGCCGGCGGCGTCGGCATGGTCCTCTACAACCCGACCGAGAACTCCCTCAACGCCGACTACCACATCATCCCGACCGTGCACGTCGACCACGTCGCCGGCGCCGCCATCAAGGCGTACCTGAAGACCGCCGCGCCGACCGCGTCCCTGTCCGCCGTGTCGAAGGTCGTGCCCCGCGCCCCCGCGATGGCCGCGTTCTCCTCCGCGGGGCCCGCCGTCGCCGGCGGCGGCGACCTGATCAAGCCCGACATCACCGCTCCCGGCGTCGACATCGTCGCCGGCGTCTCCCCGGCCGGCCACCACGGCAACCTGTTCGACGGCGAGTCCGGCACCTCCATGTCCAGCCCGCACATCGCCGGCATCGCCGCCCTCATCCGGGCCGCGCACCCCGGCTGGTCACCGTCGGCGGTCCAGTCGGCGCTCATGACCACGGCGAGCGTCTTCGACAACACCGACGGCATGATCCAGCGCGCCGGGAAGATCGCCAGCCCGTTCGACTACGGCGCCGGCCACGTCACCCCGGCCCGCGCCTTCGACCCGGGCCTGGTCTACGAGTCCAGCGCCCAGGACTGGGCCCGCTACGCCTGCGGCCTGGGCCAGCTCCAGCGGGTCAGCGACTGGTGCCCCACCGTCGGCAGCATCGACGCGAGCGACCTCAACTACCCGTCGATCGCCGTGGCCGGGCTGCCGGGGACGCAGACGGTCACCCGCACCGTCACCAACGTGTCCAACCAGCCGAGCGTCTACGTCGCCTCCGTCACCAACCCCCAGGGCATCGCCGTCACCGTCAACCCCAGCACCCTGACCGTCGCGCCCGGAAAGAGCGCCACGTTCGAGGTCAACATCACGCGCACCGACGCCGCGTACCGGACCTGGACCTTCGGCTCCCTCACCTGGGCGGACCTGCGCGGGCACACCGTGCGCAGCCCGATCGGCGCCCGGCCCGTCGCACTGGCCGGCCCGGGCGAGGTCACCGGCACCGGCGCGAACGGCGCCACCACGATCGACCTCACCGGCGGCTACACCGGCGCCATCACCACCAGGGTCCACGGCCTCGCCCCGTCCGTCGTCAACGAGCAGAAGCTCACCGGCAGCACCGCCGGCTTCGTGCCCACCGCCCCGGCCATCGGCCCGGCCGCCTTCAAGTTCACCGTGACCGTGCCGTCCGGCACCGAGGTCGCCCGGCTGGCCACCTACGCCGCCGACCACGCCCCCGGCACCGACGTCGACCTCTACGTCTATCAGGACGGCGAGCTCGTGGACCGCAGCGACGGCACCACCGCTGACGAGGAGATCGCGCTCACTTCCACCGGCGTGTTCGAGGTGTACGTCGTGCGCTTCGCGTCCCCGCCCGGAGCGGACACCACACCCGTCCGGGCGCACACGTTCCTCGTCGGTGGCACGGCCGCCGGCAACCTCACCGTCATGCCCGGCACCGCCCAGGTGCGCCCCGGCCAGGTGGTCAGTTTCGACGTCGCCTGGAAGGGACTCGACCCGCTGAAGCGCTACCTCGGCATGGTCGAGTTCAGCGACGGCACCACGGCGCGCGCCTGGACCACGGTCGCCGTCGGCTCCTCATGATCCGGAAGACCTTGTGCACCCCTGAGTGCCCAAGGTCTTCCGGATCATGGGTTGGGCTTGCGGCGGTAGTAGCGGGTGGCGCGCATCGCGATCGCCTCGGTCGACCTGACCGCGGCGACCGCGCCGATCACCGGTCCGGCGCCGGGCACCGCACGCCGGGCGAGCCGGAGGCCGGCGGCCTGCAGCAGACCGCCGCCGAGCGTCCGGCCCAGCGGACCGGCCAGCCTGGACACTCCCACCCCGGGGCCGACCCGGCGGGAGTGTTGCGCCTGCTCGGCCGCCATGATGGCAGCCTCGGCGGTGGTGACCTCGGCGTACACCCGCTGCAGGACGAGCAACTCGGCGGCCCGCTGCCGGTCCAGCGGATCGTGCCCGTGCGCCGCGGCGAGGTGCAGGACCAGTTTCGCGTGCAACCAGTTGACCCCGGCCGCCTCCACCAGCAGCCCCAGTGATCCGGCCGCCCCGGCCGCGAACCCCTGCCGCCTGGCCCGCCGCACGAACTCGCGGGTGATCGCCCGGGACACCGCGTCACCGCCGGCGCCCGGGTAGTTGATGGCGTACCACTCGACCCGCTGCCGGGCGCTCTCCCCGAGCCTGGCGACGGCGGCGAGGGCGAGCAGCTCCGGCAGGTACGCGGGATTGATCCGCCCGTCCCGCGGCGGCGCCGCCGCTTCCACGGGCGCTGCTTCCTCCGCCGCCGTTTCCACGGTGCCCAGGTCGGTCGGGTCGGTCTCGTTGACCTCGACCCGCGCTTCGACCAACTGCGGCTCGGGCGCTTCGACAACCGGCTGCGCCGCGGCTTCCGGCTGCGGTTCCGGCTGCGGTTCCGGCTGTGCGGCGGCTTCCGGCTGCGCCACGGCTTCCGGCTGCGCCACGGCTTCCGGCTGTGCGGCGGCTTCCGGCTGCGCCACGGCTTCCGGCTGTGCGGCGGCTTCCGGCTGCGCCACGGCTTCCGGCTGTGCGGCGGCTTCCGGCTGCGCCACGGCTTCCGGCTGCGCTTCCGGCTGTGCGGCGGCTTCCGGCTGCGGCTGGGGTTCCGGCTCGGGTTTCGGCCGTGCGGTCGCTGCCGGGAAGAGGACCTCCTGGGTTGAGGTCGCCTTGATGGTGGCCTTCTTGACCGCCTTCTTCGCCGGGGCCGGGGCCTTCTTGGCGGGGGCCTTCTTCGCCGGCGCGGGCTCGGTCGCAGGCTCGACTGCGGCGGCGTTGGTGGCGGCGGTCTCGGTGGCGGTCGGTTCCGCGGGCGGCTGGAGCTCCGCCGGCGGTTCGACGGCGGGCGCTGCTGCCTTCGTTGCCGGTGCCTTCTTCGCGACGGCCTTCTTGGGCGCCTTCTTCGGCGCGGGTGCCGCTTTCGCGGGCGTCACGGGACCGGGCTCGACGACGGCCACCGGCTCGACGGCGGGCGGCTCAGCCTGCCTCACCGCGGGAACCTGCCTCGGGGGAGCCGCCGCGGCCTTCGGAGCGGGTGCTGCCGCCTTCGTGACGGGCGCCGCCTGCTTCGCCGGTGCCGTCGTCGCGGGCACGACCTTCGCGGGCCCTGCCGTTACGGGCGCGGCCTTCGCCGGGGTGGCCTGCGCGGGCACGGCCTTGGCGGGCGCGGCCGCTGCGGGTGCGGATTTGGACGGGGTGGCCGGTGCGGGGGTGGCCTTCGCGGGGGGCGCGACCTTCGCCGGGGCGACCTTCGCGGGCGTGGCGTTCGCAGGCCCTGCCGTTGCGGGCGCGGCCTTCGCCGGGGCGGCCTGCGCGGGCGCGGCTTTCGCAGGTCCTGCCGTTGCGGGCGCAGGTTTGGTGGGCGCAGCCGTTGCAGGTCTGGCCGGGGTGGCGGGTGTGGCCTTCGCCGGGGGCGGCGGGGCGAACGGGGTCACCGGCGCCGTCGACGGGCGGGGAGCCCGTGGCTGCGGCGGCACCTGGCGGGTCGGCTCGACCGGCACCGGCGGCGCACCGAACGGCGTGGTCGCCGGGCGCGGCGAAGCGGCAGGTGGGGGCGGCGCGTCCGGGTCGGCCTCCAGCGGCGGCGGTTCGAAGCGCAGGGACGTGTCGCCGAGCACCCTCGGGCGGGAGGGTGACTCGTCGGAGCCAGTGGGCTCAGTGGACTTCGGATCCTCTCCCATCCGCAAGAGCGTAATGCGCCTGCGGGTTCAGCACCCGTCGTGCGGCCCGGGGACCTGGCCTGAGTCCCCGGGCCGCACGGTCAGGCGACCGGGATCGTGACGGTGATCGCCGTCGGAACGCCGTTCTTGATCTTGTGCGTCCGTGCGCTGGCCAGGCTGGTGCCGCCGAGCCAGCCGGCGCGGCCGTCGCTCACGACGTAGTAGACCTTGACCTGCTGCGGCGGGACGTTCGCGATCGTGTAGGTGGCGTCCATCCTGGTGTCGGCGGCGTACGCGACCGGCTCGCCCGTCAGCGCGTCGACGACCCGCAGGTACGCCAGGACCGGGGCGCCGGTGCTGTCGCGGATGGTGCCCACGACGGTGCCGCCGCCGGCCCGCGCCTTCAGGTTGGCCGTCACCTTCCCGCCCGCCACGACCGTGACCGTGCTCGCCTCGTGGCGGTTGACCGCGTTGCCCGTCCAGCGCCATTGGTAGGACGACTTCGCGAAGCCGACGGCCCAGGTGTACGGCCCGATGCCGGTCAGCGTGTAGGTGCCGTCCGGCTGGGTGGCCCGGCCGCAGCCGTCGCCGCCGACCGCGTTGCGGGTCGGGGTGATGACGGAGACGCAGGCACCGCCGACCGGCGCGCCGGTGACGGCGTCGGTGTACCTGCCGCGGATGGTGCCGGCCCGGTCGAAGAGGACCGCCGGCCCGGCCGCGACCGCGCCGCTGGCGACCGTGATGCGCTGGGCCGCCTCCCGGCTGCCGGTGCCACCGGTCGCGCCGACCCACTGCAGGCCGAGCGTGTCCAGGCCGGGGTCGGCGATCAGCTGGTACGTGCCGGGCGCGAGCGGCCCGATCCGCAGCGTGTTGCCGCCCTCCTCGGTGCACCACTGGCGGAAGCCGGTGTCGACCAGCGCCGCGTCGACGTCGACCGGCTGCACGCAGCCCTGCGCCGGGCCGCCGGTGGCGCGCTCGGTGAGCGTGGTGGTGATCGTGGCGCCCGCGGTGAGGGCGACGTCGACCTGCGTGGTCTGCCCGCCGATGACGACCGCCCCGGCGACCCGGTCCAGGTGCACACCGTCGTCGAGGCTCACGTTGAGGTGCCAGGCGCCGGCGTACACCTCGTCAATGAGGATCTCACCGCTCTCGGTGCAGCCCTGGTAGGTCGACGTTGCCACGGTCCACAGGCAGAACCGCGCGATCGGCGCGCCGGTTGTCGCGTCGTGCGCCACGACCCGGACGGCGCCGGTCGGCGGGAGGCTCTCGTCCACCGTGGTCGTCTGCCCCTCGGCCACCGCGAACCGCTGCGCGCCGACCTCCGTCAGCGACCCGTGCGCCCACACGGTGACCGCGTGCGCCGCGCCGAACCCCACGGTGAACCGGCCGGCGGCGGGCAGGCCGTCGACGCGGTACCGCCCGTCGGCGTCCGTCGTGCCGTTGGTGGCGTTGCCCAGCTCGTCGGTGACCGTCACCCACGAGCCGGCGACGGGGGTGCCGTCCGACGCGGTGAGCCGCCCGCCGATGGACCCGGCGGGCAGCGCGTGCTCCTCGACCGTGACCGCCTGACCGTCGGCGACCGTCACGGTGTCGGCGGTCGCGAAGGTCCGCTTGCCGCCGGACCACTGCGTGGACTGTCCGTTCACGACGTACGAGACCTTGTAGCCACCGGCCGGCACCAGGACCTCGAAGCGCCCGTCGGCCGCCGAGGACGCCGTCGCGGCGGTGTTCTGCGTGGCCGCGTCGTAGAAGGTCACGGCCACGCTCGCCGGCGTGCCGTCCGGGTTGAGCAGCCGGCCACTGACGGTGCCGGTGGGCAGCAGCCGCTCGTCGACGGCCACCGTGGCTCCCGCGTCCACGGTGAACGCCGGCGCGTTCCACCACTCCGTCTGCTGGTGCGCCCACTGCGTGTAACTCGCCTGGCCGCTGGCTGCAGTGACGGTGAAGCCGACCTGGTACTGCCCCGGCGGGACGTCCGCGAAGCTGTACGCGCCGGCGCCGTCGGTGGTCGCGGTGCCGAACGGCCAGCCGTCGACCTGGGCGGTGACCCGCGCCCCGGCGACCGCCGCCCCGTGCGAATCGGTGAGATGCCCGACCAGGCTGCCCTTCGTCGGGTCGGCCGCGAAGGCCGGTGTGATGGGAACCACCGCCGCGGCGATGGTGGTCGCCGTCGCCACTGCCAGCAGCAGGGGACGGCGGAGGACACGCGTGAGCATGGCGCTCCTGGGTAGTGAAGGGGGTGGTGCGCCACGCCGACGCTCTGAGCAGCGGAAACCGTGCTTCCGTCAGTGCCGGCGGTCGCCGCGACGCGCCGGGAGCGTACCCGCTTTGCCCGGTCCTCTGCTGTCCCTGTATCCTCGGACGGCGGCTCCTGGCGACAGGGGTTGTTGGAGGCTTCGCCTAGTTCGGTCTATGGCGCCGCACTGCTAATGCGGTTTGGGTCTTAAAGCCCATCCCGGGTTCGAATCCCGGAGCCTCCGCGCAAAACCAGCAAAACCTGGTGTGTACACTAGGCGAGCACCGAGCGCCCGTAGCTCAACGGATAGAGCATCTGACTACGGATCAGAAGGTTAGGGGTTCGAGTCCCTTCGGGCGCGCAAGATTAAGAGGCGGTTGACCTGCGGAAACGTAGATCAACCGCCTCTCTCGTTTCGTCCACAGTGGACCTGTTGTGTTCCGAAAAGGGATCCACTGTTTGGCAACGGTCCAGGTCGGTGCGTGCTGCTGGGGTCCGTCCGTGCCGACCAGTCTGGATCTTGAACGGGGGTACGGACGGCCGAACCCGCGGTACGCCGAGGTCACCTGCGCCGGTCCGCCGTCTCCGATGATGTCCGCACCGGCGACCGTCTGACCCCGCGCGGGTATTGGCGTTGCCGGTGTCCACAACCTCTGGCCCAGGCGGCGGTGTTCCCCAGGGTGGGCAGCAGATACGGTGCGGCCAACCCAAGCGGCGCGACCACGAGCCCGGCGATGCTGGCGAACTCGTTCGCCTCGTCGGGATCAACCACAGCAAGGTACGTCGCCACGGCGGCGACAGGATCACGAACGCGATCCGCCGGGCCTAGATCTATCGCGGGCTACGACAGGGCATCCTCTCGGGGCCGCTACGGTCTGCTATGGCCCGACCGGTGACGCCCCTCGATCGGACGTACTCTTCTGCTTGCTGATCGGGCGGTTGATCGCGCGATCCTCCAGCGAGATTGGCCGGCATCAGCCGCGTCTGGGAACGGGCGCTCGACCAGCTCGTCCGCGGCGACAGCGCACCCTGCTACCCGTGCACCGCCACCGACATCGCCCGCTTCGCCCACCGCGGCCAGCTCGTCCCACCCGGGCTCGTCTCCGTCGCCCGCTGGCGCGAGGACGATATTCCAGGTCCGAGACCCGCCGATGCCGACGTCGGCTGCTACGGCCTCGTCGCCACGTGGCCGATCGCACCTGACGCGCGGGCCGTGGAGCGCTGCCCACGACGCCAACATCGTCCCGATGCGGCAGGTTGCCGAGGCAGTCCTGCGGGCAGTCGATGAACCCTGACGCTCGGTTCGGGCCGGAGAACAGCCCGTCGAACGCTCCATACAGCCGATATTCCGCGCTCTGCCACACCGTTTCGCGGTCTGCCGGACGGGCCACACCAAGGAGATCGCCATGACTGAGTTCGCGCCGGTACCTGACTTCGCCCTGGGTCCGGACATCCCGAAGTCCGGGTATGTCGTCACAGACCTGGGCGGGGATGCCTACTTCGTCACCCAGGGGATGATCAACACGATGTTCCTGGTGACCAAGAAGGGTGTCGTCCTCGTGGACGCCTCACCATTCCTTGCGGACAAATTGCTGGCGGCGATCGAGGAGGTCACCCCCAAGCCGGTCACCCACCTCATCTACAGCCACGCGCACGCCGACCACATCGGGGCAGCTCACCTGCTGAACAGGGAGGGCTTGAAGATCATCTCCCACGAGATCACCGGCGAGTTCATCAAGCAGGCCAAGCACGACGACCGGCGCCCCATGCCCACCGAGACCTTCAGCGGCCGGCGCAAGGAGATGGACATCGACGGGGTCAGGTTCGTCCTGGACTACACGGGAGACTGGCACCAGGCCGGCAACCTGTTCATCCACCTGCGGGAGCAGAAGATCCTGGCGGCGATGGACAGCTTCGCGCCGAAGAGCGCGCCGTTCTTCCGTCTGTACTTCTCCGCGCACGTGCCCGCGTACTTCGACGCCATGGATCAGATGCTGGAGTACGACTTCGAGACCATCGTGACCGGTCACATGGCTCTGCCCGGCACTCCCGAGGACGTCGCGACGAACCGCGAATACATCCGCGACCTGCGCACCGCTGCTTCCGAAGCGTTGCGGACGGTCGACATGAAGCAAGCCGCGGCCGCCGCCAAGGTGGCGGAGAACAACAAGCAGGCCGAAATCAAGGTCTGGATGGACGCGGTCGTCGCCCGCGCGGCCGAGCTCATGCCCTCCTGGGACAAGCGCCTGGGAGGGACCGACATCTTTCTCGCCGACAACCTCAACGCCGTCGCGTGGAGCGTCTTCATCGACTGACGCGATGTCCTCGGTTGGGGCGAGATGCTGGTGGCAGCGCAGCGGCGCGGCAAGTGCACGAACGTCAGCAGGCTGCCGAGACCGTAACGGGGGCTGAGCCTGCCGTGGCCCGGCAGCCACGCACCACGGCGCCAGAGCCCGCCGGGCGCGCCTCAACAGACGTGTTCCGGGCTCCGCTGCCCTGCGAACGCTCCAACTCCTGCCGAATCAGTGCGTCATCGCCTGCACACCGGCTGGCAGTCCCACTTCCCCCGCCCCATGGGCGAAACGATGAGCGACCACCGCACCGGACGTTGCCCAACAAGCCATCACATCTGGACCGTCCGCCCGGCCTGGGGCGCGAAAAGAAAGGAACAGCCCGATGCCACCAACCAAGCAGGAGCTGCTGGCGCAGAGCATCGATCTGGTCGTGGGTGTCGTCGACAGTGCGCCGGTCTACCAGTACCAGGACCCGACCCCGTGTTCGGAGTTCACGGTAAAGGACCTGGTCAATCACATCGCCATGATGCTGCTGATGACCAGGGACGTGGGCAGCCGCACGGAGTTGGACCCCAGCCTGCTGACCGCAAACCCAGTGCCGCTCCTCGCCGGACGACCGGAGTCCGACTGGGCGCTGCTGCTGGCCGGCAAGGCGGGGCCGGCAGCGAAGGCCTGGACCGAACCGGCGGCGTGGGAAGGATCAGCGAGTCTCGGCGGACCACCCATGGCCGCCATTGCGCTCGGAGAGGTCCTCATCGCCGAATTCACCATCCACGCGTGGGACACGGCAGTGGCCACCGGTCAGCGCATCGATGTCCCCACGTCCTTGGCCATGGCCGCGTTCGACACCTACACCCGTGAGGCACCTCGCATGCAAGGCCTGGGCCTTCTCGGCGACGAGGTGCCGCAAGACGCCGATGCACCCCTGTTCGACCGCGCACTGGCCCTGACCGGCAGGGACCCCCGATGGAGCCGACCCACGCGGTAGGACCTACGTCAAAACACGGCGGTGCACGGCCATACGAGCACTACGCCTGAAGGGTGGCTCGGTAGTCCGCAGGGACGTGCCGACATGGCGGCGGAAGGCCTGTACCGTGCCAAAACTGTGTTCATGCTTGTGAGCTGGGGATTGCGCGTGGATCAAGCGGCCCGGCGGTATTCGTTGATCGCACCGCCGAGAACCCGTCGCCAGTGGATCGGCTTGTCGATCGCGATGACCACGCCGGGGTCGTAGTCGGGTGGATGCTGATCCAGGCTCTGGTGCGGCCGGTGCCGGTCGAAGTGGTCCTCATAGTCGTGGAGCACAGTGCGGGCATGCTGTTCGCTGTAGATCAATACCCGGTCGGTGCACTCGGTCCGGACCCTGCGCACGAAGCGTTCCGCGAACGCGTTCGCCCGGGGTGTGCGTGGAGGAGTCTGCACCACCTCGATGCCTTCGGCAGCGACACGGCGTCGAAGGACGCGGTGAACTTGGCGTCGCGGTCGCGGACCAGGAACCGGAGTACGACATCGATCTTGGGCCGGCAGCCGGCATGCGCGGTCTCTGCTTGGCGTGCCGGTCTCGGGCTGCGTGGTTGACAGGGCAAGCCGGACTGGCGGGAGGGCAGGTTACCGTCCGCGACGTCGAGTCGCGCGAGTAGGGGCTGCGCCACTGGTGGCGCCGGTGGCATGGCTTAAGGTCCTCCTGACTCGCCAACCGCCGAAAAATCATTTGGTTGCGACGACCGACAGGGCCGACAGCAGTACGCCGAGCATCTGGCGTTCCAGATCGCCGGGCGGCAGCTGGGCGGGATCGACGAAACTCTGCAGGCGCGCCCCCTCACGGACCGCGATGATCATTCGTCCGAGCCTCTGTGGTGGGACGTGGACGGTCCGGCCTGCGCGCCGCAGCAGCCTCGTCACCATATGACCGACCGCGACCTGTACTTCCTCGTCCCGTCGGGACAGCACCTCGGCGGCGGCCGGATCACGCATCGCGTGCAGGCTAAATTCGGTTGCGACCAGGAAGTATGTCCGTTCGTCGGGGTGGACCTGCGCGAGCATCTCGGCGATCGCCTGCACTGTCAGCGTGTCGCCGGCCTGAGCAGCCAGTTCCTCGACGCGCCGGATCGCCAGCGCGGCGTGGCGGTCGAACAGCGCGAGGAACAGTTCCTCGCGTGTGGCGAAGTTCGAGTAGAACGCGCCGCGGGTGTACCCCGCCTGACGGCAGATCTCCTCGATGCTGGCACCCCGGAACCCGCGATCGGCGAAGACCTCCTCGGCCGCGTCGAGGAGGCGGCCGAGTGTCTCGGGGCGCCGCTTGGTTACTCGCTTAGGCATCGCTCTCCTACCCGTTGACGCACCGATGTTGCGATGCAGCGTTGTATCGGATACGTTAGTGTATCTGAAGTGATTCTGGTCCTGCAAGGGAGTGAGGGGGACGTCCCATGACCGGGCAGCCGGTGAGATCACGGCCGGTAGCCGATCTCGTAGGGCGCACGGATGAGCTGGAACTGATCGAGGCGATGCTGGCCGGGCGCGGCCAGGTCGGTACCGGCCTGCTGCTGCGCGGCGGCCCGGGGGTGGGCAAGACCGCGCTGCTGGACGCCGCCGCAGCAAGAGCCGCAGCCGCCGGCACGCGAGTGCTCCGGGCGTCCGGCGCGCAGTTCGAGGCCCAGATCAGCTTCTCGACGCTGCACCAGATGCTCTACCCACTGCGCGAGCCCGCCGCGCGGCTCGCTGGCCACCATCGCGACGCCCTGGACCAGGTTTTCGGTCTCGCACCGGGACCGGCCTCGGACCCGTTGGCCGTATCCACAGCCGTGCTGGCCCTGCTGAGTGAGGTCGCCGCCGAACGCCCACTGCAGGTGATCGTCGATGGCGTGCCGTGGATCGACCGGGCCAGCGCGACCGTGCTGGGATTCGCCGCCCGCCGCATCGGCGATGATCCCATCGTGTTCCTGGCCGCCGCCCGCACCGGTGCCGGCGGCTTCTTCGACCAGGTCGGGTTCCCCGAACGGGAGATCGGGCCCCTGGCCACCCAGCCGGCGACCTGCCTGCTGGACACCCGCTGGCCGGGGCTGGCGCCGACCGTACGGCGGCGGCTGCTCGATGAGGCCGCCGGCAACCCGCTCGCGCTCCGGGAACTCCCCGGCTTGTTGACCGACCGGCAGCGCGGCGGCCAGGATCCGCTGCCCGCGTTCCTGCCCCTCAATGGGCAACTGGAGGGGATCTTCGCCGCCGGGGTGCGGGCACTACCCGCACCGGGACGGCAGGTACTGCTGCTGGCCGCGCTGGAGCCGGATGCGAGCCCGGCCACCATCCGGTCGGCGGCGCAGGGCCGTGCGGACGTCGACGACCTGGCCCCGGCGCAGCAGGCGAGCCTCGTCCGCATCAATGCGGTCACCGGCCCCGTGGAGTTTCGCCACCCGCTGATCCGCTCGGCGATCGTGCAGATGACACCGCCGGCCGAGCGGCGGGCCGCGCATCAGGCCCTGGCCGACGCCCTGGCCGGTGATCCGGAGCGGCGGGCGTGGCATCTGGCCGAGGCCGCGACCGGGCCGGACGAGGCGGTGGCCGAGGCGCTGGACGAGGCGGCCCTGGCCGCCTGGCGGCGCGACGACCCGTCCACCGCCTCGGCCGGGGCGTTGGACCAGGCGGCCGTCTGCGACCGGCGGCGTGGCGGCGTGGCCGCCGCGGTGACCTTGAAGGTCCGCGCCGGTGAACTCAGCTCGCACCCGGCCGGCCGGTCCCGCCGACTGGTCGAGGCCGCCTACCTCGCGGTCATGACCGGTCAACTCGACCAGGCGCCCCGGTTGTTGGCCGACGCCGGACAAGCCTCGGACACGCCGACCGGGCTGGTCTTCGCCGCCACGGCCTACCTCCTCACAACTGGTGAGGGCGACATCGATGCCGCCCACCGGTTGCTGGCCCGGGCGCTCGACGACGTCGCCGACACCGCCACGACCACCAACGGCTGGGACTCCCGCTGGATCCTGCACGCGTTGCAGGTTGTCAGCATCTACGCCGGCCGACCAGAGCCGTGGGAACTGCTCAACACCGCACTGGCCCGGTTCGCCCCGGAGGCGGTAACCCCGTTTCGGCTGTGCTACGACGCGTACGTCGACCCCGCCCGCACCGCCGACACGGTCCGGGAGGGCCTCGCCCACGCCTTCGCGGCCCTGTCCGTCGACGGGTCACCCTGGCCGGTCGTCCCCCTGACCTGGGCGGCCGTCGGGGTGGATGCCCTGTCCGACTACCGGTACCCGGTCCGCCTCGTGATCGAACGAGAACGCGACGGCGGTGCGGTCACCATGGTCGTTGCCGGGTTGCTGCTGCTCTGCATCGACTCGTATGGCCACGGGCAGTGGGACGAGGCCGAGAACCTGGCACGTGAGGGGCTGGACCTGGCGGTGGTCTATGGCTACCACCTTACTGCGGGGCAGCTTCGGTGCTATCTGGCATACATCGCGGCCGGCCGCGGCAACGTGGACCGCGCTCGGGTCCTGACCGATGAGATCACCGCCTGGGCGGCGCCCCGCGGTGTCGGGCTGCCGGAAGCGTACGCCCGGCGGGTTCGCACCCTCGCGGCCCTGGGCCAGGGCGACTACGAGGAGGCCTATGTGCAGGCAACACGAGTCAACCCGCCCGGCGCACCCAGCGCGGGCGTCCCCGGCCGCCTGATCGTCATGGACCTGGTCGAGGCGGCCGTCCGCACTGGACGGACGGAGGAGGCCCGCGCCCACGTCGCCGCCGCCCAACAGGCCGGCATCCCCCGCATCTCCACCCGCGCGGCGCTGATCACCGCCGGGGCCGCGGCCCTGGCCGCCGACGACGACGCCGACCGGCTGTTCGAGGCAGCACTGTCACTGCCCGAGGCCGACCGGTGGCCGTTCGAACAGGCCCGCATCCAACTCGCCTACGGACAATGGCTCCGCCGCAACCGCGACGCCACCCGCGCCCGCCTGTACCTGCGCGCCGCTCTGGACACCCTCGACCGGATGGGCGCCCGACCCTGGGCACAGCGGGCCCGCGACGAACTCCGCGCCACCGGGGTCGCCACCGCCACCACCAGACCCGACACACCGACGGCCGCATTGACCGCGCAGGAGCGGCAGATCGCCACGCTGGCTGCCACCGGCCTGACCAACAAACAGATCGGCCAACAGCTGTTCCTGTCCCACCGCACGGTCGGCGCCCACCTGCACCGGCTGTACCCCAAGCTCGGCATCACCTCACGCGCCGCCCTCCGCGACGCGCTGGAGACGATCACGCGCGACGAGCACGACCAGGCCCCACCGCCAGCGTCCCCCACCGAAGATCAAGACGGCCAACGACCCAGTTCGACAACGCACCGCTGAACACCGCCGAATCGCATAACTCCAGACTGGACGTGCTGAAACACCCGCCCTGATTTGCCGCGATCAGCTCGCTGCGGATCGTTACGATAACTCGATCGTTCGGCTCACGAACATGCCGTGATCGGCTCACCGCTCGGCCGTTCGCGGGCCCGTGCAATCAGACGGGCCCCGGCGCCGCGACCCGTCCCGGACCACCCAGCCCACCACCAGCCAGCGACCGGTTGACACACCAACCGACCACACGTGCCGGGCGTCGTGCTGACGTCGAGGCGATCCGGGAGGTCCAACGTCTGCCGAGCCGCCCCGGCCCGCGACGTCACCACGGCGAGGGTCAACCCGTCCAGCAGCCATCGCTCCCGCCGGCGTGAAGGGCTCGAGCGATGCGTTGGACGGCATCTGGAGCAGGCGTTGAGAGATCGCTCAACGCGCCAGCGGGCCGGCTGTTAGCGGGTGCCCGAGATGTAGTTGGTCAGTGCGGACCGCTCGGTTTCGAGCTCATCGATGCGGTTCTTCACCACGTCGCCGATGCTGACGATCCCTCGCAAGCTGCCGTCTACTACCACGGGCACGTGCCGGACCCGCTGCTCGGTCATGATCCGCATGACGTCCTCGATGTGGATATCCGGCGCGAGCGTGTGCACCTGGGCTGTGTGGACTGCCGTGACCGGCTCGGACAGCACCGCCGGACCCCGCTCGGCTAACGCCCGAACGATGTCGCGCTCACTGACGATGCCACCGACCGAGGTGCCGTCCTGTGAGACGACCACGGCGCCGATCCGGTGCTCTGCCAGCACGCTGAGCAGGTGCCGCACGTCGCTGTCAGGGGTGACCGTGACGACCTCTCCGCCTTTGACTCGAAGTACGTCGCTGATGCGCATCTGGCCCTCCCAGAGACCGGGGGCGCGAATGACCAGGTGATCCAGAATTCCAGCGTAGAGGGTCGTGGACGACGACGCCTTCGTGGTTCGGTCAAGTCTCAGCAGGCCGGGCCGGCGTGTCAGGTTACGGCCAGCGGGCAGCCGGCCCCCAGACTTCCGGCTCGCGGATGGCCACCCGCGGCACCGTGCCGAGCGCGAAGGCGTGCTCAAGCGCGGAGGTCAACCGGCTGCCGGCACCGGCGGGCACCATCCACCAGCGACATGCCAACTCAGTCACCCACTTTGACCATGCCAGTCACCATTCCGTTCGAGTCGATGTTCAGCGCGTAGCTAGGCGCCGGGGACGATGCGGCGGGTCTCGTACGCCCACATCGCGATCTCAACCCGATTCCGGACGCCGAGCTTGCCCATCAGGCTCGCGAGGTGGGTCTTCACCGTGCTCAGACTGATGTGCAGGGCGTCGGCGATCTCCACGTTGGTCAGCCCCCGGGCGACGGCGATGAGCACGTCCTCCTCGCGGGCGGTGACCGGGACGACCGGCTGTGTCATGGGCCGCCCGACCGGCACGTCAGCGAACGCCTGCAGCAGGCGCACCGTGACGCTCGGGGCGATGAGCGCCTGACCGTCCGCCGCCGACCGGACGGCCTGGACCAGCAACTCCGGCCCGGCGTCCTTGAGCAGGAACCCGCGGGCGCCCGCGCGCAGCGCACCGTAGACATACTCGTCGAGGTCGAACGTGGTGATCACGACGACCACGAAGGGGTCGGCGACGCCGGGGCCGGCGAGCTGCCGGGTGGCCTCCAGCCCGTCGAGGACCGGCATCCGGATGTCGAACAGGCAGACGTCGGGCCGCAGGTCACGGGTGAGCCGCACGGCCTCGCGCCCGTCGGCCGCCTCGCCGACCACCTCGATGTCGGGCTGGACATCCAGCATGATCCGCAGCCCCGTGCGGATGATGGCCTGATCGTCAGCGATGACGACGCGAATGGGCTGCACTGTGCGTCCTCCCCCGGGGCAGCTCGGCCTCGACCTGCCAGCCGTGCTCGGCGCCCGGCCCGGCCCGCAGCTCGCCGCCGAGCATCGCGGCCCGCTCGCGCAGCCCCGCCAGACCATACCCATCGCGGCCCTTGCCGGCGCGCACGCCGTCGTTGCGCACCGTCACCGTGATCCGCTCCGGCTCGCCGGTGACCCGGACGACGATCCCGCTGGCGTCGACGGAGTGCCGCCGGGCGTTGGTCACCGACTCCTGCACGATGCGGTAGACCGCCGCGTCCACGGCCGGTGGCAGCGCGTCCAGGTCGCCGTCGAGCCGCAGGTCGATCGGGAGCCGGCCGCCGGTGCCGCTCAGCAGCCGCTCCAGGTCCGTGACCCCGGCGATGGGGGCCAGCTCGGCGCCGGTGCCGCGGTCCCGCAGCGCGGCGACCATGGCCCGCATCTCCTCCAGCGTGCGCGCGCCCTCCTCCTCCACGCCCTCCAGCGCCTCGACGGCGGCGGCAGGGTCCACGGCCGCGAGCACCCGGCCCGCCTGAGCGCGGACGACGATCGCGGAGACGTGATGGGCCACGGTGTCGTGCAGCTCCCGGGCGAGGCGTTCCCGCTCGCGGGAGCGCACCCCGTCCAGCAGCCGCTCGCGCGCGGTCGCCTGGAACCGCACCGACGCCCCGATCACCGCCGGCATCATCAGGAACACGAAGCCGGCGACCTGCTCCGACGGCGGCGTGAGGTCGTCCTCGATCGCCTGCGCGACGAACGCCGCGAGGATGACCCCGGCGCCGAGGACGATCTCCCGCCCCGATCCCCACCGCGGTAACGCGTACACCAGCAGCACCACCACCAGGCTGCTGTACAGCCCGACCGGCGCACTCGGCTCGGCCACCATGGACACCAGGCTGAGCAGGATTATCGCGCTGAACCCGAGCGTGACGCTCGCCAGCGGGCGGGTCCTGCGCCACATGAGCAGCGCGCACAGCCAGACGGAGAGCACGACGGCCACCGGCCGCCACACCACGTCGTCGCGCAGCGTGGCCTCGGCGACCGCGCTGCCCAGCCCCGCGGCGAGCAGCACCCAGTCCCGCCACACCCGTACGGGCACGTCGGGGGGCCGCGGCTCGGTCCACAGATTTCGCAGGTCATCGGTCAGCACGCTTTCCAGCCTAGGGATCGCACCGGCGCGCGCATCGGCCGAAAGAACGGCGGACCGCTCGGCCCGGGGAGGGACGGATCCGCGGCTCGCAGACCGATGCCCGCCGGTGCTGCGGCGACGAGCCTTTGCATCGGCGGCCGGGGTACAGCGGCCGAAGAGGTCATTGGAGGACCCCGATGCTTTCGAAAGCCCTTTCCCGTCTGGGCGGCGGCGCGGCCCGCCATCCGTGGCGGATGATCGCGGCCTGGCTGCTCGTCGCCGTGCTCGCTGTCGTCGCCGCGAGCGCGTTCGGTGGGCGGCCCGCCGACTCGATGACCGCTCCCGGGCTGGACTCCCAGCTGGCCGCGGAGCTGATCGAGCAGACCGGCACCGGCCAGGACGGCATGACGGCCCAGGTGGTCGTCACCCCGCTTGACGGCGGCGCGAGCTTCTTCGACCAGGGTGCCGCGCGGACGGCGCTGGCCCGGCTGCAGGCCGAGGTGCGGCAGCTCCCGCACGTGCTCGGCACCGGCGAGCCGGTCCAGGCGCTGGACGCCGGTGGCGACGCCGCCGTCCGAGCCGGTCTGGTCTCCGCCGACGGGCGGATCGCGCTGATCCGGGTGCAGTACCCGCAGCAGCGCGAGCTGTCGGCCAAGGACCTCGACGCGCTGGTCGCCGCCGTGGAACGGCTGCGCGGTGAGCTGCCGCTGCGCATCGAGATGGGCGGGGACCTGTTCTTCGCCTTCTCCGATGCCGGCGCCGGCATCGGCGAGCTGATCGGCCTCCTCGCCGCGGCCACGATCCTGTTCCTGGCGTTCGGCTCGCTCATCGCCGCCGCGCTCCCGATCGGCATGGCGATCTTCGGGCTGACCGTCGGCATCGCCACGATGACGGTCCTGGCCAGGTTCATCGAGGTACCGACGTTCGGGCCGGTGCTCGGCAGCATGGTCGGGCTCGGGGTCGGGATCGACTATGCGCTGTTCGTGCTGGCCAGGCACCGGGAGTACCTGGCCGCGGGCATCGAGCCGCCCGAGGCGGCGGCGCGGGCGGTGGCCACGGCCGGGCGGCCCGTGGTGTTCGCCGGCGGCACCGTCGTCGTGTCGATCCTCGGCATGGCGGTCGCGGACGTGCCGTTCATGACGATCGGCGGGCTCGCGGTCGCCCTGGTCGTGCTGATCATGGTGCTCGCGTCGGTGACGGTGCTGCCGGCCTTCCTCGGCCTCGCCGGTGCCCGCCTGGGCCGCCCGGGCCGGCTGATGCGCCGCGTCGTCCGGCGGCGCGCCGCTACCACCGCGGGCACCGGGTGGGTGCGCTGGATCGGGCACGTGAACCGGCACCCGGGGCTCTACGCGGTCGGTGCCGCCGCGCTTCTGCTCGCCGCGACGCTGCCCCTGCTCAGCCTGCGGGTGGGTCTGCCGGACGACGGCTCGATGCCGCAGAACCGGACGGAGCGCAGGGCGTACGACCTCGTCGCCGAAGGCTTCGGGCCGGGCGCCAACGGTCCCGTCATCATCGCCATGACCACCGCTGGGGATCCGGGCGCGCTGGACCGGGTGATCACCGCGGTCACCGCCGACCGGGGCATCGCGTCGGTCGCCGGGACGCAGGTCGACCAGGCGACCGGGATCGCGACCCTGGTGCTGTTCCCGACCAGCGGGCCGCAGGAGAAGGCCACCACGGACACCGTCGCCCGGCTGCGCGTCGACGTCCTGCCCGGCGCGGTCGGTGCGGGCCCGGCGAAGGCCCACGTCGGCGGCGCCGCGGCGAGCCTGTCCGACGTCGGGAAGCGGACCAGTGACCGCATGCCGGCGTTCGTCGGCGCCGTGCTGGCGCTGTCCTTCGTGCTGCTGCTGGTGGTGTTCCGCTCGGTGCTGGTACCGCTGAAAGCCGTGCTGCTGAACCTGCTGAGCATCGGCGCGTCCTACGGCATCATGGTCGCGGTCTTCCAGTGGGGCTGGGGCGGCGCGCTGATCGGCCTGGAGTCCACGGTGCCGATCGTGTCGTTCATCCCGATGTTCATGTTCGCGATCCTGTTCGGCCTGTCCATGGACTACGAGGTGTTCCTGCTGTCCCGGGTGCGGGAGGAGTACCTGCGCACCGGGGAGAACCGCACCGCGATCGTGCGGGGCATCTCCGGCACCGCCCGGGTCATCACCTCGGCCGCGCTCATCATGGTGGCGGTCTTCCTGTCCTTCGCCGTCGCGGACGACCCGTCGACGAAGATGTTCGGCCTCGGCCTGGCCACCGCCATCTTCGTCGACGCCACGATCGTGCGCATGGTGCTGGTACCGGCGACCATGACCCTGCTCGGCAACGCCAACTGGTGGCTGCCGAAGTGGCTGGACCGCCTGCTGCCCGGCGGCCACGAGCCGCTGGACGAGGCACCGCCGGCCCGGGAACTGGAGACGGTGCACTACGGCGTGTTTCAGAAATAGGTCTGGGCGGAGCCGCAGTATTGGCCATGTGGCCTTAGGGTCGGGTTCGTGGCGGGGGAGGCTGGTATCCGGCGGCGTGGGCCGAACACGGCGGTGTCGTGGCGGTGGGATGGGCCGAGGTCGGTGTTGCGGCTGCCGGTGGATGTGCATGATCCGCGGGTGCGTCGGCATCTGGAGCGGGTGTTCGCGGCGGCGTTCTCGGTGCGGCGTGCGGTGCAGCGTGACGCCCGGGCGCGGGTGGATGCGTTCTGGGCGGCGCACCGGGAACGGGCCACAGTCGGCCCGGCCGCGGTGCGGGATCGGCTCGGTCTGACCCTGTCCGGTTTGGAGCATGCCGCCTACCGGCATCTGGATGCTGCCCCGCATCTGCGCCGGTATCTGACGAAGGCCCTGGCGATGCATCTGGCGGGTGGGGTGTGGCAGGCGGTGGACCGGCACCTGTTCCCCGACGTGTCCGGTCGTCGGCACGGCCCGCCACGTCCGGGTGGCTGGTGGGAGTTCCAGACGATTCCCGGTCGGGCGCGGTCGCATACGAGGGCGCGGAAGTGGGAGACGTGGCGGCTGGTCAGATCCCTGGCCGGGCACCGGGCCGTGTTCGAACGTCCCTCGGCTGAGGGTGGCCGGTTGTGGCAACCACGCCGGATGCCTGTCGTGACCCCAACCGCGAGTTCCACCGTGGGTGCTGTGGCGGGTGCGCGGGTGCGGTCGTGGTGGGATCACGATGGTGCGCTCGCCGTGGTCCTGACCGGCACCGGCGACCGGGATCTGGTTCTGCCGGTCCGGCTCCCGCAAGGCCCCGCCCGCAGCCGGGTGCTGGATCCGGCGGGTGACGGCCGGTGGGTGGCATCTGACCGGTTGTGGATTCCGGGGCTGCTGAAGACCCATCAGGGTGGGGCGGCAGACGCGGTTCGATCTCGGTGGCCGGGCCTGCGTCAGGCTGGGGCCGGGTGCCCCGCCCGGTGTTGCCCGGCGGTGGCGCCGCCTCGCCGGCTACGCCGCCCGGTGTTCTGCGGCGGAGCCGGTGCACTCATCTGCTTGATATGCAGGTGATCATGCCTGACCTGGCATGGTCGTTCAGGTTGGGTTGGCGGAGCAGGCGAGGGTGTCGTGTCCGCGTGGCTCACGGCACTGCCGCGTGTGTAACCGGGACGCTCGCTGCGGTGTGTATTCCTGTGACGGGGGCGACGAGAGAGGAAGCCTGTGGGCGGGAGCGACGACTTCGACGCGTTCTACCTGGCGACCGCCGCGCGGGTGGTGCACCAGGTGTACGCGGTCTGCGGCGATCTCGGTGAGGCCCAGGATGCCGTGCAGGAGGCGTATGCGCGGGCGTGGGCGCGATGGCCGCGCCTGTCCGGCTACGACGATCCGGAGGCATGGGTGCGGACCGTGGCCTGGCGGCTGGCGGCCAACCGCTGGCGCAGCGCCCGGCGGTGGCTGTCCGCGCGGGTCCGGCTCGGCGCACCGCCACCGGCCGCCGGGCCCTCGCCCGACCGGGTGGCGATCGTGACGGCGTTACGGCGCCTTCCCGAAGCACAGCGGCGGATCGTGGTGCTGCACTATTTCGGCGATCTTCCGATCGCCGAGATCGTAGCGGCCACCGGCATGCCCGCCGGCACAGTGAAGGTCTATCTGGCGCGGGCACGGGCGGCGCTCGCCCCACTGCTCGGCTCCGACGACGAACGGGAGGAAGCCGATGTCAACACGCATCCGTAAAGCGCTCGCCGATCTCGAGCACGACACATCGTCGTTGCGGCTGGCCCCGCCGGCGCAGATCCGGGCCCGGGGCGAGGCGCGGCGCCGGCATCAGGTCACCGGTGGCGTCGCCACGGCTGTCGCCGGGACGATCACGGCCACGATCTTCGGGGTCGCGGCGGTCGGTGGCGGGAGCGCGACCTCGCCACCGCCGGTCCGGACAAGCCCGACGGTCAACTCATCGGCGGCCACGGCGGAGACGGACTGCGGCAGCCACGTCCTGCGGCAGGCCGAGAAACTGCCGGACGCGGTGATCGCCTGCTTCCTCGACGCGGTCGCCGCAAAACGACCCGCCCGCCTGGCGGAGACCCGACCCACCGTCGAGGGCGACCCGATCCAGATCCTCTACGTCACGGACGCCACCGGCGCCGTGCGAGTGACGACCGATTCCCGCCAGGACGCCTACGGCGATCGAAACGTCACTCGCCAGACGTGCACCGGACCCCTTGCCGACCACGGGCACATCGGGTTCGCTCAATGCTCCTCGCCTGCCCCCGCGTGACCCTCGTCGTCCGCCGGGGCGCCGGCGTACCTGTCCGTGGTCGAATTCCTGCAGCGCACCCCGTGTACGCGATCACGGGTGAGCGTGTCCGGCGTTGAGAGCAAGCCCGTGGGTGCTGCCCTGCCCCCACGACCCCCGGCTGGAATCGGTGTCGGCCCCAACGTAGGTGCCGGACTCCAGCAGGCGGAGGGCTTGCGCCGCCGCTGCCCAACGGCGCGGACCTGGCAGGCATCCGACGGAACGGCGGTGCCGGGTACGCGGATTCGGGTGAAGTGTCCTGGCTAGGCTTCGGGGGAGTCGACAACACCGCCCTATCGCCGCCGCCGCTGCCGGCCGGATCCAGTCGGCAAACGCGCATATCTGCCGCCGAGCGGGCGCGATGACCGCCGACGTTCGCCACCCTGTGAGCACCGCACTCAGCCGGCCGCTGCCGTGACCCCTGCTGCGATGGTTGTCACGGGCGACGGGACAGGGCATCGACCGTCGCTCGTAGGCGGTGCACGAGGCGCTCGTCCGCGACGATGTCGCCGCGGAGGCGGCTGTCGCTGCCGGCCAGGGCCTGCAGGCGGGGCAGTGCACTGGTGGCGCGCATCTGCCCCAGCAGGACGATGGCCGGGATGCCGTCGTCAGGGTAGCCGGACTGTTCGATGGCGGCGATCAGGCCGGCGACGAGTCCGTCTGCCGGTGTCCCTGCCCGCCAGGCCGCCTCGGCGGCGGCGACGCCACCGCCGGGGTGCGGGCGGTCGCCGAGAGCGTCGAGCCTGTCCCAGTAGTCGCGGACGCGCGTCAGCTCCGGCAGGTCGGGCATGGTTGCCACCTTGGCGCGGGACTGTTGGGACGGTCTCGGAAGGCCGAACGGAAAGGTGTTGAGCCGCCGGTGGCGCGCCCACGCGGCGCACGCAGGTTCGATCCAGCGCGGATCGCCGAGGTCACCGAGGATGCTCAGGCATTGTTGCTCCACCCCGATCCCGGGCCGGTCGGCGACGTCGGGATAGCTGGCCGCTATCCGCGCCACGCTGTCGGCGACCTGCCGGACCGCCGAGCCGGCGCGGTGCAGCGTCACCGCCGCGGCGAAACGCACCTCCGGGTCGGGATCGTCGAGCAGCGGACCGACCAGCGGCACGACCAGCTCCGGGCCGCTGCGGCGCGTGTGGCACCGCGTCGCCGCGGCGCCTACCGCCGCCATGCGGACCTTCGGGTCGTCGTCGGCCAGCACGGCGCTGAGCAGCGCGACCGCGACGTCGGCGCCGGCATCCGTGGCCACCTCAGCGAACGCGCTTTGCCGCCGCAGCCACGGAAAGCCGATGTCGCCGCCGGCGACGAACGCCTCCGCCAGCGGGGAGACCGCCGAGCGCGCAAGTCCGGCCCCGGCACGCAGCGACGCCACCGCCACCGCCGCGCGGACAGCTGGCACGTCGTCGTGGACCAGTTCCTGCGGCACGTTACCGGTCGTCTCGGCCAGCGCGAGGACGAGCGAGGCCCGCACGGCAGGATGCGTCTCCACGGCCCACCGCTGCGTGATGTCGATGCCCGCCCTGGTCAGCGTGTAGACCGCCTCGGCCCGCACCTCGGCGTCGGGGTCGCTCAGCAGCGGCGCCAGCCGGTCCCGTTGACCGGCGACCGCCCGCCGGATCCCTGGCAACAGCCGGGCCGGCCCCGCGTGGTGCTCGTCGGTGACCATGCCGACCAGCGCGACGACGGCATGCCGACCGTGTCCCGCGACGAAACACAACTCGACCAGAAACGGCACCATGACTTCCGTGGCCGCGCACACCGTGCCCTGATGCATCGCGCATTGCCACAGCTCCGTCAGCGCCTCGCCAGCCTCGTCACGATCATCGGACGCGGCGCTGCGCAGCAGCTCGGGCACCTCCGGCACACCGAGCTCATCCCAGCCGACCCGCTCCACCCCAATGAACACTGGCCCACGCTAGATACTGCCGGCCGCCGCCCGGTAACTCGAGGATGAACGCGTGACGGCGCCGGGTGCCGTCCACGGCAGAGGGCAGTGCCGACAGTTCATGTCCACGATGTGCTACGCCGGCTCATCTGCCGCAAAGACCGCGAGCAGCCCTCGGCTGCACGATTGGTCTTCCGCGCCCGGAGAATTCATGTATTCGTCCCCGCCGTCAGGCTTTCTGGCCGCTTATGCCACTGACAGTCCAGCGGATGCGTAGAGAACCGAAGACGTCGCGCTATCTGGTGGTCATCGGGCTGACGCTGGTCATGACAGCGGGCAGCCTGGTGGGGTCAACCGCTGCGCACGCCCAGATGGTGGACAGCGGGACGTTCAGCCTGGTCAGCGACCCGGGGGACCCATTGGGCCACGGACAGTCCTACAGCTACTCGGCGGCCGCCGGAGACCAGCTGGACGTGACGAGCCGGACGGGCGAGGCGCTGGACGTATCGGTTCACGGCCGCAACGGCGACTCCTGGACGCTGAACCTCCAGATGGCGTCCCAACGGCCGATGTCACCGGGCACTTACTCGGTGGACAAGGAATACCCGTCCAACAGCTTCAGCGAGCCCGCGATGTCCGTGACGGACGGCGGGTTTCCCTGTCGCGGCGTGGTGACCGGGTCGTCGTTCACCATCTCCGCCATCGACTACGGCCCCACTCCCGGGTACATCCGTGGCCTGGACGCCAGCTTCTCGTTGCACTGCGGCGGCATCGCTCCGGCACTGCACGGGGTGGTGCACATCGCCAACGCTCCGGCACCGCTGGTGGCAGTGGCGTTGTCACTCGGCGTACCCGACCCACAAAACCCCGGCCGCGTACAGCACCAGCTCGACCCACGCGACCCGATACAGCAGGGCACCATGGTGATCCCGACCGCCACCGTGACCCCGGCGATCTCCGCGTACGTGAACTTCCGTTACGACGATAACTTTCCCCTCTCCGGCGGGTGGGACGGCTTGGGCGTCGCCCACGGCAGCCCGATCGTCCCCAACCCCGGGTTCCATACCTTCACCATGACCCTGACGCCGACTGACTGGGCGTATCCCGCCATCACCCCCGCCGCGGTGCTGCCCGTCATGGTCGTCTCGGCGCCGCCGGTGCTGAGCATGTCGGCAACACCAGCAAGCCCGGTCACCGCGCCGGACACCGGCAGCCCCGATCCCATCACCCTCACGATCGGCGGCATCCCCCGCGACACCCCGGGCTCGGTGCGCATCTACGACGGCACCACCGACCTCGGACCGGCGGACACCTTCTCATCCAGCGCCGGGACGGCGACCAAGTCTGTCGTGCTCAGCCCGGCCCCGGTCCCGCACGGCCTCATCGCCGTGTTCACCCCCGCCGCCATCTCGGCGCTGGCGCAGACCTCGGCCGTGGTGCCGTACTCCATGCTGCCGTGCACGTGCGGGATCCGCGGGTACGTGCCGCTCAACACGAACAACACGATCCCGCCTTTCGCCGGCGGCCTCAGCCTGCAACTGGCCCCGGGTACTCACGCGCACCTGACCCAGGTCGACCCCACGACGGCGGCCGGCCACCCCGTCCAGGCCACCGACCCGACCCAGCACCGGCACGCCTGGGTATTCACCGGCTCGCTCGACAGGGTCGCCGTCGTGGACACTCGCCCCGACCAACCCGGCTGGACGCTGACCGGCCAGGCCAGCGCCTTCGTCAACGGGACAACCACCGTGTCCGCGGTCGAGCTCGGCTGGGCGCCGCAACTCCAGACCACCGGCAGCGACGCCGAAGGGTCCGTAACTCCCGGCCCACAGGTCAACCCGCGAATGCAACAGGGGAACAGCCTCATCGGGCTGCAAAGCGGCTCCGTCCTCGGCTCGGCCTCGCCCGGCAGCGGCCTGGGCACTCAGAACCTCCGCGCCGACCTGACCCTTTGGATCCCGGACACCTCACCCACAGGCACCTACGTCAGCACACTCACCCTGACCCTGATCAGTCCCTAGTCTGGCGCGACATCGCTCCCGTGCCTGCCCAGGGGTAGTGGCCAGCGGCGGGTGCACGCTATGCCGATGTGCGTGCACCCAGTGCGTCCGAACACAGCGGCGGCGGTGCCCGGTAGGTTGAGCATCACGCCGTCGTAGCCGTCATGGTTGTGAAGTGGCCGATCTCGAGCAGGCCGAGGCGGTCGCGGTAGAACCCTCCACAGTTGCGAGTTGCTCGGCCTGGCGGGCGATCCGCACCTGTATGCGGCCCACGCTAACCGTTGGGTGTGTCGTCGAGACCGCCGATCGTCCACGGATGCGGCGATGGCGGGTCGTCCCGGCGGTGGGCCGGGCGGGGACCGAAGATGCGGCGTTCGGCCGCCTCGATGCGAACGTCGTTGATGCTGGCCTCGCGGCGGCACATGAGCCCGTCGTCGGTGAACTCCCACAGTTCGTTGCCGTAGCTGCGCCACCACTGGCCGGTGCTGTCGCGGGACTCGTACTGGAACCGTACGGCGATCCGGTTGCCGTGGAAGCTCCACAACTCCTTGCGCAGCGCGTAGTCGAGTTCGCGCTGCCATTTGGCGTGCAGGAACTCGACGATCGCGGCCCGGCCGGTCAGGAATTGGTCGCGGTTGCGCCAGCTCGAGTCCTCGGTGTAGGCGAGGGCAACACGTTCGGGGTCGCGGGTGTTCCAGGCGTCCTCGGCGGCCTGGACCATGGCGAGCGCGGTCTCCAGGGTGAACGGTGGTAGCGGTGGCCGGGCGGTCATGGTTCCTCCGGTAGATCTGCGGGTTTGGGACGGGCGGTGGTAGGGCCTACCCACGATCCAGCCGCCGACACGGTCTGGTTCGGTGGCGCCGGCCATCAATGTGACCGGATCGCCGACCTGGACGAGCCCGGCCGGATGACGCAGCAGTCGAGGACGGGCCGGTGGCCGAACCGGCGGCGGATGCGCCGCAGCATGTCGACGTTGATGCGCTGCTGGCGGCGTTGCGCACGCACCGGGACCGAGCGATGGCCGAGGCGATGCTGCTCGGCGGGCTGCGCCGCTGCGAGGTACTCGGACTGCGGCTGAGTGATCTGCAGGTGCCGGCGCGGCGGGTGTTCATCGCGGAGGGCAAGGGCGGGCATCAGCGCCAGATTCCCGTGTCCGGCCGGTTCTTCGCCTCTGTCGCGGCCTACCTGGACAATGAACGACCGTCGGATGCCGGCACCGATCGGGTGTTCGTGGTCCTCAAGGGGCCCCACAGGGGCCTGCCGTTGTCACCGGCGGGGCTGGATCAGATCCTCGACTCCGCCCGCGGCCGGGCCGGGCTGGCGCAGGCGACCTGCCACTAGCTGCGACACACCTGCCTGACCCGGCTGCGGGAGGCCGGAATGGCTCTCGAGGCGGTCCACGCCCAGGCCGGGCACGCCTCGATCCGAGTCCACCCGGATCTATCTGCACCTCGCCGACGACTGGCTCGCATCCCAGTACCGGCGGGCGGCGGAAGCGATCGACGCGCAGATGCTTCCCGGGAAACCCTTACCCGGCAACGATCCCGCGCTGTCCTTCGTGGATAGAGGCCGGACATGAACGGGGAACTGCTGCCCGGCTGGGAAGCCCTCACCGCCACGGTCCCGGACCTGACCACGCCGATGCGCCGCTACCTGCAGCAGCTGGACTGCATCCGCACCGTCGCCGACGAATACTTCGCCGTCACCGAGAAAGTCGAATCTCTCTACCAGCAAGGAAAACCACTCCCCGCCGACACCATCGGCCCCCACATGGCGCGGCTACGCCGCGAGCACACCGCCTCCTTCGCCCGGTTCATCTTCCTGCTCGACGGCGACACCGACGGGGAACTCTTCCAGCCCTCGCCAACCCCATGACCAGCCCTCGCCAGGATCAACTTCACCAGAACCCTTGACAAGGATTACCTGCATAATGCCGATTAGAGAGTGTCTAGCGAAGCCGTCGTCTACGGCATTCGGAGAGGGGCGTCGCCGAGTCGCTAGCTTTCGACCAAGTTGTCCAGGGTGCCGGTCAGTAGCCCGCGGGTTCGCTGTAGTTGAGCGATGGAATGGTCAACATCGCGAATCTGGACCCGGAGCCGTTCGAGGGCAGCTGGACAAGCCGTCAGAGCTCCGTCTGAGTCGAAGCATGCAAGCACCTGCTTAACAGCTTGCAGGCCGAGACCGATGTCGAGCAGAAGCCGGATCCGGCGCACCTCCTCGACGGAGCGCTCCTCAAAATCGCGGTACCCGTTATCGAGACGCCGCGAGGACAACAAGCCCAGACGGTCGTAGTGTCGCAGCGCGCGCGTGCTGACACCGCTGCGTTGAGCCAACTGATTGATCAGCATCATCCACTCTTGACCTTGACACCGATGTCAAACCTTACTGTTCAGCCATGCCGATCGATCTGCATGCTGTCCTCAGCGTAGATGTACCCGATCAACTCACCCAAGCCAATTCGGCAGGAATGGGCCGCACCGCATCGTCAGACCCTGACGGCCTCCGTTCGAAACTCGCCGCGTACTGGCCGCCGCCGACCCTTGCCTGCGCGGCCGACGGGTTGGAGAGATGTCCTGCCCGCGACGCAGGCTTCTTGGAGGTGCGCGCATGAGCGTCGTGGTGACCCAGTTGATCAAACTGCGCGACGACCTGCGCGGTCCACAGGATCCCCGGCAGCGGCTAATGGCGCTGTCGACTCTCATCAACACCGTCGGCATGGGCCTTTTCCTGTCCGTGGGCACCATCTTCCTCATCCGGTCAGCCGGGCTGAGTCCGGCCGCCGCTGGCGTCGGTCTCACCGTCGGCTCGCTGATCGGCTTCGGTGCAGGAGTGTTCATCGGCGACCAGGCCGACCGGCGGGGCGCCCGGGAAGTCGTCATCGTTTCAATGCTGGTGGAGGCCGTGGCCAGCGTCGGCCTGCTACTGGTACACGACGTGTGGACGCTGATTCTGGTGGCGACGGTCGCGGCGGTTGGCCGGGCAGGTTCGGGAAGCGCCCGCGGGGCGATGATTGGTGTATTGGCCGAGCGGGGCAAGGGCGCCGCACTGCGTACGTACCTGCGTGCGGTCACCAATGTCGGCCTGGCGTTGGGCATGCTCGGCGCCGTCATCGTTCTAACCATCGACAGCCGCCCGGCGTACGTAACCATGGTGCTCACCGACGCGGCGACGTTCCTCCTCGCCGCCGCCGTGCTCGCACGGCTGGCGCACCTCCCGCCGACCCGCAGCGCCAAGTCCGCCCCGGACGAGCGTCGCTGGCTGGCACTTCGCGACCGGCACTACCTAGGGTTCACCGCCGCGTCGTCGGTCGCGAGCCTGCAGTACTGGGTGCTTATCCAGGCGCTTCCGGTGTGGATCGTCCTGCGGACGGCGGCGCCGCGCCCCATGGCGGGGCTGGTCTTGTTCGTTGCCGCAGTGACTGTAGCCATCACACAGATTCCGGCGACCCGGTCCATTGACGGTCCCCGGACGGCGGCTCGGCTGCTGGCCCGCTCTGGCCCGCTCTTCCTGGTGGCCTGGATCCTGATGGCCGTGGCGTCCGGTCCGTCGGCGTGGGCCGCGGTCGCGCTTCTGCTGGTCGCGGTGCTCGTGCACTCGCTGGCCGAAGTCTGGCAGGCGGCCGGGACGTTCGAACTGTCCTTCACGCTCGCCCGGCCCGACGCGCACGGCCAGTATCAGGGTGTGATCGGCCTCGGCCACGGCTTTGTCGAGGCGGTGGCGCCGGTCGTCGTCATGACGCTGTGCATCGGCGCTGGCAAGGTCGGCTGGGTCACCCTCGCGTTGATCGTCACGGTGGCGGGCTTGCTGTGTGCGCGCATCGAGCGGCACTGGGCCCGCACGCACCTCGAGACCGCTCGCAGCGAGGCAACCTCCCCATAGCGCAGATGCACCAATCCATATCCGGATCTGACGCCGATAGCGCTCGGCAGGCCCGGCGATGATCGTCTGCGCGGTCCGGTCGGTCTGTAGTCCGCGCATCGGTCTGAGCCGGTGCTTGGGTTGGCTGTGGTCTGCTTCTATCCGGTTGTTGGCATACCGTTCGACGTGGTGCCACGCCGACGGAACGAGCTCATCGAGGACAGCCGGATACACCGGCGCCGCGTCAGTGACCACTTCGGTGGGTCGCACCTTCAACATGGCCATCGCCCGGCGGAAGAACCGTCGTGCCGCGGCGGCGTCGCGGCGGGCGGAGAGGAGCACGTCGATGACCTGCCCGTCCTGGTCGACAGCGCGGTACACGTGCCGCCAGAGACCGTTGACTTTGACGTAGGTCTCGTCGGTGAACCACCTGTCGCCGGGTGCGTGCCGGCAGAACCGGGCCGCGTCGGCGAGTAGCGGGGTGAAGCGTTGAACCCAGCGGAAGATGGTGACGTGGTCGGTCTCGACGCCCCGCTCGATGGGGAGTTCTTCGACGTCGCGGGAGGAGAGGTTGTAGCGCAGGTAGAGCCGGACGGCGACCACGATCACGTCCGGCGGGAACCTGAACCCGGCGAACGCCGACCGTGGTGGCAGGGCCGGACGCCGGCGGTTCGAGTCCTTCACCACTCAAGCCTGTCCGACCAGGACACGCTCAACGCAACGGACCCCCGGCGTCCGCTCCCTGCGTCCGCTCCTCGATTGACGCGGGCGCGTCCTAACCGAAGTACTTGCTGTAGAAGTTGTGGGTGGGCCAGCTGCTCACCTTGCCGGCGGCGGTCCACAGCATCGGGTCGATGTCGCTGTAGCTCAGGCCCGACGCGTCGTCGCGCTGGTTGAACAACGCCGCCCAGCTCATGCCGTTGTACGTGCGCACCAGTAGCGTGTACGTGCCGGGCATGCTGCCGGTGTGCCAGGTGTTCCGGCCGGTGCCACCGGTCGTGACCGGCCGGACCTGCCAGCCAAGCCCGTAGTACCAGCCGCTGTCATTGACGCCTATGCCGTCGCCGGGCACCGCCCAGATGCGGCCCAGGGTCGTGCTGTTGAACAACGTGCCGGGCGCGTCGAACGCCGACGCCCACCGCACCAGGTCGACCGCGGAGGCGATCCAGCGGCCGTTGCCTTCCTGCAGGCGCATGCTGAACGTGCCGTACGGCGCCGGCACTGTCGCACCGGACATGTTCAGCACGGTCGTGCCGGTGTACTGCGAGCGGTACGAGACCTCGTTCGGGAACGGCGCGATGCTCCAGCCCAGCCCCATCCGTGTGATGCCGAGCGGCGCCAGCAGCTGCTGATTGACGTAGTCGCCGTACGTCTGGCCACTGACCGCCTCGATCACCTTGGCCGCCAGCAGGTAGCCATAGTTGCTGTATGCCACCCGGGTCGCCGGGGTGAAGTCGAGCGGGCGGCCGGCCATGTACCGGACGACGTCGTCGGTGGTCAGCTCCATCGGGATGCCGAGCGCGGCGGAGACCTTCTGGTCGCTCCACAGTGGATCGAGACTGGCGGCACGGTCCCATCCGCCGGTGTGCTGCAACAGCCGCCACAGGGTGGCCTTCTGCAGCCGCACGTCGACGGACTGGCCGGTCGGCGGGACGAAGTCGAGCAGCGCCGTGACCGGGGTACCGAGCGTGACCTTGCCGTCCTGGGCGAGTTTGGCGACCGCGGCGGCGGTGACGGACTTCGACAGGCTCGCGACCCGGAACGTCGACGTCGGCTGGACCGGCATCTGCCGGTCGCAGCTGTAGCCGCGCGCCAGGACCAGCCGGCCCTTGTACGTGACGGCGAGCTGCCCGCCGGTGATGAACCGGGCCTTCATGAACGTGAGCATGGCGTCGTCGAAGGACGCCAGGGCAGGCACGGACGTGCCGGTCGTGGTCCAGGTGACCGGCAACGACGGAGGCGGCGGCGGGTAGGGCGCGGCCCGGCCCGCCTCGCCGAGCAGAACACCGCCGGTCAGCGCGCCGAACCCAGCGGCGCCGGCAAGCTTGCCCACCGTTCGCCGGCTTACCTGAGCCTCACGCATGCGTCCTCCCGACCCCGTCATGATCAACTGGAGCAGTGTACGCATCGGGACATGGGCGCCAATACCGCCGAAGCCTCAAGAAAGCCGCAAATTTCCGGGCACTGTCACCGGACTGGAGATCTACCGGGTGTGGGGACCGGCCATTTCTGAGTGGCGCTCTTGAGGGGTACCCGTCTGATCGCTGATGGGCCACGGGTCGCTGACGGCGCGCAGCAGCCGGTCGATGACCGACAGGTCCCCTACGACGGTGGCGCTGCCGTCGGCGCATGCGGTTGCGAGTGTGGCTGGATCGGCCAGCATGGCGCTGAGCGTCTTGGGCTCCGCGCGGAGCGAGGCGGCCGCCGTTGCAGGTTCACCGGGCTGCACCTGCACCCGTCCGGACGCCAGGCGGACCGTCCAGACCCGACCGTCGAGTTCGAGACGGCAATTCGTTGGCGGCGCCGCGGGGTCGGGGCGAGCGGCATGTTGCAGGAAGATCAGCACGGAGGTGGCGCTGAGCGCGGTCGGCGGCGGGGGTTGCGGGGCGTCGACACCCCAGTCGCCCAGGGCCAGCAGGATCGGTTCCAGCGTCCGACCCCATTCGGTCAGTTCGTAGACCCGGGGGCCTTCCCCCGGTGCCAGTCCACGGCGGATCACCCCGTTGTGTTCGAGTTCTCGGAGCCGGTCTGCGAGCAGGTTCGAGCTGACGTGGGGCAGAGCATGCCGCAGCTCCGAGAACCGTTGCGGCGCCAAGAGCAGCTCGCGGACAACCAGCAGGGCCCACCGCTCCCCGACGACGTCGAGGGCTCGGGCAATCCCACATGAGTCCCGATAGCTACGGCTGGTTGGCATGGCCGCTCTCCTCCCAATCTGATCTGAAACTACCACAGTATCTAGTGGTTTTTCGCAATCAACTATGGTTGCTTTTTACAACCGCCTGTGATTCTGTTGGCTCGCACGGCAGTACAGCCCTCTGCCACGACCTGTGATCACACAGCGAGGAGATTCGACATGACGACGCTGAAGCCCGGAAGCATGCTGCTCGGCACGACCCGTCCCGCCGAGCTACGGGCCTGGTACATCAAGGCGCTGGCGCCGGAGTTCACCGGCGAGGGCGCGATCGACCTGGGCGGCTTCCTGCTGGTCATCGACGGGCGCGACGACGTCGAGGCGAAGAACAACGAGCCGGGTCGCACGATCATCAACTTCCACGTCGACGACTTCGACGCTGTGGAGGCCCAGCTGAATGCGGCCGGCGTGGAGTGGATCTCGGTCGCGGACCGGGCGAAGGGCAGGTTCGGCACGTTCGCCGACCCCGACGGGAACTACCTCCAGATCATCGAGTGGAAGAAGGACGCCTGAGCCAGACGTCCTCCAGCCCGCGACAGGACCGTGGCCATCCTCGGTCGCGTGACGCGCGCAGGTCGGTCGACCCGTTCGTTGAGACGACTCCACGCAACACGACGACGACTCCACGCAACACGACAAGGAGGAAGAGCACACGTGAGTACCCGGCAAACGGCGCTGAGCCCGGCCAGGGCCAACCTGGCCCTGGCCACGCTGTTCTTAGGAATGTTCGTACTGGGCAGTGGCGAGCTGCTCGTGGTCGGCGTGCTGGACCGGATCGCCGCCGACCTCCACGTGACCATCCCCGCGGCCGGCACCCTGGTGACCGTGTACGCCCTGGGCCTTGCCATCGGTGGTCCGATCCTGACCGCGCTGACGATCAAGCTGGAAAAGAAGATCGTCCTCATCGGCACGCTCGCGCTGTTCATCGCGTGCAACCTGGTCGCGGTGCTGACCGCCGACTACGGTGTGTTCCTCGTGCTGCGCTTCCTCATCGGCGCGTTGGGCGGCCTGTTCATCGCGAGTGCGTTCAATGCGGGCATGTCGGTCGTCCCGCCGGAGCGCATGGGCCAGGCGATCGGGATCGTCGTCTCCGGTGTCTCGGTGGCGACGGCGCTCGGCGTGCCCCTGGGCACGTTGGTCGGTCAGACCCTCGGCTGGCGCGGCTCGTTCATGGCGATCGTGGCGATCGCTGTGGTCACACTGATCGCCACGGTGGCACTGATCCCGTCCGTGCCGCCCGCCGGCGCCAATGCCGGCCACCAGGCCAGGTACGCGTTCGCCCCCAGGGTGCTCGCCGTGCTGTTCCTGAACTTCATCGTGTTCGCGACGACGTTCGCGGCGCTGACCTACATCGTGCCGTTCCTGCAAAGCGTCACCGGCATCTCCGGAGCCCTGCTGAGCGTGTTCCTCCTGGCCTACGGTGTGGCCACGGCGGTCGGCTCGTTCAGCGGCGGCAGGTTCGCCGACCGGAACGCCGCGCGCACCCTGATCATCGGGTCCGTCGGCATCGCGGTCTCCCTGCTGGTGCTCTACTTCGTCGGCTCGATCGCGTGGCTCGTGGCGCTCGTGCTGCTCGCCTGGGGCCTGTCCCACTACAGCATCGTGCCCTCGCTACAGGTCCGGGTGATCACCCTGGCCGGCCCCGGTGGCCAACTCGCGCAGTCGTTGCCTGTCTCCGCGGCCAACGTCGGTATCGCGTTCGGCGCGTTCGTCGGCGGATTCGCGATCGACAACTACAGCGCTTCCACCACCGTGATCACCGGTCTGATCCTCTCGGTGGTCACCATCGCGGTCGCCTGGGGGACCAGCTTCCTGAAGCCGCCGGTGGTCGAGGAGTCGTCGCCGGCAACCGCCCAAGCCGTTCCCGAACCCGCATAACACCCAGTCAGACCCCTTTTCGCCGAGCCGAATGGTGACGCCAGCAGCCGCGCCCATCTACAAAGAACGCGCGGCTGCTGGACGACTTCCTCGGCGCCAACAGCCCGCTACCCAGCGGCCGCTTCAGTGCCGTGTTCCTCGCACGACCAGCCCCGACTCGTAGGCGACGATGACGGCTTGGACGCGGTCGCGGACACCGAGCTTGTAGAGGATCCGGCTGACGTGTGTCTTGACCGTCTCGGCGCCGACGACGAGCAGGTCCGCCACCTCCGCGTTGGAGAGCCCTTCGGCGACGAGCCGGAGGATCTCCGTCTCCCGCTGGGTCAGCAGCGCCAGCGGCGCTGCGGTGTCGTTCGCCAGTGGCCGCAGCCGGGTGAACTCGCTGATGAGCCGGCGGGTGACCGACGGCGCGAGCAGGGCGTCGCCGGCCGCGACCACGCGCACCGCCTCGAAGAGGCTCTCCGCACCCATGTCCTTGAGCAGGAACCCGCTGGCGCCGGCGTCGAGCGCCCCGTAGACGTACTCGTCGAGATCGAACGTCGTCAGCATGACGATGCGCGGCCCGTTCCCGCCCGCGGCGGCGAGGATGTTCCGGGTGGCCTCGATGCCGTTCATGACCGGCATCCGGACGTCCATCAGGACCAGGTCCGGGCGCAGTTCGCGGCAGATCCGCACCGCCTCGGCGCCGTCCTGCGCGCTCCCGACGACAGTCAGGTCGGGTTGGGTGGACAGCAGTGCGACGAACCCGGCCCGCACCACGTCTTGGTCGTCGGCGACCAGGATGCGCACGGTCATCGGCCTCCTCCAGCCACGGGTAGCACCGCCTGGACCGCGAAACCGCCGAGTTCGCTTCGAGCCGTGCGCAACGTTCCGCCCGCCATCGCTACCCGCTCCCGCATCCCGAGCAGTCCGAAGCCGTGGGCCTCCGTTCGGCCGGCCGAACGGCCCGCCCCCGGACCGGCATCCCAGATGCTGAGCCGTAGTGCATCGTCGGCGTAGCCGACCTCAACGTCCACCGCAGCGCCCGGTGCGTGTTTGCGGCTGTTGGTCAGCGCCTCCTGCACGATCCGGTACGCGGCGAGTTCGAGGCCCGGATCCAGCGTCCGGATTCGGCCGCGGAAGATCAGCCGGACACGAGACCCGCCCGCGGCGCGGGCGTCGTCCACGAGGGTGATGAGCTGGCCGAGACCCGGCTGCGGAGCGTCGACCGGCTGCGACCGGGCATCGTCGCGGAGCACGCCGAGCAGCCGGCGCATCTCGGTCAGCGCGAGCCGCGCGGTCCCGGCGATGCGGAGCAGCCGGTCCGCGCTCTCCGCCGGCAAGCCTTGTGTGGTGAGGCGGGTGGTGTCGGCCTGCACGGAGATCGACGAGATGTGATGGGCCACGAGGTCGTGCAGTTCCCGGGCGATCCGGGCCCGTTCCGCGCGGGCCGCGTAGGCGTCGGCCATGTCGGCGTGCGCGCCGGCGGCCGCGATGCGCTCGGCCGTCTCCGCTCGGAACCGGCGTGAACTGCCGACGGCCAGTGCACCGGTGGCGGTCACGACGACCAGCCCGGTGCGCCAGCCGGCGGTTCCGACGGCGTACGCGATGGAAGGCACCGCGAAGAGCAGCGCAACGCGGTAGGAACTCCGCACGGCGACGAGGTAGAGCACGGTGGCCTGGGCGAGGAGCGCACCGACAGTGGGTTGCCCGCTGAGCACCAGGGTGAGCACCACAGCGGCCGTGACGACCGCACCGGCCTGCCACAGCAGGCCACGGACGAAGGCCAGCGGAAGCGTCGCGCACCAGGCGAGGACAAGATCGCGCACCAGGTCGGCAGGGTGCAGCACCACCTGCGCCGATCCGAGTGCGCCCAGCAGACCCGCCACCACGGGCGGCGGCGGCAGCGGGAACGTCGGCACGCGCACGCCCTCCATTGTCGCCGTCCCCGCATCCCCCGTGCGGGGGACGCCACGCTACCGAAGATGGCTCGCTGTCGTGACGGCCGACGTCGTGGCGGTGACCTACGGTCGCTGCTGTGCCGCAGATGACGATCGAGGCCCAAGGGCTGCGCAAGTGCTACGGGACGACCGTGGCGGTCGAGGACCTGACGTTCACCGTCCAGCCCGGGAAGGTCACCGGGTTCGTCGGCCCCAACGGCGCGGGCAAGTCGACGACGATGCGCATGATGCTCGCTCTCGACCGACCCGACGCCGGGGTGGTGCTGATCGGTGGCCGGCCCTACCGGGCGCTGCGGGAGCCGGCGCTGACGGTCGGCGCACTGCTGGACGCCGAGGCCACCCATCCCGGCCGGCGCGCCGAGGATCACCTCCGGTGGATGGCGCAGTACAACGGGCTGTCCCGTCGACGCGTCCACGAGGTACTCGACCTCGTCGGGCTGAGGTCGGTCGCGCGGCAGCGGGTCGGCGGGTTCTCATTGGGCATGCGCCAGCGGCTCGGGATCGCCGGCGCGCTGCTGGGAGATCCGCCGGTGCTGATCCTCGACGAGCCGGTGAACGGGCTCGACCCGGACGGCATCCGCTGGATTCGGGGGTTCCTGCGCTCGCTGGCCGCGGACGGCAGGACGGTCCTCGTCTCCAGTCACCTCATGGGCGAGTTGCAGGACACCGCCGACCACCTCATTGTCATCGGCCGCGGCCGCCTGCTCGCCGACACCAGCGTCAAGGCCTTGCTGGACGAGACGTCCGATGGACGGGTCACCGTGCGCACCGGCGAGCGCGCCGCAGCCGTGCAGGTCCTGACCGACGCCGGTGCGACCGTGGCCATCGTCGACCTCGACACCTTGACCGTCGACGGCATGGACGCGGGTGAGGTCGGTGCGCGCCTCACCGCCGCCGGCGTGCCGTGCTCCGAGCTGAGCCGCCACCGCGCCTCGCTGGAAGAGGTCTACATGGAGATGACGCGGACGCACACCATCTTCGGCGACGGGACACGGCCGTGAACCTACGCCGGGCGTTGCGCGCCGAATGGACGAAGTTCTGGTCGGTGCGTAGCACGACGCTCGCGCTGCTGGCCATGGTGCTGCTCACCCTTGGGCTCAGCACGCTCGCGGCGTCGCTGTCGCACAGCGACGCCTACGAGGGTCCGATCACCTACGACCAGCTCCATTTCGTGCACGAGCCGATGACCGGGGACGGGACGCTCACCGCCCGGGTGGCGTCGCAGAAAGCGACCGGCGCCTGGGCCAAAGCGGGGATCATGGTGAAGGCGAGCCCGACAGCCGGCGCGCCGTACGTCGCGCTCATGGTCACCCCGGCGCACGGCGTCCGGCTCATCGCCGACGCCACGACCGAGCTGGCCGGGACCGCGACCACCGCACCGCGCTGGCTCCAGCTGACTCGCTCCGGGCAGACGTTCACCGGCGCGGAGTCCGCCGACGGCAGTTCGTGGCGCACGGTCGGGACGGTCACCGTCGCGGACCTGCCGACCCGAGCGTGGGCCGGCCTCTTCGTCGCCTCGCCGCCGACCGACGTGCCGTTCGCGCTCCAAGGCAGGACGGGCACCGTCAGCCGGTACCTCCAACTGGGCGAGGCGAACTTCGATCACGTGACCGTGGCTGTGGCGAGTGCCGGCGCAGCGCCGCCGGCCGATGCCTGGCGTGACTCCGACGTGACCCCGCCGCCGCACCAGCGCGGAGCGCCGAAACCCGGACCGGAGGCCATCATCAACATAGACCTCCTTCCGGGCGGCAGCACCCGCGACGGCAACGGGACGTTCACCGTCACCGGCAGCGGTGATCTCGGCCGCGCCGGGATCGGCGGGGTCAGCCTGGCCGGCCCCACCGACCTGGTCCGGCAGTCCCTGGTCGGCGCCCAACTCGGCATCATCGGCGCCGTGGTGCTCGGCGTGCTGTTCATCACCTCGGAGTACCGGACGGGAACGATCGGCGCCACGCTCGCGGCGAGCCCGCGGCGAGGCCACGTGCTGGCGGCCAAGACCGCGGTGCTGACAGGTGTCGTCTTCGTTGTGGGGCTGCTCCCCGGCTTCGCCGTGGCCTTGTTCTCCCCGGCGCTGGAGCGCCGCAACGGCTACCGGCCGCCGGTCTTCCCGGACCCGCCGACCGTCACCGATCCGGTCGTGCTGCGCGCAATCATCGGCACCGCGGCGTTCCTCGCCCTGATCGCCGCGTTCAGCCTCGCGGTCGGTGTGATCCTGCGCGGGACGGCCTCGGCCGTCATGCTGCTGCTCGCGCTTCTCGTGGTGGTGCCGATCGTCGCCTCAGGCACCTCCGACGCGGCCAACACCTGGATCCGCAGGGCCACGCCCTTCGCCGGCCTCTCGATCCAACAAACGATGGACGTACCCTCCGAGACCGTGATCGGGCCGTGGGCAGGCTTGGCGGTGCTCTGCGCGTACACAGGGGTCGCTCTCACCGCCGGCTTCTGGCTCCTGCTCCGGCGCGACGCGTGAACCGCGCACTGCTCGCCGAGTGGACCAAGCTGCGCACCGTGCGCTCGACCGTGGCCGTCGCCGCCGGTGTGGCCGTGGCGATGGTCGCGGGGACCGCCCTGATCATCGCGAACACCAACGTACCGCTGTGCACCGGCCGGTCCCCCGACTGCGGAACCGTGGACACCACCGCGCTCACCCTCTCCGGCGTCCACTTCGCGCAACTTGCCGCGATCGCGCTGGCCGCGCTGGTGGTCGGGGCGGAGTTCCAGCCACGGACGATCCGCACAACGCTGGCGATGGACCCCCGCCGCGTCCGGGTGTTCACCGCGAAAAGCAGCGTCATCGCCGGCACCGTACTGGTCGGCGGTGCACTCGGCGTCGCCGGCGCGATGGGCGCCGCCACGGTGCTGTTCGACGACAAGAGCGTCACCGGGCACCCGGCCACCCTGCCGCGTGCCGCCGGTGCAGTGCTGTATCTGGTCCTTGTCGCATTGCTGAGTGCCGGCGTCGCCACTGCGGTCCGCCACGCGGGCGGCAGCATGGGGGCCGTCGTGGCCCTGCTGTACGGCCCGTATCTGCTCACGACCGTGGTCCCGCTACCAGCACACACCCTGCACCTGGTGCAGGACCTCGCACCGATGACCGCAGGGCTGGGGACCGCACCGCTCGGCCCGTGGGCAGGTCTGAGCATCCTCACCGCGTACACCCTCACCGCTCTGGCAATCGGTGGCGCCCTGTTTGTCGTTCGCGACGCATAAGCCCTACGCCGACACTCGGCGGGCTGTCATGATGTAGGTCGCCGTCAATTGGTGCAGACTGTCCCGGTGGATGAGGGACAGTTGCTCGACGACCGGTACCGCCTCTCCGGACGGCTCGGCGAAGGCGGCGTCTCCGAGACGTGGCAGGCGCACGACGAGCTCCTCGACCGCGAGGTCGCGGTGCAGGTGTTCGCCGCCGGCACCGCCATCCGCGACCGGGTCCTGCGTGAGGCCGCGGACGCGGCAGGTCTCTCGCACCCGAGCGTCATGGGCGTCTACGACTACGGCGAGACGCCGGAGCACGGCACGTACGTCGTCACGGAACTGCTCCGCGGACCGGCGCTCGCCGACGGCCCGCTGCCGGCAGGTGCCGCGATCCGGGTCTGCGCCGAGGTAGCGGCCGGCCTGGCCGCGCTGCACGCCGCAGGTCTCGTGCACGGCGACCTCACGCCCGGCAACGTCGTCCTCACGGCGGACGTGGCGAAGGTGGCCGGCTTCGGCGTGCTCGGCTCCCCAGGCGGCGACCCAGGCGACCCAGGCGAGGCGGACGAGGCGGGCGATGTCCACGCCCTCGGCGGACTGCTCCAGAACTGCGTCACCGGCGAGCTCCCGGCGGACGGCACGGCGCCGGACGTCGAGCGGGTCCGGGAGCTGTGCGCGTCCTGCCTCGCCGACGACCCCGCGGACCGCCCGGCCGCAGCCGAGGTCGCGTCCGTCCTCGCGGCGGCCGCCGGCCACCCCCGCCCGATCCGGGCGATCGGCATCTTCGCCGGCCCGCCGGCCGATGACGTGGCCGAGGAGTTCCAGACCCGGCGCCAGCTGCGGCTCGCCCTCGTCATGTCGGTCGCGGCGGCGGTGCTCGTGGCGTCGTTCCTGCTGACCGGCGACGCCCACGCGCCGCAGGGGCTGGCCGGAGGCGTACCCGGCGTGACCGGGCAGCCGGACTGGACGAGCGGGCCCGCGACCGACCCCGGCACCGACACCGCTCCGTCCACGGCCACCGGCGGCGATCCGTCCACGGGCGGCGGCACGGGGCAACGGGTCGAGCTGCTCGGCAACGCCGGACGCCCGGCCAATGCCACCGGCGGTGAACAGGCCGTCTCGGCGCCCGCCGGCACGACCGCCCCGCCCCGCACCACGGCGCCGGCCGCTCCGGCCACGACGCAGGCGGCGGTCGCCGTCCGCCTGTCCACCCTCGGCGGTGTCGTTGTCGCCGGCTGCGCCGACGGCAAGGTGACCGTCCTCGACGTCCTGCCCGCCCCCGGCGCGAAGGTCGTCAGCGTCCAGGGCGGCACCCGCGACACGGCACGCGTGGAGATCGACCTGCTCGCCGTCCGCCTCCGCCTCAACGTCCGCTGCGTCGGCGGCCTCCCCGTCGCCACCCCCATCTGAGCCACGCCCAGCAGCGCCGTCCGCGCCGCCGGTGCGGCGACCGGCGTCGTGGTGGTGGTGGTGGTGTGCGTGAACGCGGTCCAGCAATGGAGCCCGATCATCGCGACCTGGTTTCGGCATCGCGGTCGGACTGCTCGCCGGTGTCTACCCGGCACTGCGCGCGGCGCGCATCTTCCCGGCCGAAGCATTACGGCGATGACACCACCGGAACAGCAAGTAAGGCTGGAACCGTTGACCAGCAACGGTTCCAGCCTCACCGGACCACTATCGCAGCGGTTTGGCCTCTGCCGGTGACTGGGCCGCCGGGACCACCAGGGCGGGGTTCGCCGTGGAGGTGCTCCAGCCGGACGGCGCCGACGGCGGGTACCGGTAGAAGGTGCCCACCACGTCGACGACCACGTCGCAGTAGCCGCCCGCGTTGAAGACGTTGAACTTGCCGCCCGTGCCGATCATGGTCTGGACCGCGTTCGGCACGACCGAGCCGGCCGTGGGGTTGAGGTTGGAGGTGTTCGGCCGCGCGGCGCCGCTCGGCCAGACCGTCAGGTAGGTGGCCGACGTCGGGAGCACGGCGGTCACGTTGGTCGCCAGCGCCCGCGTGTCGGCGTTCACGACCGTGGCCGGCGCCGGGATCGAAGCCGTGACCCCCGGCCCGAGCCGCGACGGCCAGCCCTGCCCGCTGCGGGTGTCCGCGATGCGGGTCGGCACCGTCGACTCGAACCGCAGCCCCTCGGGCAGCGAACCGTCGTCGTAGTACCCGACGATGTCGACGATGATGTGCGCGTTGGTGCTGGTGTACACCCCGATCGACGGCAGCCCGGTGGCGGTGCCACAGCCGTTGCAGGGGGTCGTCGGCACCACGGCGAAGTTCGGCACCGTGGCCCTGGGCGTGAAGTTCAGGGTCGACGTGTCGGGCAGGCTCTCCCGGTACCCGTTCCAGGCGGTCAGGAAGCCGCCGCCGGTCGTGTCGGTGGCCGTGACGTTGACCGCGAACGCGCGGACGTGCGGGTCGATGGCGGTGTTCCAGGAGGCGACGCTGTTGATGAAGTAGCCCGCCGGGACCCGGCCCTTGCCCCAGTCCCGGGTGTCGGTCAGGCGGACCGGCTGGGTGAGGGGGTGGTACTGCCCGCAGCCCGAGCAGCCGCCCGAGTACGCCTCGTGGCCCTTCGAGTAGTAGCCGTACACGTCGGCGATGAGCTGTGTCGGACCGCCGGCGTTGTAGAAGTCCACCTTGCCGCCGGCACCGACCTGCACGGTGACCGAGTTGGCGCCGGTCCAGCCCTTGACGTAGTTGAGCGAGGACGTGGTCGGGCGGGCCACGCCCGTCGGGTAGACCGTGACGAACCCGCCGCCGGCGGCCTCGGTGACGGTCACGTTGAGCACGACCGCCGCGGCGTCCGAGGGCATGGAGAGTTGCAGGCTCACCACGCCGCCGGGGCCGACCGCGCCCCGCGGCGCGCCCACGCCCGAGCGGGTGTCCATGACGCGGTAGGGCGACACCGCGGTGTAGGTGCCGCGGTCGTTGTTGAACCCGTTGACGCCCAGGCTGAGCTGGGTCGCGCCGGCGAAGCTGTCGTCGGGCAGGGAGAGCATCGCCCCGGCGGACCCGTTCGTGGTCGGCCGGGTGACCGCGGTGATCGAACAGGTCTGGTCCTTGGCCAGCGTCTTGAACGAGCAGCCGTCGTCCGTGACCTTGAAGATGCCCGCGTTCGGGCCGGTGATCGACGCCTTGCCGAAGGTGATCGGCAGCGTGCCCGATCCGGTCAGCGTCACCGTCTTCGGCGCCGACGTGTCGTACATCGGGACCGAGCCGAAGTCGAAGTACGGCCAGGAGGCCGTGGTGTCGCGCGGGTCGAAGCCGGTCAGCGACGCCAACCACTTGAGACCGCCCGCGGTCGAGTTCTCGGCCAGGGACACCTGCGCGGTCTGCTCGCCGAGCGCCGTCGCCTTCGGCGTGATGCTCAGCTTGCAGGTCTCACCGTAGGAGAGGGTCTTGCCGGAGCAGGTGTTGTCCGAGATCTGGAACGCGCCCGGGTTCGCCCCGGACAGCGCGGCCGCGCCGAAGGTGGTCGGCTGCGTGCCGTTCACCTCGACGGTGATGTCCTTCGGCGTGCCCACCTGGCCCGCCGGCTGCTGGCCCAGTTGCACCTGGTACTCCCAGCTGTCGGTGGCCTTGTAGCCGATGCCGGACTGGAAGCGGATTTCGCCCTTGGCGACCGCGCCCCCGCAGGGCATCGAGTAGCTCGCCGCGAAGGCGGTGAACTTGCCCGTCGCGTCGTCGTAGTCCGCCTGGGCGACGTTCAGCGTGCCGGGCACTCCGTAGTCCTCGCAGCCCTGCCCGTCGCCGCCGATGTTGAGCACCGTCGTCGACGGCACGGGGCTGAAGAGGGGTCGGGTCGGGTACGACTGCCCGGCGACGAACCGGGTCCCGGTCGGCGGCGAAACGTTCAGGTTGTGCCAGTGGCGGTAACCGCTGGTGGAGCCGCTCATCACCAGCGCGTAGCCGTTCGGGTTCTGCTGGTACACCTCGAGCGTGTTGCGGGACGCCTCGTAGGAGAAGCTTCCGTCGATGTAGCCCCGGCCCTCGAAGTGCACCGTGAAGGCCGTGTAGGGGGCCGTGGGTGCCGTGGCCGCCGCGTGCGCGGCGCCGGGCGACACGGCGGGCGAAAGCAGCAGTGCGATAGCGCAGATCAGTAAGGCACGAATTGAGCGCATCTGTTCCCCGTTGGATGTTGAGCGCGCTGAAATGCCGGGCAACGGCCCGGCCCGCCAGTGAAGATAATGATTCACTCCATCGAGGGCAAGGCACTTGGACGGCCCCTGACGGGCGCAGCGTCACGCCCGTCACCCGGCGCGTGCCGAAGCGTGCGGTGCCCTTCCTCTGCTGAGCGGGAAGGGCACCGCACGGATCACGGAACGATGCGGGGGGTGCCGGCCGCCGGCGTGGTCACGGCCGGGAACACCGTCCCCGGCAGCGGATCGAAGGTCCCCGCCAGGTCCACCACCACGTGCGTCGAGCCGCCGGCGTTGTACACGCTGCACCGGTTGCCGGCGCCGAGCCCGGTGATCGCCGCGTTGGAGCGGATCTCGCCGGGGTTGAGGTTGAGCGTGCTGGACGTCGGGCGGGCCACGCCGGCCGGCCACACGGTCAGGTACGTGCCCGTCGTCGGCTGCACGCCGGTGACGTTGAGCGCCAGGGCGTGCGCGGCGGGGCCGGTGACCGTGACGGAGCTGTTCGGGCCGACCGCCCCGCTCTGGCGGGTGTCGATGAGCCTGGTCGGCAGCGCCGGCCGGAAGTGCAGCCCGCCCGCCGCGAGACCGTCGTCGTAGTAGCCGACCACGTCGACCACGATGTCGACGGCGGCCGACGACCGGTTCGCGATGCTGATCGTCGGCAGACCGGCGGACATGATGGTCGGGACGACCGCCATGTTCGGCACCACGGCGCCGGCGGTGAAGTTGAGCAGCGACGTCCCCTGGTGCAACGCGTCATCGGACGCGCCGTTGACGGTGAGGAAGCCGCCCGCCCGCGCGTTGACCGCGGTCACGTTGACGGCGAGCGCGCGGACGTGCGGGTTCGCCTGCACCCCGTAGCCCACCGGGAGCACCACCTCGCTGTTGCCCGGCACCTGGCCGAGGCCGTTGCGGGTGTCGAGCACGCGGGTGGGCGTGTGCGGGAAGAACTGGCCGCCGGTGGTGTTCGAGTTGTCGGATCCGCTGGCATCGGCGTAGTAGCCGACCAGGTCGACGATCACGTCGACGCGGCCGGCCCGGTTGTAGACGGCGACGCCCCCGCCGGTGCCCGTGGCGACGGTGACCGAGTTGGCCAGCACGGCAGCCTTCGGGAAGTTGATGCTCGACGCCGTGGGCGGGGCCGCGTTGCCCGCGGGGTAGAGCGTCAGGAAGCTGTCGGCCGTGGCGTTCACGACCGTGACGTTGAGGACCAGGGCCGACGCGTGCACGTTCGGCGCCAGGTACAGGTGGCTGTCGGGGCCGAGCGTGGAGTACCCGCCGAGCGCCGAGCGGGTGTCGACGATGCGGACCGGGCCGACCGGGTAGAAGTTGCCCGCCGATGTCACGGTGCCCGTGACGCTGACCGGGATCTCCCGGGAGCGACCGGTCGTGTCGCCGACGTGCAGGCCGAAGGTGTACGTGGTGACGGTCGGCACCGCCTTCGCGGCCAGCTGCACGGTGCAGGTCTGCCCGTATGCGAGCGTGACGCCGACCGCGCAGGTGCCGCCGGTGACGCTGAGGACGCTGGACGCGTCGTCGCCCAACCCGATCGACCCGATCGTGGTCGGCTCGGTGCCGCTGGCGGTCACCGTGACGCTCCCGGTCACGGGCGTCGTGGCGTGCACGTCGATCTTGCCGAGGTCGACCTTGCGCGTGACGTCCCAGGCGGTGTACCCGGTGGGCGAGCGGTACCGCAGCTCGGCGCGCAGGCCGCAGCTCGGGTAGTGCACGCTCACCGCGATCGAGGTGATGGCATCCTGCGCGTCACGGGTCAGGTCATGCACGGTGAAGGTGCCGGTGTCCACTCGGCAGCCCTGTGCCTCGTTGGTGACGATCGCGGTCCAGGCGTTGAGGCCGGCCCCGCTCGCATACGTCGTGCCCGCCGACAGCCGCTGACCGGCCGCCGAGTAGATCTTCGCGGCGTAGAAGGTGGAACCGCCGTACTCGTTGCTCACGCTGGCGGCCCAGACGACTGCCTCACGGTTGCCGACGCCTTCGTCGGGCTGCCTGTAGGTGAACTGGAACGTGCTGTTGGCAGCGTCGGCGACCACGGTGGGCCGGGTCGGCACCTGGACCGCCATGACGCTGTACGGAGTGGTCGGGGCGGCGGCCTGCGCCGCGCCCGGAAGGAGGGCGGCCAGCACAGCGGCCACGCCGCCGATGACACCCCATATGCGCGCGATGCGCATGTCATCCCCATCGGGCAGGAGGAGCGGAAAAGGAACGTCACTGTAGCGGATCTGCGTCGGCGCCGGTGCCCGTCGAGGCCCGCCCGCGGGTCCGCGCTCAGCCGCTTCTGAGCGCATGACGTCGAACGATAACCGGTGGCTAATGCGGCGGCTCGATCTTTCGCGTTGCTTCCGCCGCGGTGGTGGGGCGATGGTTGGCTGGCCGGTGTCCGGCTGCCGACCATCACCAACGAAGGAACACTGACTGTGCTGACGATCCGCCCCGCCCGGCCCGAAGAACTGCCCGCCCTGACGGCGCACCCGAACGACGACGAACGCAACAGCGCGACCGCGGCCTACCTGTCCGGGCTGCTCGACAACGGCTGCACCCAACCGGCCTGGTGCCTGGTGGCCGAGCGGGACAACGAGCTCGTCGGCAACGTCGTGCTGTGGACGATCTCCGGCCGCTCGGTGCCCATGGACATCGTGCTGCTGGAGCCGGGCGACGACCAGACCGCCGCCGCCCTGCTGGCGCACGCCGCCGAGCTGGCCCGCTCGCTCGGTGCGCAGACGCAGGGGCACGTGCTGGACACGCCGAGCCAGGCCCCTCAGTTCCAGCGTGACCCGCAGCGACGCGAACACCTGCTCACGGCGCACGGCTTCGCCGTCACCCGCGACGGATGCCGGTTCCTCTGGACGACCGGCGATCCACTTCCCGCCCAGGATGACCGGCTGCACTGGCGGTCGCTCGCCGAGCTGGGCGAGGAGCCGTTCGTCGACCTGCTCGCCGATACCTTCACCGACACCAAGGATGCGATCTTCCTCGCCGAGATCGCCGAACACGGCCTGCGCGGCGCTGCCGAGCGCAACCTCGCCGACATGCTGGAGCTGCAGCACGAGCCGGACTGGTTCGAGATCGGCTACGACCAGCAGGACCGGCCGGTCGCGGTCAGCCTGCCCGCCCGGACGCCGAGCTCCGCGGTCATCGGCCTGGTCGCCGTCGCCATGGCCGGACGCGGTCACGGCTACGCCACCGGCGTCGTGGCCCGCGGGACGAAGGTCCTTGTCGCCGCCGGGGCGACGGAGATCCGCGGGGACTGCGACGCCGGCAACATCGGCATGTTCAAGGCCTTCCAGCGCGCCGGCTACCACAACTTCGCCAACCGCAAGATGTTCAGCCGTCCGCTGTAGCTCCCCGGCGGGAGACCCGCTCACGCGTGGCACGCGCCGGGCCTGCGCGCGCCGGGCGCTCGACGATCGTCGCGTGATGCCGGGTCAGCGGACCGGCGGCTGGGGCGCCTGACGCGTGTGGTGGTCCAGCAGGCGGGTGAGGAGTTGCACGAACTGGTCGCGTTCGGCGGGCAGCAGCGGGGCGAGCAACTCTTCGTGGAGATCGTCCAGGACCTTGTCGAGGCGGCGCAGATGCCGGCGGCCCTGGGCGGTGATCGTGATGACGTTGCGGCGGCGGTCGATGGGATCCGGTGTCCGCATAAACGTTCGTTCTACGGACGGAATTGGAGATCATCGTGACGACCACGACCCAGGCCTTCGGTACTGCGCTCATCGGCCAGACCGAGAAGGCGCTCAACGCGATCCTGAACCGGCAACTCGCCGGGACCGGCATCACCGAACCCCAGTGGGTGACCCTCACGCTGACCGTGGTCAGTGGCGGGGCCATCGACCGGGCCGAGCTCGTCCGCCGGGTGAGCGGTGCCACCCAGTTCAGCCCGGCGGCGGTGGCCGAACGCATCACCGAGCTGACCGCCGCGGGCTTCCTGCGCGACGGCGGCGACGGCCGCGTCCAGGTCACCGACGAAGGTCAGGCGCGCTGGACGCAGGTCCGCACCGCGATCGGCCCGATCACCCAGGGGCTGTGGGGCGATCTGCCGGCCGAGGATCTGGCCACTGCGGGCCGCGTCCTGGGCATCGTCCTGGACCGGGCCAACGCGGTGCTGGCCGGCCACTGAACCCGGATCGATCGCGGCCTGTTCCGGCCGCGCCTGGGCATACCGGTGGCTGTTCGCCACCCCGAACGCGGGCCGCGCCCCACCTCGGTCGGTTCCGGACCTGGGAAGGCCCGAGCGCCTGATGGACATCGGGAGGTGGTGGCTGAATGCTCGACCGTGTGAGCATGATCGTATTGCCGTTTCGAGGCTGTCGAAGTCACCGGGACGCACCGGCGGTGGGCGCTTGGGGCCGTGGCGATCCCGCCGCCGATACGAGGATGCTGACTCCCCGCATCATCGGCCCGGTAGCGGTGCGAGGTGGTGAGGTTGTCGCCGGGGGGTGAGGTGCGATTCGCGGTGCTGGGGCCGGTGCGGGCGTGGCGTGGCACCGGGGAGGTTGATCTGGGTGGGCCGCAGCAGCGGGCGTTGCTGGCGTTGCTCCTGGTGCGGGCTGGGGAGCCGGTCAGCCTCGGTGAGATCGTGGATGTGCTGTGGGGTGCGGATCCGCCGAACACTGCGGTGAATGTGGTGCACCGCCATGTCGGTGTGCTGCGGCGGCTGCTGGAGCCGGATCTGCCGGTGCGATCGGCGGGCCGGTGGCTGGTGCGTTCGGCGGGCGGGTACCGGCTGGACGCCGACCCTGATGCCCTTGACGTGCTGCGGTTCCGGGTGTTGAGCCGCCAGGCCCGCCAGGCGGCCGGGGCCGATGCGGGGCGTGCTGCCGCGTTGTTTGCCGAAGCGCTGGAGCTGTGGCATGGCGGGTGTGCGGCAGGGATCGACGCCGACGCCCGTGCGCATCCGGTCTTCGCAGCCGTGGAGCGCGAGTTTCTGGCCACGGCGCGGGACGCGGCCGACGCCGGGGTGCGTGCCGGGCAGGTGCAGCGCCTGCTGCCGGCACTGCAGGAGGCGGCGGTGCGTGCCCCGCTCGACGAGCCGCTGCAGGCCGGGCTGGTGCTCGCCCTGGCCGCGGCCGGTCAGCAGGCCGAAGCCCTCGCCGTGTTCCAGCGGGTCCGCGAGCGGCTGGCCGATGAGCTCGGGATCGATCCCGGCGCCGAGCTGGCCGCGGCGCACGCGACGGTCCTGCGGCGCGACACGGCCCGGTCCGGTGCCGCTGCCGGCCCGGCGGAGCCGGTGCAACGGCCTCGTCCGGCCCAGTTGCCGGTGGCCCCGGCCACGTTCGTCGGCCGGCGGGCTGAACTGGCCCGGGCGTTGGGGCTGCACGCCGGCGCCGCGGCGGCAGCGACGGTGGTGATCAGCGCGATCGGTGGCATGGCAGGGGTGGGGAAGACCACCCTCGCCGTGCATTGGGCGCATCAGGTCGCCGACCAGTTCGCTGATGGACAGCTGTACGTGAACCTGCGCGGCTTTTCGCCCGAGGCGGACGTGATGCGCCCCGAGCAGGCGTTGCGCGGATTCCTGGACGCGCTCGGTGTTGCGCCGCAGAGTGTGCCGACCGGGCTGGACGCCCAGGCGGCGCTGTACCGGAGCCTGCTGACCGGACGCCGGATGCTGGTCCTGCTGGACAACGCCCGCGACGTCGAGCAGGTGCGGCCGCTGTTGCCGGGTGCCGGTGGCTGCCTGGCGATCGTCACCAGCCGGAACACCATGCCGGGTCTGGTCGCGGCCGAAGGCGCCCAGGTGATGACGTTGGACGTGTGGTCCGCCGAACAGGCCCGTGACTTCCTCGGCCGCCGGCTCGGTGCCGAACGGGTCGCAGCGGAGCCGGCAGCGGTCGAGCAGATCATCACCCTGTGCGCCGGGCTGCCGCTGGCGCTGGCCATCGTGGCGGCCCGCGCCGCCACGAACCCGACGTTCCCGCTCGCCGCCACCACGAAGGAGCTACGGGAGGCCCACGGCAGCCTCGAGGCGTTCAGCGCCGACGCGGGTATCAATGTGCGGGCGACGTTCTCCTGGTCGTACCGGACGCTCAGCCCTGCCGCCGCGCAGCTGTTCCGGTTGCTGGGTGGGCATCCGGGCCCGGATGTCGGGGTTGCCGCGGCTGCGAGTCTGCTCGGTGTGCCGGTCCGGCAGGTGCGGCCGCTGCTGGCCGAACTGACCGCCGCGCACATGCTCATGCAGCCTTCGCCCGGACGGTACGGGTTCCATGAACTGCTGGGGGCCTATGCCGCGGAGCTGGCCGAGACGGTCGACGTATCGAGCAGAGCGGAACGCCGGATCGTCGAGTACTACCTCCGTGCGGCGTTCCGCGCGGATCGCCTGCTCCGGCCGCAGCGTGGGGCTCCGCAGTTCGACCCGCGGCCGGCCGTCGACGACGTCATCGACGAACCGTTCGAGGATCACGGCGCCGCGCTCGCCTGGTTCACCACCGAACGGGCGGTGCTGATCGCGCTGATCGCGCGGACCGTCCGTGACGGGTGGGACGTCGAGGCCCAGTACCTCGCCTGGAGTCTCGTCACGTTCCTGCATCGCCAGGGTCATTGGCACGACTGGGTCGCCGTCCGCCGCCATGCCCTGACCGCGACCGAACGCCGCACAGATCGGGCAGCACAGGCCCGTGCGCACCGGGACCTCGGACATGCGCTGTGCCAGGTGCTAGATCTTGATGAGGCCCGGGTGCAGTTCACGCTGTCGCTCGCCGGCTTCGAGGGCACGGACAGCCGGACCGAGCAGGGCCACGTGCACCGCGGCCTCGCCCGCACCTACCTGCCGGGCGGCCAGTACGCGGACATGGTGCGCCATTGCGAGCTTGCCGGCGAGCTCTACCGGGCCGACGGCAACGACAACGGATACGCGAAGGCGCTCAACGAGGCCGGGGTCGGGTATGCGTACCTCGGCGACTACTTCACATCACTGCAGAACTGCACGTTGGCTCTGGCCATCTTCGAGCTGCTGGGTGACCGGCACGGTCAAGCGGCCGCCCTGGACAGCATCGGCTCCGCCCACCACGGCCTCGACGACCACCAGACCGCCATCGGCTTCTTCACGCGGGCGTTGCACCTGTGCCGGGAGGTCGGTGACCGGCACGGCGAGGCCGAGACGCTGACCCACCTCGGCGACGCGTGGCATGCCGCCGCCGGCGGCACCGCCGCCAGGGAGCACTGGCAGGCCGCGGAGGTCATCCTCGGCGAACTCGGCCACCCCGGCGTCGACGGTGTCCGAGCCAAGCTCGCCGTAGCCGGATCACCGTCGTGACGGTGGTGTGATCACAGGCTGGTGATCAGGCCACCGTCGATGACGACGTCGGCGCCGGTCACGTTTCCGGCCCGGTCGCTGGCCAGCAGCAGGACGAGGTCGGCGACCTCCTCGGGCCGGGTGAACCGGCCGGTCACCGAGTCGGCGGCGGCCTGTTGCGCCACCGCGCCCGGTTCGAGGCCGGTGGCACGGGCCACGGTTGCCGCGACGCCACCGTCGCCGAGCCACAGCGGTGTGCTGACCGGGCCCGGGCTGACCGTGTTGACCCGGACGCCGCGCGGGCCGACCTCCTTGGACAGGGCCTTGGAGAAGCTCAGCAGGGCCGCCTTGGCGGCGCTGTAGTCGATGACCAGCGGGTCGGGCAGCCACGAGTTCACCGAGGCGACGGTCACGATCGTGCCGGTGCCCCGGTCGAGCAGGAGCGGCAGGGCCGCGCGGGTGGTGCGGACCGCGGCGAGGAAGTTGATCGTCAGGGCCGAGATCCAGTCGTCGTCGGTGACGGACAGGAACCCGCCGGTGCGCGGCCGGACCGCGCCGACGTTGTTCACCAGGATGTCCAGGCCACCGAACACGGACGCCGCTGCCTGGACCAGCGCGGCCGGCCCGTCCGGCGTGGCCAGGTCCACCTCCACCGGATGCACGCGGCCGTCCGCGGCGAGGTGGGCGAGTTCGGCGGTGACGTGGCGGGCGCCCGCCACGACGTTGACGCCCTCGCCGGCCAAGGCCTGTGTGACGGCCAGTCCGATGCCTTTGCTGGCGCCGGTGACGACCGCGGTCTTCCCGGTCAGGTGCAGATCCATTCCGAAATCCTCTCGTGGGCCGGCCGACCCCGGCGCCGGTATCGACATACGCCGGGGTCGGCCGGTGGTGCTCAGGTGCTCAGGCCAGGAAGGTGAGCAGGCGCTGGGTGAGCTCGGCCGGGTGTTCTTCGTAGATCCAGTGGCCGGAATTCGCGATCACGGCGCCGGTGACGTTGTTCGCGTAGCCGTTGACCTGGACCTCCACGGACTCGCGGAGACTGTTGCTGGCGCCGATTGCCAGGACCGGCTTCGTCACCTCGTCCGGATGAGCGGCAACCCGGGATGGCGCGGCTGCAGTCTGCGGGCCTTCACAGCGCCTGCCCCTTGAGCCAGGCCAGGCTGGCGTCGGCGACGTCGCGCCAGCCGCTGTCGATGGTCAGCGAGTGTGCCCGGTCCGGGAACTCGAGAATTTCGGTGACCGCGCTGGAGTGCCGGTACTGCTTGAGGGTGGAACGGGTGACGGCTTCCGGCACGGTGTGGTCCTTGCCGCCCATGATCAGCAGCAGCGGCCCCCGGGACTCGTTGGCGGTGTCCACCTTGGCCGGTGAGTGCGGGTTGAAGTTGGCCGAGGCCGCCTCGAAGAGCGGCTTGCCCGGTGCCGGGATCGTCCACCGCTCGAACAGTTCCTGCGACTCGGCCTCGGCGATGGCGTTGCCGAACGCGAACCGGAACTGCTCGGCGGTCAGCGAGACGGCCCGGTGCAGGTTGCCGGGGTTCTTGAACACCGGAAGCGTGGCGCGCAACGCTGACAGTGGCACCGGCAGCACGCCCTTGATCTGGGCGGCGTCGATTGCGACCGCGGCGGCCGCCCGGTCCTGGCCGAGCAGCTTCTGGGCGATCATGCCGCCGAAGGAGTGCCCGATCAGGATCGGCTTGGTGTCGAGCCGGTCGATGATGCTCGCGTAGTGCTCGACGACGTCGTCGATGCCGTGGTCGGCGATGCCGTCCGGGTTGGCGCGGGTCTCCTCGACCGTGTCCGCGTCGCCGGGCCAGCCCGGCGCGGCCGGGTCGTAGCCCGCTTCGCGGAACAGGTCGATCCACGGCGTCCAGGAAGCGGCGTGCAGCCACAGTCCGTGGATGAAGATGACCGGTGTCGGTGTCCTCATGCTGAGCTCCTCAGGTCTGTTGCGGGTGGCGGGCCGACGACCCGCAGGCTGAACGCCTCGGCGGACGCGATGATCGCGCCGATGTCGAACGACGCCGGCGCGTCGTCCATGTGGGCGACGGGCGTGCCGTTGGCACGGCCGAGGAACCAGAACGGTTGCCCTGCGCCGGGAGCCGGGAACGGCGAACCGGTCATGAGCCGGCCGTCGCGCGGGTGGCGGCCCGGACCAGGTCGACGACCACGTCCGGGTGCGTGACGAAGTAGGCGTGTGAACCGCGGGCCACCTCGACGGTGTGTGCACCGGCCCGCCTGGCCATCGCCCGCTGCGACGCCGGCGGGATCGCCTGATCCGCGCCGAACACCGCGTACCACGACGGGATGCTCCGCCACGCCGGCGGACCGGACGGGGAGCCCAGCGCGGTCAGCGTGACCGGGCGCTGCGTCGCCGCCAGCGCCAGCGCCGTGGCCGGGCCGACCTCGCTGATGAACGCCTTGCGGAACTCCTCCGGCCGGATCGAGAGTTCCACGTCGGTGCCGCCGCCCGGGATCGGCACCGGGATGCTGGCAACCACGTCCTGCAGGGTTCCCCCGGCACTGAGCGCGAAGGCGCTCTCGCCCTCGTCGGGAGCGAACGCGGCGATGTACACCAACGCCTTGACGTTCGGGTTCCCGGTCGCGGCGTTGGTGATCACCGCGCCGCCGTAGGAGTGCCCGACCAGGATGACCGGGCCGGTGATCGAGGCGAGCACGGCCGCCACGTACGCGGCGTCGCCGGCCAGGGCACGCAACGGGTTGGCCACCGCGACGACCGGGTAGCCGTCGTCCTGCAGGCGCTGCACCGCACCGTTCCAGCCGGACGCGTCGGCGAACGCGCCGTGGACCAACACGACGGTCGGCCGGGTGCCGCGGGAGGGTCGGGCAGAGGTTTCGGATGCGGCCTGCGCGGGCGTGGCCGACGTGACGATGCCGAGACCCGCGGCGGCCGACACGGTGGCCAGGCCGGTCAGGACGGTCCGGCGCGAAGTACGGGCAGAGCTCATGGTCAGGATTCCTTTCGACGCAGCGTGCGCGCGGCCGTGAGGATCACGTCCGCGACAGCGGTGGGCTGGGACACCATCACGGCATGGGAACCGGCCGTCTCGGCGATGTGCGATCCGGCGCGCTGCGCCATGGAGCGCTGCGCATCCACGTGGATGGCCTGATCGTCGGCGGCCACGAGGTACCAGGACGGCAGCACCTGCCACGCCGGCTCCCCGGACGCCTCGACGAACCCGGCCAACGCGATCGGCCGCTGGCTGGCCGCCATGACCGCCGCGATCGTCGCGGGCACGTCGGCGGCGAAGACCGCCGGGAACTGGGCCCGATCGATGCTCAGCTCGACCACCTTGTCACCGTGCCCGTCCCGCAGTTCGGTCTGCCGCAGCGCCGGCCCCATGAGCGTGTCCGGGAACCGCTCGACGATCGCGGTCAGACTTTCGCCTGCGTCCGGGGCGAACGCGGTGACAAACACCAGGCCGGCCACATTGGCGAGCTGACCGGCGGCGTTGGTGATCACCGCGCCGCCGTAGCTGTGTCCTACCAGCAGCACCCGGCCCGGCATGTCGGCAGCCAGGTCGGCCACATAGCGGGCGTCCGCGGCCAGCCCACGCAACGGGTTCGCCACCGCCCGCACGTCCAGGCCCGCCGCGAGCAACTGTGCGACGACAGCCGACCAACTCGACGCGTCCGCGAACGCGCCGTGCACCAGGACCACCGTCAGGTCGTCCTCGGCACTCTCAAACTCAGTCATCACTTCCCCACCTCCGGATCGATGTCGCCGACCGTAGATCGACACCGATGCGAGATCAGTGACAAAAGAGTGACGACGCCGTGGGCAGCGTCTGTGGGTGCGATGCGGGTGCGGGGTCAGCAGGTGGTCAGGGCCGTCTCCAGTCGGCCCAGGAGCTACCGCTGCAGCTTCATTCGACCGGCGTCGAGGCGTCTGCTCCGTCGGGCAGGGTGCGGGAAAGCGCGTTGAGAAGATGGTGCAGCACCGGGCCGGGGACCCCGGGCGGCACGGCGAGTGCCGTGGTGATCGTGGGCTCGGCCAGGCGCCGGATCGCCACGCGTGGGCTCGGCGGGAGTCCACTGACGTCGTAGAAGACCGTCCAGGTGGGTGGTCCGGCGGCGATCGCGGTCAGGGTCTCCTGGAGATCGGTGAACGGCGGACCCGGGGGCGGCCGGACCCCGGCTTCGCGCAACGCGGCCGTGATCAGGTCGTGGAAGGCGGGGTTGTCCTCACGCGGCGCCAGCCGTAGTGGCAGGTCGGCGAAGTCCCGCAGGTTGACCACCGGTTCCGGGGGGAGCCGGTGATCGGCGGAGACCGCGACGTAGAGCGGGTCGGTCCACATCGGCAGCAGTTCCAGCTCCGGTGCCGCGGCGACGCCGCGAATCAGTGCGGCGTCCAGTTCGCCCGAGCGGACGGCGGACAGGCGCTCGGCGGGGGTGAGCCGGCGGAGCTGGATCTGCAGCTGCGGGGCGAGGCCGACCAGTTCGTCGAGCAGCCGGTAGATCCGGTCGCCGGGTCCGTGGACGGTGCCCAGCCGCAGCGTGCCGTCGTGTCCTGCCGCGATGCCGGCGGCGACCTGCCGGGCCCGGTCGGCGGCCAGGAGCACCGCGTGCGCCTCGGGCAGCAGCCGCTCCCCGGCGCTGGTCAGGCTGACGTGGCGGGTGGACCGGTCGAACAGCCGCACGCCGAATTCGCGCTCCAGTCGCTGAACCTGCTGGCTGACCGCCGACTGCACGATGTGGAGCCGCTCCGCTGCCCGGCCGAAGCCGCCTTCCTCGGCCACCGTCACGAAGTACCGCAGCTGCCGGAGTTCCAACAGGTCCTCGCTTCGATTGATCGCGTTCGGTGATCACTGTCGACGGTAGCCGCTTCTGGTTCGGGCGATTCCCGGGCAGTCGAATGGGAGCTGTGTCCGAGCAACGAGTTGACCTGCCATATCCGCAGGCCGCGCTGGTAGTACCGGCAGCGACGGCCGAACACGTCGCGCTGCCCGGCGGCGGCTTCCAGCTGTTCGCCGACGGCAGCCACACCGGGGGCGCCTTCAGCGCGAACCGCTTGATCCTGGGCGAGGGCGCGGACGGCGCCCGCCCGCACCAACACCGGCTCTCGGCCGAGCTCTTCTTCGTGCTGGCCGGTGTGGCTGAGTTTCTCCTGGACGACGCGTTGGTGCAGGTCGCCGCGGGCGGCCTCGTCGTCGTCCCGCCCGGGTTGCCACACGCGTTCGGGGCCGCCGCGGGGTCCGGGGCGGACCTGTTCGTCGTGCTGGCGCCGGGCGTCGACCGCTTCGGCTACTTCCGTGCGCTGGGACAGATCCATCGGGGCCTGGCGACCTTCGACGCCCTGCTGCCCGAGCAGGAGCGCTACGACGTGCACTTCCTGCCGGACGACGCCTGGACGGCCGCCCGGGCGCCGGAGGGTTCATGAGCCCCGGCACCAGTGACGAGCCCGCCGGCACCGGCGTGGTCTCCGTCGCGTTGCGGCTCGGCATGTTGGCCGGCCCGACCGTGTTCGGTGTCACCTCCGCCGGTGTCGCGCTGCCCCACGTCGCGGCGGCGCTGCACACATCGCTCGGGACCGTCGTCTGGGTGCTGACCGCGCACGCGTTCGGCCTCGGGGTGGGGACCGCCGTGGCCGGGCGGATCGCGGACGCTCGCGGGGTCCGGACCGCGTTGCTCGCCGGAACCGTCGCGGTGTGCGCGGGGACCGTCGTGTGCCTGCTCGCACCCGGCCTGGCAGCGCTGGTCGGCGGGCGGCTGCTCCTGGCCGCCGGGTCCGGTGCGATGCTCGCGAGCGCGGTCACCTTGCTGGCCGGCGTGCAACCGGCGCAGCGGCCGCGGGTGCTGGCCGGCTACGGGATGGTGCTCGCGACGTTCGCGGCGGTGGCCACACTGGTCGGCGGTCTGGTCACCGCCTGGTTGAGCTGGCGGCTCACGCTGGTGCTGCCCGTGCTGTCGGTGGCGGCGGTGCCGTTCTGCCGGGTGCCGGAGCGCCGGGCCGCGTCCCGTTCGCCGCTGGACGGGCCCGGGGCGGCGGTGCTGACGATCGCGGTCGGCGCGCTGGTGCTGCTCGTCCAGGCGCGGGCACTGCACCTGCGGCTCCCGGCGGTGATCACCCTCGCCGCCGCGCTGGCCGTCGCCACGGCCGTGCTGGTGTGGTGGGCGATCCGTCATCCGCACGGCTTCCTGCCCAGGTCGGTGGTGGCCGACGGCACGTTCTGGACCACGGTGGTGGTCGGCGTCGGTGTCGTCGGCGGCCTCTTCGCCACCATGTACTCGGTGCCGCAGATCCTGGCCCGCGTGCACGGCTGGGGCGCGTTCACGATCGGTGCCGCGCTGTTGCCGGGTGCGGCCGTGGGCGCCGCGCTGTCCCGCGCCGCGGGCATTCTCGCCGAGCGGGCCCGCCGCCGCGTGCTGGTCGCAATCGCGGTCACCTCGGCCGCCGGTCTGTCTGCGGCGGCGGGCGGTGCGGCGTGGGCGGCGGTGATCGCCGCATCACTGGCGCTGGCCACGTTCGCCGTCGCCCAGGTCGTGCTCACCGGCATCATGGCGGCCCGGCTGCCGCTGCCGGTCCGGGGTTCGGGCCTGGGGCTGCTGAATCTGTTCTTCTTCGTCGGAGGGGCTGCCGGGTCGGCGCTGGCGGGTGCGTTGACGGCCGCGTCCGGACTCGCCCGGCCGCTGCTGGCCATAGCCGCCTTTCCGCTTGTCGCGGCCGTCCTGGCCGCGACGCGGTTGCCGCGCTCGGCTGGCTGAGCCCGCGCCGCTCGAACCGGCGCGCCACCCACGCCGACCCGCCAACAGGGGCGTCACCAGCCGAAACGGCAGGTGGCGCCCCTTGTCGTCCGGCACCACCAGGGAGGGTGAGTTTTGCAAACGGGCCGGCCGAAAACTTGAACTGTTCCAGACAAGTGGCCTAGTGTTGATCGGGTGACGTCCGACCTCGAGGCGCGGTTACGGGCGGCCTCGTTGCGTGTGACGCGGCCCCGGCTGGCGGTGCTCGCCGCCCTGTCGGACCACTCGCACGTCGACACGGACACGGTGATCTCGCTGGTTCGGGCCGAACATCCCACGGTCTCCCACCAGGCGGTGTACGACGTACTGAGAGCACTGACCGTCGCGGGTCTGGTGCGCCGGATCGAACCCGCCGGGGCGACCGCCCGCTACGAGGCCCGGGTCGGGGACAACCACCACCATGTCGTGTGCCGCTCCTGCGGCGCCATCGCCGACGTCGACTGCACCCCTGGCCATGCTCCCTGTCTGATCGCCTCGGACGACCACGACTTCGTGATCGATGAGGCGGAAGTTGTGTACTGGGGCGCTTGCCCCGATTGTGCCGCGAAAGCATCACGTCGCTAGGTTTGAAAGGAAGCAGATGAGCGACTCTCAGGACAACGCAGCCGGCTGCCCCGTCGCGCACGGCAGCGAGAGCGAGAACCCGGTGATCGACTCGCCGAAGCCGAAGACCGGCGGCCGCCCCCGCACCAACCGGGACTGGTGGCCCAACCAGCTCGACCTGTCGGTGCTGCACGCCCACTCGCCCAAGGGCAACCCGCTGGGCGCGGACTTCAGCTACGCCAAGGAGTTCGAGAAACTCGACGTCGAGGCGCTCAAGCGCGACATCACCGAGGTCCTCACCACGTCGCAGGACTGGTGGCCGGCCGACTTCGGCCACTACGGCGGCCTGATGATCCGGCTGAGCTGGCACGCCGCGGGCACCTACCGCATCCACGACGGCCGCGGCGGCGCCGGCGACGGCGGGCAGCGGTTCGCCCCGCTCAACAGCTGGCCCGACAACGCCAACCTGGACAAGGCCCGCCGGCTGCTCTGGCCGGTGAAGCAGAAGTACGGCCAGAAGGTCTCGTGGGCCGACCTGCTCGTCCTGGCCGGCAACGTCGCGCTGGAGTCGATGGGTTTCAAGACGTTCGGCTTCGGCTTCGGCCGCGAGGACGTCTGGGAGCCCGAGGAGATCTTCTGGGGTCCGGAGGACACCTGGCTCGGCGACGAGCGCTACACCGGTGAGGCCGAGATGGCCAGCGACGTCGGCGCGGCCGAGATGGGCCTCATCTACGTCAACCCGCAGGGCCCCCGCGGCAACGCCGACCCGCTGTCCGCGGCGTACTTCATCCGGGAGACGTTCGCCCGGATGGCCATGAACGACGAGGAGACCGTCGCCCTCATCGCCGGCGGCCACACCTTCGGCAAGGCGCACGGCGCCGGCGACGCCGACCAGCACGTCGGCCCGGAGCCCGAGGGCGCCTCGCTGGAGTCGCAGGGCCTCGGCTGGCTCAGCACGCACGGCAGCGGCAAGGGCGCCGACGCCATCACCAGCGGCCTCGAGGTGACCTGGACCGACAAGCCCACGCAGTGGAGCAACCGGTTCTTCGAGATCCTCTTCGGCTATGAGTGGGAGCTGACCACCAGCCCCGCCGGCGCCAAGCAGTGGGTGGCCAAGGACGCCGAGGCGATCATCCCGGACGCGCACGACCCGGCGAAGAAGCACAAGCCGACGATGCTCACGACCGACCTGTCGCTGCGCGTCGACCCGGTGTACGAGCAGATCTCGCGCCGGTTCCTGGCGAACCCCGACGAGTTCGCGCTCGCGTTCGCCAAGGCCTGGTACAAGCTGCTGCACCGCGACATGGGTCCGGTCGACCGCTTCCTCGGGCCCTGGGTCGCCGAGCCGCAGCTGTGGCAGGACCCGGTGCCGGCCGTCGACCACGGCCTGGTGGGTGACGCCGACGTCGCCGCCCTGAAGGCGAAGGTGCTGGAGTCCGGGCTCACCGTCGCCCAGCTGGTCTCCACCGCCTGGGCCTCCGCCGCGAGCTTCCGGTCCACCGACAAGCGCGGCGGCGCCAACGGCGCCCGGATCCGGCTCGAGCCCCAGCGCAGCTGGGAGGTCAACCAGCCCGAGCAGCTGGCGACCGTCCTGACCGCGCTGGAGGGCATCCAGGCGGAGTTCAACGCGGCCGGCGGCGCGAAGATCTCGCTCGCCGACCTGATCGTGCTGGCCGGTTCGGCCGCCGTGGAGAAGGCGGCGCGCGACGCCGGCGTCGAGGTGACGGTGCCGTTCCACCCGGGCCGCACCGACGCCACGCAGGAGCAGACCGACGTCGAGTCGTTCCGGGTCCTCGAGCCGCGCGCCGACGGGTTCCGCAACTACCTGCGTCCCGGCGAGAAGACCCAGCCGGAGGTGCTGCTCATCGACCGCGCCTACATGCTCGACCTGACCGCGCCCGAGGCGACCGTCCTCATCGGCGGCCTGCGCTCCCTCGGGGCCAACGTCGGCGGCGCCCAGCACGGCGTGCTCACCGATCGGCCGGGCGTGCTCACCAACGACTTCTTCGCCAACCTGCTGTCCCCCGGCACGCGGTGGAAGGCGTCGGAGTCCGAGGAGCACGTGTACGAGATCCGCGACCTGGCCAGCGACAAGGTGCTGTTCACCGCGACCGCGGTCGACCTCATCTTCGGCTCGAACTCGCAGCTGCGGGCCCTCGCGGAGGTCTACGCCAGCAGCGACGCCCGGGACAAGTTCGTCGCGGACTTCGTCGCGGCCTGGACGAAGGTCATGGACAACGACCGGTTCGACCTGTCCTGATCTGCTCTGATATGCCCGAAGGCCGGTCGATCCGCTGTGGTCGGCCGGCCGTCGCGCGTCAGTACCGCATCGCGATGTCCGTGCGGACGGTCGGGCTGTGCCGGTGGGCGGCCTCGAAGGCGCGCTCCTCCGAGTCGTCGCCGACCTCCATCGTGAACCGCTCGCTGTGCCACGTGCACTCACAGATCGCCTGGTAGTACTCCGGGTCGTCGCCGTTCCTGCCCTCGAGCAGCCAGACCCGGACCCGGTGGCCGACCTCGAGCTGGTAGTTGCCGTGCAACCACAGCGCGAGCACCACCTCGCAGACCAGGAGCCCTCCCGCCAGCAACCCCTCGGCGAACCCGATCGCGTCCGCCGGCCCGTCCTTGCGGACCAGGTTGCCGACGAACTCGACGACGAACCCCGTGGCCACCAGCGACGCGGAGACGCTGGTCCGTATTCGCCGGGCCCAGATCGCGGCGGTCGCGACCCCGATGAGGACGCCACCGCCGATGATGGCCCAGCCGTATTCGTGGTGGGCCAGGTGCTCGGCAGCCCGCCAGACGAGGAGGCCGGCGGCCGGGGGAATGAGCGCGAGCAGCGCGTAATGACCGTTGTTCGGCTGCTGCTGCAGACGTCCGGACATGCCAGTCATCGTGACAGGCATGCGTGACACCCGTCTATGACGCGGCGCACGGCTGCGCGGCGGTACCGGTTCAATCGCAGCGCGTCGTGTTCGTGACGGCACGGATGGTGAGGTGCGGGGTACCGTCGCCGCACCAACCCACCGGGAGCCGCCATGACCGCCATCAGTGCAGCCGACATCGACACCGCCGTCCGTGCGCTGCGGCCACGGCTCGGCGACCGCCTCCTGCTGCCGGACGACGGCGGGTTCGACGGCGCCCGGAAGGTCTGGAACGCGGCCGTGTCGCGCCGGCCGGCCCTGATCGCCCGGTGCCGCGACACGGCCGAGGTCGGCGCCGCCGTCCGGGCGGCCCGCGACGCCGGGCTGCCGCTGTCCGTGCGGGCCGGCGGCCACGACTGGGCCGGTCGGGCGCTACGGGACGGCGGGCTCGTCATCGACCTCACCGGCATGCGGGGCGCGACTGTCGACCCGGCCGGGCGCACCGTCACCGTGCAGGGCGGCGCGACGGCCGACGACCTGCTCGCCGCGACGGCACCGCACGGCCTGGTCACCGCCACCGGCGTGGTGCGTTCCGTCGGCCTGGCCGGGCTCACCACCGCCGGTGGGTACGGGCCGCTGATCGGCCGCTTCGGGCTGGCACTGGACAACCTGCTCGGCGCCGACGTCGTCCTCGCCGACGGCAGCACCGTGACCGCGGGGCCGGACGGCGACCCCGAGCTGTGGTGGGCGCTGCGCGGCGGCGGGGGCAACTTCGGCGTCGTCACCGACCTGCGGTTCCGGCTGCACGACCTGCCCACCGTGCTCGCCGGCATGCTGCTGTTCCCGTTCGCCGAGGCCGGTGCGGTCCTCGCCGGCTACGCCGAGATCGTCGCCGACGCGCCCGACGAGCTGACCGTCATGACCGGGTTCCTGCCCGGCCCGGACGGGCCGATGACGTTCCTGTGCCCGTTCTGGTCCGGCGCCGACCTGGCCGCCGGTGAGCGGGCGATCGCCAGGCTGCGCGCCCTCGGCCACCCGTTCGTCGACCAAGTCGGCGCGATGCCCTACGTCGCCGCGCTCGGCATGTTCGACGCCAACATCGTCGAGGGCAACCACTACCTGCTGCGCAGCCGCTGGCTCCCGTCGGTGTCGCTGGCCGCCGCCGACGCGCTCACCGCCGCGGCCGCGGCGATCTCCTCACCGTTCTCGACGCTGATCGTCAACCGGTTCCACGGCGCCGCGGCGCGGATCGACCCGGCCGCGACCGCGTTCGCGAACCGGGTGCCGCACCAGGTGGTCGAGGTGATCGCGGTGTACCCGCCGACCGACGCCGCCGACCGGCACCGGGCCTGGGCCGACTCGGTGGTGGCCGCGCTGGACCCGGTCTCGCTGCCGGGCGCGTACCCCAACCTGCTCGGCCCCGACGACGACGCCCGGGCCCGCGACTCGTTCGCCGGCAACCTCGACCGGCTCCTGGCCGCCAAGCGCCGATACGACCCGGACAACGCCTTCTCAGCCATCCCGGCGCTGGTCGACTGAACCGATCAGCTCGGCCACGTCGCGGTACCGCTCACCGGGCTCGACCCGCGTCGCCCGGCGGATCACGGACATCAGCCCGTCCGGGACCGCCGGGTGCGCGGGGACGGGTTCGCGGCGCAACTCGATCTCCTCCAGCACGCTCGCCGCGGCGTGTGGTGCGGCTCCGGTGATCAGCCCGTGCAGCACGGCGCCGAGCCCGTACACGTCGGCACGGGCCGAGGGGCGGTGCCCGTGCACGATCTCCGGGGCGAGATACGCGATCGAGAGCTTCCCGTCGATCACGACATGCGGGGGCACGGCGGTCACCGCGCCGACGCCGAACAGGCCCAGCACCGGCGTGCCGTCCCGCTCGACCAGGATCTTGCGCGGCGTGATCCGGCCGTGCACCACGCCGGCCTCGTGCAGAGCGGCCACCGCCCGGCCGACCGTCGCCACGACCTCGCAGGCCACGGTGACCGGCAGCGGCAGGTACCGCTCGATCGAGCCGCCGGCACACACCCGCATCGCGACGTACGCGTGCCCGCCCGGCCCGAAACCCGAGCCCAGCAGCGGCACCAGCCAGCCGGCGGCGGACAGCTCCGTCATGCGCCGGACCTCCGCGCCGAAGCGCTCCCCGGCTCCCGCCGCCGGCCAGCGGCAGACCTTGACGGCGACCGGGCCGGCGCTGCCCGTGCCCCGGAACACCTGCGAAATCCCGTCCTCTGCGAGGAGCTCGACCGGCCCGAACTCCGCACCCAGCACGCCGGCAAGGTCCATGCCCGTCATTGTGACCGGGCTTGGCGAGTCAGCCGTCGGTGGCGCTAGCGGCCGAGGTGCATGCCTTCGTAGGGGGTGGCGGCGAAGGCGGTCAGCATCTTGATCACGCTGTCGAGGTGGACGCGGGTGGCGAGTTCGGCGCGGGCCGGGTCGCGGGCGCAGACTGCCTCGATGATGGCCAGGTGTTCGGGGAGGGAGACCGAGGGGCGGCCGGGGACGAGGGACAGGCGGAACTGGTGCCGGACCATCTGGCCGTGCAGCTGCTCGATGATCTTGATCGCGGTGCCGTGCCGGGCGATGCGGCGCACCGCGCTGTGCAGCTGGGCGTTGAGGTCGGAGTAGCGCAGCATGTCGGTGGCGTCCACGGCGGCGGTCATCGCGGCGCCGAGGGACTGCAGTTCGGTGATTTCGTCGTCGGTGATCCGCTCGGCGGCGCGGGCGGCGACCAGGCCCTCGACGGCGCGCCGGATCTCGGTGATCTCGATCGCCTCGTCGACGGAGATCTCGCGGACCCGGGCGCCGCGGTTGGGCTGCAGTTCGACCAGGCCCTCGGTGGCCAGCCGGGTCAGCGCGTTGCGCAGCACGAACCGGGTCGTGCCGTAGCGCTCGGTCAGCTCGGTCTCGATGAGCCGCTGGCGCGGCGCGTACTCACCGCGCAGGATGGCCGCTCGAAGCTCGTCGAAGACGTCACTCATGCGGCTCTAACTCCCAGGTCGAGATGTCGATGTCGGGTCGGCTTCGCCCCGCAGGGCCATGGTAGGCAGGTCGTGCCCGAAGTGGGCCAGGGCTGGGTCAGTCGCCGGGGCGGTGGCCGCGTTTGGCCAGCTGGACGAGCTCATACACCCGGCCGCGAAGGTCGGCGAACTCCTTCGACGAGCGGGTCTGCAGCTGGTCGCGCTCGTCGGGCAGGTCGATCCGGACGTCCTCGAGCACGACGGTGGGCCGGTTGGACAGGACCAGGACCCGCTGCCCGAGGTAGACGGACTCGTCGATGTCGTGGGTGACGAAGAGGACCGTGATCCCGAGCCGGTGCCAGAGGGCACGGACGAGGTCCTCCAGGTCCGCCCGGGTCTGGGCGTCCACCGCGGCGAAGGGCTCGTCCATCAGCAGGACGCTCGGCTCGTAGGCGATGGCCCGGGCGATCGCGACCCGCTGCTGCATGCCGCCGGAGAGCTGCCATGGGTGGGCGTCGGCGCTCTCGGTCAGGCCGACGGCGGCAAGGGCCGCGTCGACGTTCAAAGTGCGCTGGGCGCGCGGGGTGCGGCGCAGCGGCAGCTCGACGTTCTTGCGGACGGTGAGCCAGGGGAACAGGCTGCGCCCGTACTCCTGGAAGACCACGGCCATGCCGGCCGGCGGTGCAGTCACCGGCGCGCCGTCGAGGGTGATGGTCCCGCCGGAGGTGGGCAGCAGGCCGGCGATGCAGCGCAGCAGGGTGGTCTTGCCGGCGCCGGACGGGCCGACGATGCAGACGAGTTCGCCGCGACCGATCCGGAACGTGAGGTCGCGGACGGCCTCGACGCTGCGGCCGTGGCCGGTGTACGTCTTGGCCAGCCCGGCGACGTCCAGGGAGACAGAAGGATCCACAGTCACACTTCCCGTTCTGCCTGGCGCAGCCCGCGGTACCAGGCCAGGGTGCGGTGTTCGACGAGCCGGAAGAGCGCGGACAGCGCCACCCCGATCAGGCCGAGCAGGATGATGCCGGTCCACATCTGCGGGATGGCGAAACCCCGCTGGAACTGCACGATGGCGGCGCCGAGCCCGCGGTCGGCGCCGAAGAGCTCGCTGATGACCATGAGGATGACCCCGATCGAGAGGGCCTGCCGGGCGCCGGTGGCGATGCGCGGGCTGGCGCCGCGCAGCACCACGTGCTGCAGCGTGGCGCGGCGGCTCAGCCGGTAGGAGCGGGCGGTGTCCCGCAGCACCTCGTCGACGGAGCGGACGCCCTCGACGGTGTTGAGCAGGATCGGCCAGACGCAGCCGAGCGCGATGGTGATGACCTTCGCGGTCCAGCCGGTGTACCCGGCGAACAGCGCGATGACGGGGATGAGCACCGGTGGCGGGATGGCGCGGAAGAACTCCAGCGCCGGCTCGCACAGGGCCCGCAGGGTGCGGAAGGACCCGATCGCGGTGCCCGCGGCGACGCCGGCGACCAGGGCGGTCAGGTACCCGACGGCAAGGCGGGCGAGGCTGGGCAGCACGTCGTGCAGGATCGGGTCGGCGGTCCACGTCTCGGGGAACGCCCGCACGATCGTTTCCAGCGGCGGCCAGAAGAAGCTCGTGCTGCCCGCGGACATGGCCCACCACAGCCCGATGAGCAGGATCGGCAGGCCGAGCGCGGCCGACAACCGTTTCACAGGTCCCTCCGGATCGAGGTGTGCCAGCGCAGGGCGCGCCGTTCGACGGCCCGGGCGGAGGCGTTGACCAGCACGCCGATGATGCCGACCACGATCACCAGGGCGTAGGTCTCGGCGACGGCGCCCGAGCTCTGCGCGACGCCGATGGAGCGGCCCAGCCCGGGCACACCGATGATCAGCTCGGCGGTGATCTCCAGGATGAGGGCGACGGCGGCGGCGAGCCGGAACCCGGTGACGACGTACGGCAGCGCGGTGGGCCAGACGACCGTGCGGACGACGGTCCAGCGGGAGAAGCGGTAGGACCTCGCCGTGTCGCGCACGACCGGGTCGACGTCGGCGACCCCGTACAGCACCTGGACGAGCACCTGCCAGAAGGCGGCGTAGACGACCAGGACGAGCGCCGACTGGAGCTGGCTGCCGTAGATGAGCACGACCAGGGGGATGAGCGCGACGGACGGGATGGGCCGCAGGAACTCGATGGTGGAGGCGGTGACCGCGCGCAGGAACGGCACGCTGCCGATCACCACGCCGAACACCACCCCGGCGAGCATCGCGACGGCCAGGCCGAGCGCCCAGCCGCGCAGCGTCTGGCCGAGCGCGATCCAGAAGTCGCCGAGGGCCAGCTGCCGTCCCAGGGCAACAGCCATCGAGCTGAACGGGGGCAGGAAGCGGCGGTCGACCACGTCCAGCCGGGGCAGCGCCTCCGCGACCCCGACCACGAGCGACAGGCCAGCCAGGCCGAGAAACCTGGCCGGCCCGTCGAGCTTCGAGGTGGCGCTCACGGCAGCAGGGTGTCCAGGGTCAGCGGCTTGGTGATCAGACCGTCCTTCTTGGCCAGGTCGCCGAGCAGCTGCACCGCGTCGCGGTCCACGGCGGTGGGCCACTTCGGCAGGGTCAGGTTCTGCTGCACGGTGGGGTCGATCTTGGTGTACGTGCTGAGGATCGCCCTGACGTCGTCGGGGTGGGCGGCGGCGTACTCCATGGACTTCTTCATCGCGGCGGTGAAGCCCGCCACGACCTTGGGGTTCTGCGACGCGTACTGCTGCGAGGTGAAGTACATCCCGACGGTGAGGTCGGCGTCGGTGCCCGCGTAGTTGGAGACCACCTGGCGGTTGCCCTGACCGGTGCCGATGGTCAGGAACGGCTCGACGACCTGGCCCGCGTCGACGTCGCCCTTGGCGATCGCCGCGCCGATGTCGGGGAACGCCAGCTCGACGTAGGTGATGGTGGACGGGTCGCCGCCGGCCTTCTGCACGACGTTGTTGATCGTCGTGGTGTTGATGTTCTTGAGGGTGTTGACGGCCACGCGCTTGCCGGCGAGATCCTTGGCGGTCTTGATCGGGCTGTCGGCCTTGACGATGACGGCGCCGAAGTCCTTGCCTTCCACACCGGTGGAGGCGACGCCGGCGGCGACGGCCTTCAGCGGCAGCCCCTGCGACGAGGCCAGCAGCAGCGACGTGGTGTTGCTGAACCCGAACTGGTACTGCCCGCTGACGACGCCCGGGACGATCGCGGCACCGCCCTGTGCGGTCTCCAGGGTGACGTCCAGGCCCTCGGCGGAGAAGAAGCCCTGCTTGATGCCCAGGTAGATCGGGGCGACGTCGACGATCGGGATGACGCCGATCTTGAGCTTGGTGGTGCCTGCGGACGACGTCGTATCGGTGCTCGACCCGCCGCCGCAACCGCTGAGGACGAGAGCGGCGGCAAGGGCGAGGACGGCGCGGCGGGGGGTGTGAGGTCGGGGCATGGGTCCTCCAGTGGACGGAAAGCACCCCGGCGGGGCGCTCTCGGAGCCGACGGGACGGACGTTACAGATATTGTCAACAATTGTGAAGCCAATCTTGACCACAAACTCGATCAGGCGTTACATGTGCTGCATGGCATCCCATTACGTCGTCCGGACGGTGCACCGGGCCGCGGCCGAGGTGATCGAGGCGCTACGACAAGCCGGTGTGGCGACGGTGCACGAGGCCGCGGGCCGGGTCGGCCTGCTCGGCCCCGACGTCCGGGCCCGCCAGGCCGGCGCGGCGATCGGCGGCTCCGCGATCACGGTGTCCTGCCACCCGGGGGACAACCTCATGATCCACGCGGCGGTCGAGGTGTGCCGGGCGGGCGACGTGCTCGTCGTGGCGACCACCAGCCCGTCGACGGACGGCATGTTCGGCGACCTGCTCGCCACCTCCCTGGCCGCCCGCGGCGTGCTCGGCCTGGTCATCGACGCGGGGGTGCGGGACATCGCCACCCTGCGTGGGATGGGCTTCCCGGTCTGGTCCCGGGCCGTGCACGCGCAAGGGACCGTGAAGGCGAGCCCCGGCTCCGTGAACGTCCCGGTCGTCGTCGCGGGCCACCTGGTCTCGCCCGGCGACATCGTCGTCGCCGACGACGACGGCGTCCTCGCCATTCCGGCTGCGACCGGCCCGGCCGTGGCCGCCGCGGCGGCACAGCGCCTGGCGGCCGAGACGGCGAAGCGCGAGCAACTGGCCGGCGGGACCCTTGGCGTCGACCTGTACAACCTCCGACCGCTGCTGGAAAGCCTCGGCGTGCGATACGTGGACCAGCTCCCGTGACCGGCATCCCGTGCATGCAGCTGCGCGGCGGCAGCTCCAAGGGCGCCTACTTCCTGGGCGCGGACCTGCCGGCCGACCCGGCCGAACGCGACGACCTGCTGCTGCGCGTCATGGGCTCCCCGGACGAGCGGCAGGTCGACGGCATCGGCGGCGGGCACCCGCTCACCAGCAAAGTCGCCGTCGTGAGCCCGTCCACGGACGACAATGCCGACGTGGACTACCTGTTCCTGCAGGTCGTGCCCGACCGGGCGGTCGTCACCGACGCCCAGACCTGCGGCAACCTCCTCGCCGGTGTCGGCCCGTTCGCGATCGAGCGGGGGCTCGTCGCCGTCTCCGGCGACACCACGACCGTGCGCATCCGCATCCTCAACCCCACGCCGAGCCTCGTCGAAGCGCGGGTGCAGACCCCGGGCGGCCGGGTGCGATACGACGGAGACACCGTCATGGCCGGCACCCCGTTTCCGGCGGCGCCGATCGTGTTGCGGTTCCCCGGGAGGGCCGCGCCGGTGTTCCCGACCGGGCGGCTCGTCGACCGGTTCGCCGGCGTCGAGGTCACCTGCGTCGACGCCGGCATGCCGGTGGTGCTCGTCCGCGCCGCCGACCTCGGCCTCGCCGGCACCGAGTCGCCGGGCGACCTGGAGCGCGACGCGGCGCTGCGCCGGGCCGTGGAGGCGATCCGGCTCGCGGCCGGCCCGGCGATGGGGCTCGGCGACGTGCGGGACAGCACCGTACCCAAGATCACCATCGTGTCGGCGCCGCGGCACGGCGGCACGGTCACCACGCGGACCTTCATCCCGCACCGGGTGCACGCCGCGATCGGCGTGCTGGGCGCCGTCTCCGTCGCCGCCGGAGTTCGCACGCCCGGCACCGTGGCGACCGCGGCGGCCGACGGGGAAGTCCGGATCGAGCACCCGACCGGCACGTTCGAGGTGACGATCGACCTCGACGCGGATGGCCGGAACACCCGCCTGCGCCGCAGCAGCGTGGTGCGCACCGCCCGAAAACTGGCCGACGGCCTCGTGTGGCCGCGGAACGGAAAGGCAACCGGATGACGCATGACCCCGACGGACGCCGGGACATCGCCCACGTCGGCCCGATCGAGCTGTTCACCCCCGTCCTCGACGACTCCGCCGACTTCTTCGTCACGGTGATGGGGCTGCGCGAGGTGCACCGCGACGGCACCTCGGTCTATCTGCACACCTGGGACGACTACCAGTCGTGGACGGTCCGGCTGATCCAGCGGGACACGGCCGGCATCGGCCGCACCTACCTGCGGGCCGCCAGCCCGCAGGCCGTCGACCGGCTCAAGGCCGCGATCGACGCAGCGGGCCTGGGCAAGGGCCTGGTCACCGACGTGCACGGGCTCGGCGAGGTGCACCTGTTCACCGACCCCGACGGGCACGAACTGGGCCTGTACTGGGACGTCGAGTGGTATCACGCCGACGACACCGACCGCCCGGCGCTCAAGAACCAGGCGGCGGCCTACCCCGGACGGGGCGCGAACCTGCGCCGCCTCGATCACGTCAACTACCTCACCGCCGACGTCCCGGCCACCTCGGCGTTCCTGCGTGACGTGCTCGGCGCCCGCTGCACCGAGCAGATCGTCAAGGACGACGGCAGCCCGCAGGCCATCTGGTACTCGCTCGGCAACAAGACCTACGACCTGGTCTACACGGAGGACTGGACCGGCTCCCGCGGCCGCCTGCACCACGTCGCCTTCGCCACCGACACCCGCGAGGAGATCCTCCGGGCCGCGGATGTCTGCCTCGACGCGGGCGTGCACATCGAGACCGGCCCGCACAAGCACGCCATCCAGCAGACGTTCTTCCTGTACGTGTGGGAGCCCGGCGGCAACCGGATCGAGATCTGCAACGCCGGCGCCCGCCTGATCCTGGCGCCGGACTGGAAGACGATCAGCTGGACCCGCGAGGAGCGGGCGAAGGGCCAGGCGTGGGGGCTCAAGACGATCGACACCTTCCACACGCACGGCACCCCGATCGTCTAGGAGTCGCTATGTCCAACCTCCGTGTCGCTGTCCTCGGGCTCGGGGAAGCCGGCGGCGAGATCGCCCGCGACCTGGTCGCCGCCGGCGCCGACGTCCGCGGTTTCGACCCTCTTGTGCCGCCTCCGGCGGGCGTGGCACCGCGAACGAGCGACGCCGACGCCGTCCGCGACGCCGACCTGGTGCTCAGCGTCAACAGCGCGCACGACGCCGTCCCCGCGCTGGAGAGCTCGCTGGACTGCCTGAGGGCCGGGACGATCTGGGCGGATCTCAACACCGCCGCACCCTCGGTGAAGCGGGAGCTCGCCCGGCGGGCGACCCACGTCGTGGACGTCGCGCTCATGGCACCGGTGCCGGGCAAGGGCCTGCGCACGCCGATGCTGATCTCCGGGGAGGACGACGCCGTCGCCCGGTATGCCGAGGCCCTCACCGCGCTCGGCGCCGACGTGACCGTGCAGCCGGGACCGGCCGGCGAGGCGATCTCCCGCAAACTGCTGCGCAGCGTGTTCTACAAGGGGCTCGCCGCCGCGGTCGTGGAGGCCCTGGCGGCCGCCGAGGCGGCCGGTTGCGAGGACTGGCTCCGCGACAACATCGGCGCCGAGCTGGCCGGCTTCGACGAACGCACCATCGACCGGCTCGTCACCGGCACCCGCCGGCATGCCCGCCGCCGCGCCGACGAGATGGCCGCGGCGGCTGAGCAGCTGCGCGCGCTCGGCGTGCCGCTTAGGATCTCCACCGCCGCCCACGAGCTGCTGGTCTCCCTGACGGACGCACCATGATCATCGACTGTCACGGGCACTACACGACCGCTCCGGCGGCGCACACCCCGGCGGGTCCGCTGCCGTACCCCCGCATCTCCGACGACGAGATCCGCGAGTCGATCGAGGGCAGCCAGCTGCGGCTCATGCGGGAACGCGGCGTCGACCTCACCGTCTTCTCGCCCCGCGCCTCCGCGATGGGTCACCACCTCGGCGAGGCCGTCAGCGCCGGCTGGGCCCGGGCCTGCAACGACCTCATCGCCCGCGTCGTGGGCCTCTACCCGGAGCACTTCATCGGGGTCTGCCAGCTGCCGCAGTCGCCCGGCGCACCGATCGCGAACTCCGTCGCCGAGTTGCGGCGCTGTGTCGAGCAGCTCGGGTTCGTCGGCTGCAACCTGAATCCGGACCCCAGCGGCGGGCACTGGACGTCGCCGCCGTTGACCGATCCGTCGTGGTTTCCCCTGTACGAGGTGCTGGTCGAGCTGGACGTGCCGGCCATGGTGCACGTCTCGGCGGTGACGAACCCCAACTTCCACGCCACCGGGTCGCACTACCTCAACGCCGACACGACCGCGTTCATGCAGTTCCTGCAGGGGGACCTGTTCGCCACGTTCCCCGGCCTGCGGTTCGTCATCCCGCACGGCGGCGGGGCGGTGCCCTACCACTGGGGCCGCTTCCGCGGGCTCGCCGACATGCTCGGCCGGCCCCCGCTGGAGGAGACGGTCCTGCGCAACGTCTTCTTCGACACCTGCGTGTATCACCAGAGCGGCATCAACCTGCTCTTCGACGTCATCGACATCGACAACATTCTCTTCGGCTCCGAGATGGTCGGCGCCGTGCGCGGCATCGACCCGCGGACCGGCCACCACTTCGACGACACCCGCCGCTACGTCGAGGCGCTCCCGCTCAGCGCCGGTGACCTGCGGAAGGTGTACGAGCTCAACGCCCGCCGCGTCTATCCGCGCCTGTCCCTTCCGCTCGGCACGTCCTGACCTTTTTCATAGAGGAGACGACCCGTGCCCCACCCCCCAACCCTGGCGCGCGCCGGTCTCGTGGCGCTGCTCGCCACGACGCTGATCGCGCCGTCCTCCACCGCGTCCGCGCACCGGCCCGCCACCACCCCCGAAGGGCTCGCCGTCCTGCCGGCCGTCCAACCCGTCATGACCTGCGCCGACGTGACCGGGCTGCAGCTCGGCAAGGTCACCGACGCCACCGTCACCATCGCGTCGGCGACCGTCGTCACCGCCGGCACGCCGGCACCCTACTGCGAGGTCCGCGGCACCATCGCCCCCGCCGACACGTTCGTGGTGCGGCTGCCCGTCAACGGCTGGACCCAGCGCTACGTCCAGACCGGCTGCGGCGGCCTCTGCGGCAACGCCAACATCAACTACGGGCAGGCGGGCACCTGCCCGGTCGTCACCGACGGCACCGTCGCCAGCGCCACCACCGACATGGGCCACCAGGGCCGCAACGACGGCTCCTGGGCGGCCGGCAACCCGCAGGCGCAGATCGACTTCGCCTACCGCGGCGTGCACGCGACCGCGCAGGTGGCCAAGGCCCTCATCAAGGCCTTCTACCACCGGGCGCCGGCGTACTCGTACTTCACCGGCTGCTCCGACGGCGGCCGCGAGGCGCTCATGGAGGCGCAGCGCTACCCGGACGACTTCGACGGCATCGCCGCCGGCGCGCCGGCCAGCAACATGGCCGTCCAGAACACCTTCCACCACGCCTGGAACGTCCTCACCAACCGGGCCGCCAACGGCGACTCCATCCTGCTCGCCGACCGGCTGCCACTCATCCACACCGCGGTGCTCGCCGCGTGCGACGGCCTCGACGGCCTCACCGACGGCGTGCTCGACGACCCCCGGCTGTGCCGCTTCGACCCGGCGACCCTTGTCTGCACCACCTCATCGCAGACCTGCCTGTCACCGGCGGAGGCCGGCGTCGTGCGGCGCCTGCACGACGGCGCGACGGACGCCCAGGGCCGCCGCCTGGAGCCGTTCATCTCCCACGAGTGGGGCTCCGAGCTGGAGTGGACGCTGTTCATCCCCACCGCCCAGGGGCAGACCGTCGCCAGCGAGATGTTCGCCCTGTCCTACCTGCGCTACCTCGCCGACCCGAACCAGCCGAGGCCCGACTACCAGCTCAGCGACCTGCGGTTCACCGTCGAGTCGTTCTGGAAGACGGTCATGCCGTCGTCGTCCTACCAGGCGGCGCTCGACCCGGATCTGGGCGCCTTCCAGCGCTCCGGCGGGAAACTGCTGCTCTGGCACGGGTGGAACGACCAGCACATCTCACCCCAGTCCACGCTGATCTACTACGACACGATGCGCCGGACCATGGGCGACGTCGACCGCTTCGCCAAGCTCTACCTCTTCCCCGGCATGGCCCACTGCGGGGGCGGCGCCGGGCCCAACACCGTGGACGTGCTCACCCCGGTCATGGCCTGGGTCGAGAGTGGCCGCCGGCCCGGCCGGATCACCGCGGCCTCCGCCACCCGGACCCGGCCGGTGTATCCGTATCCGACCGTCGCCCGCTACGACGGCACCGGCAGCACCGACGACGCCGCGAACTTCGTCGCCTACACCCCGCGCAACCAGGTCCGCAACGACGACGACTGGGTCGGGCGGCGGCTCTACTCGCCCGGGTATCAGACCTGGCCGCGCGCGGTGGACGGCAGGCTCGTCCTCTAGATCTTCTGCCGGGCCGCCCGGGCGAGCTGTTCGTCGTGCGGGCGGCCCAGCTCACGCGCCAGCGCGACGATCCGGTCGAGGAGCGCGAGGGCCTCGTCGGGGCGGCCCGCCACCCGGCACGTCTCGGCGTATTCGTGCAGGCAGTCGATCTCCAGCTGGACCTCGGCGAGGGGCTCCAGCAGCGCGAACGCCCGCCGGTGGTGCTCGAGCGCCGGGTCGAGCGAGCCCATGCCGCGCAGCGCGACGCCGAGCGCGTTGTGGCACCACGCCTGGTTGTGCTGCAGGTTGTGCTCCTCGGACAGCCGCAGCGCCTCGCGCAGCGTCCGCAACGACTCCGCCGGATCCTCCACCGCGAGGCCGAGCGTGACCAGCCCGGTGACCTGGCCCGGCCCGGCCGCCAGGGCGACGGATGCCCGGGCCAGGTCGACGGCCTCGGCCCGCCGCCCCAGGCGCAGCGTCACCCAGCCTTCGAAGGCGAGGGCCTGCGACTGCCCGGCGGGGCGGCCGAGCTTCTCGAACAGCTCACGGGCCCGCCGCAGTTGTTCCTGGGCCGCCTCGAGGTCACCGAGGTCCCGGCGCGCCAGCCCGGTCCGCAGCGCCAGGCCGGCCGCGAGCTCGTCGTCCGGTCCTTCGCGCTCGGCAACCTCATATGCGGCGAGGGCCTCGGTCAGGCGCCCGGCGGCGGCGAGCGCGAACCCGAGGTCGGACAGCAGCGCCGCCCGCTCCTGGTGGCGGCCGAGCCGGCCGGCAGCGTCGGCGGCGGCCTGGAGCAGCCGGGTCTGATCGTCGGTGCCGCGGTGCCGGAAGAACCAGACCCGCATGGCCTGCGGCAGCTCCGCGACCACCTCGTCGACGCCGAGCCGCACCGCGGCGTCGAAGCCGGCGACCAGGTTGACGTATTCGAGGTCGAACCAGGCCAGCGCCTCCGCCGGGTTGCCCGCCGCCGGCTGCGGGCGCTGCGGCGACGGCAGCATCCGATCGCGGGTGACGGCCTGCGCCAGGTAGTGCTGCAGGACCCGGCGAAGGGCGGCGTCGGCCTGCGGTTCCTCGTCGGCGGCGAGGTCAGCCGCGTACTGCCGGATCAGGTCATGCATCCGGAACCGCCCGGGCGACAGCTCCTGCAGCAGGTGGGCGTCGACCAGCTCGTCGAGGACCGCGCCGAGCCGGTCGGCGGGCACGTCCGCCAGCGCGCCCGCCACCGCCGCGTCGAAGTCGGCGCCGGGCAGGACGCCGAGCAGCCGGAACAGGCGGCGCTGCGCCGGGTCGAGCTGGTGCAGGGACATGCCGAACACCGCGTCGAAGCGGCCGGCGGTGTCGCGCAGCCGCTCCGCGAGGACCGCCACGGTCCAGCCGGGCCGATGGCGCAGGCGGGCGCCGGCCATCCGCAGCGCCAGGGGGAGCCCGCCGCACTGCTGGAGCACCTGACCGACCGCCTGATCGTCGGTGGCCCCGAGGCCCGCCGCCCGGCCGAACAGGTCGGCCGCGTCGCCGGCCGTGAACGGCGCCACCGACACCGGCGGCACGCCGTCCAGGCTGACCAGGCGGTTCCGGCTGGTGACCAGGACCGCGGACTTTCCCGCGCCGGGCAGCAGCGGGCGCACCTGCTCCGCGTCGACGGCGTTGTCGAGCACGACGAGGGCCCGCCGGCGGGACAGCTCCGAGCGCCACAGCGCCGCCCGTTCGACGGCGCCGGCCGGTGGATGCGTGATCTCCAGCGCGGCCAGCAGCCGGCCCAGCGCCGCGAGCGGTTCGAGCGGCTCCTGGCCCGGAGTGAAGCCGTGCAGGTCCAGGTAGAGCCCGCCGTCCGGGTACGCGGCCGCGAGCCGGTGTGCGACGTGCACGGCGAGGCTGGTCTTGCCCACGCCCGCCATCCCGTCGATCGCGACCGCACCGGCGGTGCGGAGCAGCTCCTCGACCTGCGCGGACTCCGCTTCCCGGCCGGTGAAGTCGAACAGGTCGGCCGGCAGGTCGTTGCGCCGTGGCGGCGGCGCCGCGCCGGCCTTGGTCGCCTCGGCCCACACCGGGCGCAGTGGCCGGGGGTCGCGGCCGACGGCCTTGCACAGGGCCACGACGGCCTCCCACGGCGGCACCAGCCTGCCGGTCAGATACCGGGACAGCGACGAGCTGCTCAGGCCCGCCTGGGTGGCGAGCGCCCGGAGGCTGAGTCCGCTCAGGTCCTTGATCCTGGCGAGCTGGGCCACGAGCTGTTCTTGCGGGCCGGACACGTGCAACACCGTACCCGTCCCGCCCCACGGGGTTGTTCCGGCGCCGTGTTTTCACTGGTCAGGGGCGTTTCCGCTGTCCCACGGTGTCCCACGGCCCACGCGGTGCGGGGCGCCCCGGTGGTCCGATGAGTCCTGTCAGCGAGCGCCACCGCACAACTGAGGAGCACGAGATGCCGACCGAACGGATGCCGAACCCGGCGATGCTGATCCCCGAGGCGATGGAGGCCCTGATGGCCGTCAACCGGGCCGTCGCCGGCGCCGGGCTGGACAGCAAGCTGCTGGCGCTGAGCCACCTGCGGGCCAGCCAGATCAACGGCTGCGGACCGTGCGTGGCCGGCGGCGCCGGTCAGGCCCGCCGCAACGGCGCGACCACGGAACAGGTGGACGCCGTCGCCGCGTGGCGGGAGACGCCCTGGTTCAGCGACGAGGAGCGCGCCGCGCTCGCCCTGACCGAGGCCGTGACCAGGCTCGCCGACCGGGCCGACCCGGTGCCCGACCAGGTGTGGGACCAGGCGGCCAAGCACTTCGACCAGAAGGAACTGGCCGCGCTGCTGCTCAACATCGCGGTCACGAACACGTTCAACCGGCTCAACGCGCCGACCCGCCAGCAGGCTGGTGCCTGGTAGTCCCGGCCGCGCCAACCGTCCTGACTCGAACCTCCCTTCCCGATTCGAACCCCCCTTCCTGACTCGAAAGGACCGTCATCATGGCGACCACGAAGAACACCACCACCACCACCACGAAGCACGAGGGTTTCACCGAGGACGAGCGCGGCGCCATGAAGGAGCGCGCCAAGGAGCTCAAGTCGACCGCCCGCCGCGGCGCCAAGGCCGACACCGAGCCGGAGGTCCTCGCCAAGATCGCCGAGATGTCCGACGCCGACCGCGTGACCGCCGAGCGCATCCACGCCATCGTCAAGGCGAACGCGCCCGTCCTCACCCCGAAGCTCTGGTACGGCATGCCCGCCTACGCCCGTGACGGCAAGGTCGTCCTGTTCTTCCAGAGCGCGGCGAAGTTCAAGACCCGCTACGCGACGCTCGGCTTCAGCGACGAGGCCAACCTGGACGAGGGCAGCATGTGGGCCGCGTACTTCGCCCTGACCACGCTGACCGAAGCCGACGAGACCCGCATCGCCGCGCTCGTGAAGCAGGCAGTGAGCTGAAGATTGCCGGCAACGGGCGGCCGGGCACAGACGCAGCCGGTTCACAGCAGACAAACAAATGGGCCCGTCGCGATGATCGCGACGGGCCCACCGTTGGTGGTGCTGCGGTGCGTTACGCGGCCGGGTAGTCCGCGATGTAGACCGGCACGCCGATCTTGGTGGTGTCGGCCGGGTCGCCCACGCCGTTGACGACGTGGTCGATGATGCCGGCGCTGAGGTTGACGGTCATGATGTGGTGCAGCTTGACGCCGGGCGTCGAGGGGACCTCGAAGCCGTTCTCGGTGTGGATCGTCGGGTTGTTCTGGTTGAAGACGTAGACACCGGCGCCGTACAGGTTGTGGTACTTCACCTTGTTGTTGACCTTGTAGCCGGCGTAGCCCTCGACGGTGCCGTTCATCCAGTCGGCCTGCGTCGGCGGGTCGTACGGCAGCTCGTTCTGGTACAGGACCGTGGTGCCGCGCTCGCCGTTCCAGACGGTGTTGTACTTCTGGAAGTGCTCGACGAAGAGGCCGGTCGCGGTCACGTTGTCGCCGTTGATGACGGCGCCGTAGCGGCCGGTATTGGTGACCCAGCGCTGGTTGTCGCCGTTGACGCCGCCGGTGAAGCCCTCGACGCCGTGGTCGCCGCGCCACACCCAGGTGTGGTCGATGAGCACGTTGTCGCTGTTGACCTCGAGCGCGGTGTCGGTCTTGCCGATGTGCGGGCCGCCGACGCGGAAGTACACGTCAGACAGCGTGGTCGGGTTCTTCGGGTCGCTGAAGCGCAACCAGTTGTGCTCCTTGCCGACGCGCAGCAGGACGTCGGACTCCGTGGTGCCCGCGTCGATCGTGACGCCGGCGACGATGATGCCGGGGACGTCCGCGATCTCGAGCGGGGTGGAGCCGTTGACGGCGGTCAGCGTGGCGTGACCGATGCCGAGGACCACCTGGTTGGGCCAGCGGACCTCGATGCTGCGGGCGATGTCGTACGTGCCGGGGGTGAGCAGCAGGTTCTTGCCGGCGAGCAGCGCCAGGTTGATCTTGCTGACCGAGTCGCCCGGCTTGGCGACGTAGAAGTCCGACAGCGGGATGGTGCGGCCCGCGGTCTGACCGGCCGACCAGGTGGTGCCGCTGGTGTTCTTCGCGGCCGACGGCACGCGGACGTTGTACTTGCCCTTGGCGTCGACGAAGAGGTACGGCTTCTCGCGGCTGATCGGGGTCGTCGCGAGCGTGGTGTACGGCGGGTTCGGGAAGGCCGAGTCGTCAGGGGCGCCGACGACGCCCGCGAAGACCTGGTTCCACACGCCGTTGGACCAGCTGCCGACCTCGCTGTTGCGGGTCAGCCACTGCTGCTGCGAGCCGTTGACGATCGTGCCGGCCTTGGAGTCGGCGATGAAGCCGCCGCTGGCGTACTGCGGGCCGGCGGTGCAGTAGTCCATCAGCGACAGGTTGCCGCCGGTGACGTTGATGCGCCGCAGCGAGACGGCCTGCGACACGGCCCAGAAGTTGGCCGAGCCGCGGCAGCCGTCCTGGCCCTTGCCGTTGACGTTGATCGACAGGTTGGACAGCGTGCGCCAGAAGTTGACCAGCGCGAGGCAGTTGCTGGTGCCGCCGTTCTCGAGGCAGCGGTTGTACACCTCGACCTTGCCGTTGATGACGACGTCGCCGGGGTTCGCACCCAGGCCGGCGATCTCGGTGTAGTAGCCGACCTTGAACTGCAGCGGCTGGTCAGCGGTGCCGTACGTGCCGGGCTTGAAGTAGTAGGCGTACCGCGCGGTGCCCATCTCGTTGTCGACCTGCTTGGCGTAGGTCGCGTCGAGCTTCGCCTGGATCTCGCTGACCGGCGTGCTCGGGTCGAAGACGGTGACGTTCGGGCCCAGGTCCTGCGACCCGCCGTGCGCCGACGGGGCCGCGACGGCCGCCGTCCCCATCGTGGCGGTGGCGGTCGTCGCGGCCAGGCTGAGTGCGAACACTCGGCCGATGGTGCGACGGCTGACCCACCGCCTCACGGAATGCTCGGACTGGATCGTCATACGGGTGCGTCCTCTCGATCGTGCGGGCGGGTGTGAGGTACACGGATATGAAGGGGTGTAGGAGATGCATCGCGGAATGCGTCGGCGCGGGTGTGAGAGCGCTCTCTCCAGAGTGTTGTTTCTACCGTGTAAATCGGCCGTGCGCTACGTCCGGGCACCCCCGATTTTCTGCGGACCGATCGATCTTCCAGTGGAAATACGGACGTTCCGTGCGTTCCATCCGCGGTGCCGCGCAAGGGTTTCGAGAATGGGCGCCGGACTGATCTTCCGGAACGCCCGTGAAAGCGCTCCAACGACAGGGTGAGGCGCAGGGTGATTCTGCGGGTTCACCCGGTCCGGACCGCATCGGTCCGCACTGATGGCCGATAGCGTCGCGGCATGCCTCCCGTCCTGGTCCGCCCGTACGTAAGAGTCATCGCAAACCACGAGATCCCGCCGGCCGCGCACCCCAACAGCGCGCCCGCCGCGAACCGGCCCGTGCCGCCGCTGTACCAGCCGCGGCACTCCTCCTGGACGACCCTGCTGCCGCCCGTGGCAGAGCCGCACACCCACCGCATCCAGGGCGTCCACCCGGTGCACCCCGCCCGGGTGCCGGGGCACTACCCGACGCTGGCCTGGACCGTGCTGGTCCTGACCCTCGCCACGACCGGCCTCGCCCTGACGGCCGGCGACCGGGCCGCCACCTCCTCGCCGGGCACCGAGCCGGTCGCGGCGGAAGTCACCGCGGCGCAGGCCGGGCAGCTGCAGATCGCCGTCGTTCCCGCGCCGGGCGTCGCGGCGTTGGGGCTTGCGCCCGCGCCGGCGCCCATCGCAGCCGGACCGCTGATCGGCCCGGCCGGCCTCTGCCTGGAGGCGCACACCGGCGCGGTCCAGTTGCGCCGCTGCACCGGGGCCACCGCCCAGACCTGGACCGCCCCCGCCGACGGCACGCTGCGCACGGCCGGCCAGTGCCTGCAGCCGACCGCGCTGCGCCTCGGCCTGGCCGGCTGCACCGGCGGCGCGGCGCAGCAGTGGGACACCACCCGGGGCATGCTGGTCGCCCGCTCGTCCCGGCAGTGCCTGACCGGCAAGGGCGGCACGCAGCCGGTCCTCGCCCGCTGCACCGGCGGCACGAGCCAGCGCTGGCAACTGCCGTGACCGGGGACTTACGCGACGGTGCAGCCCTCCGCCGGCGCCGGATCGTCCACCGGGCGCGGACCGGCCGCCGTCCGGGATTTCCGATCCTGATGGGCAGGCCAGCGCCGCGTCTGCAGGAACTGCTCGCTGTGGGGGTCGGCGAGCCGGCCAAGCCCGCCAAGCCCGCCAAGCCCGCCAAGCCCGCCAAGCCCGCCGAGCCCGCCGAGCCCGCCAAGCCCGCCAAGCCCGCCAAGCCCGCCAAGCCCGCCAAGCCCGCCAAGCCCGGCGAGCCCGGCGAGCCCGGCGAGCCTGTCGAAGGTCGCCGCGACGCCGACCACGACGGCCGCGAGTAACTGACCGCCGAGCGGGACGGGGTTGCCGGGGCCGAAGACGGCATCGGGAATCAGCCCGCCACCCAGCGCGAACCGTGACACGGCCGCCCGCAACGGCGCGGGCGGTGCGTCGCCGGATGCGGCCGGCGGTTCGGCGCCGGTCGCCGCGAACGCCCGGCGGGTCGCCGGGACGCCGAGGCTGACCGCCGCCGTGACCAGCGCGATCAGGGCCGGCCGGGCGCGGGACGTCCGCGCAGGACACAACCCGCGAAGATGGACGTCATGCGGTGGAGCTGGCGGCGTGGCGCGGTGCCGGCGGGACTGGCCGGGCTCGCCGCCTTCCTGCTCGCCGCGCCGGGCGCGGTGCCCGGCGGCGGTGGTCACCTGGGCAGCCTGCTCGAGACGTTCCTGCCCTGGCTCTGCCTGGTGATCCCGGTGGTGCTGGAGGCGGCACTGCTGCGCCGGTCGTTCGTCGCGCTGCTCGCCGTGCTGCTGCCGGTCGTGGCGTGGCTCGGCCTCTTCGGCGGTGCCCTGCCCGGACCCGGCGCCGCCTACGACCTCACCGTTGTGCAGCACAACGCGAGCGACGAGAACCCCGATCCGGCCGGCACCGCGCGGGCCCTGGCGGAGGTCGGGCCGGACCTCATCGCCCTGGAGGAGCTCCTTCCGGAGGCGGTCGACACCTACGCCGCGACGCTCGCGCCGCAGTTTCCGCATCACGTGGTGCACGGCACCGTCGGCCTCTGGTCGAAGCATCCGATCCCGGCCGCACAGGCGATCGACATCAGGCCCACCGGCGTCGGCGAGGACTGGAACCGGGGCCTGCGCGCCGTGGTCCGCCTGCCGGGGCGCGACGTCGCCGTCTACGTGGCGCACCTGCCGTCGGTGCGCCTCGGCCTGCGCGCGGGGTTCAACGTCACCAGGCGCGACGAGAGCGCCGTGCTGCTCGGCCGGGCGCTCGGCGCCGAACCCCTCGGCACGGTCGTCCTGCTCGGCGACCTCAACAGCACCGTGGACGACCGCGGACTGCGCCCGGTCACGGCGGTGCTGACCCCGGCCCGATCGGACCTCGCGTTCAGCTGGCCGGCGGCGCTGCCCGTGGCCCGCATCGATCAGGTCATGACCCGCTCGGCGACGGTCACGAAGCTGTGGCCGCTGCCCGCGACGGGCAGCGACCACCTCCCGCTCGCCGCCCGGATCCGGCTGGGCTGACCGCGCGCGGGCTGGATCCGTTGCTGGGGGCCGGATGCGCGCCGTCGCGGGGGTCGCGCGGATTGCCGCCCAACCGCGCCAACTAGGTGTCTCACACCGGGTCTGGCCTGCCCGGGGCCGATCGTCACTAGCACGGCGGGAGTCCTCGCCACCTGTCAAAAAGCCTTATTACCCAATTTGCTCCGAAAAGTACAGCATCGCCATACATTGCTAGGAGATGGCGCGTCGGCACCGGTGCTGGCGCCTCGCAACGGGGGGTTGGACGCAATGATTCAAGTGAGCAAACCGCGCGACCGCCGGGCAGGGCCCAGACGCGGCCTGCTCGGCTCGGCGGCGGTTCTGACAGTGACGGCTGGCTCCCTGTTGGTGGCCCAGCAGCCCGCGTCAGCGGCGGCGCTTTCCACACTTACCGCGGTCTCTGCGGCGGGCCCCAACAGTCTGGTCGTCACGGTCACGCCGAACCCCGATCCGCCGGACACCGTCACCAGTTACCTGGTCAGCGCGGACGGTCCGGACGCCGGCTCCACGGCGGACGCGACCTGCAGCGTCTCCGGTGCGGCGGCAGGATCGTGCACCATCCTCGGCCTGGTCTCCGGCACGACTTACACCGTCACCGCCGACCCGGTGGGCATCGTGTTCACCGATGCGATCGCGACCGGTGTGACAGTGCCGGTGTTGACCCCGCCCACGGGCGTGACGCCGACCGCCACGGGCGTGAGCGGTGAGATCAACGTGGCCTGGACCGGTGCGGCGACCGTGCTGTCCGAGATCGCCAACTTCACCGCGACCGCCTACCTCGGCGGTGTCTCGACCGGCAAGACGTGCACCAGCACGACCAACGCCCTGAGCAACAGCTGCAAGATCACCGGGCTGACCAACGGCACGGAGTACACGTTCAAGGTCGTGGCGAACGGCGCCAACTCGATCCCGAACTCCGCGGCCAGCACCGCCAGCGCCGGTGCGACGCCCGGGGTCGGCCCCGACGCGCCGACCGACGTGATCGCGAGCACCACCGCGGCGGGCGTGCCCACCGTGTCGTGGTCCGCTTCGCCCACGGCCGGCGTCACCTACACGGTCGCCGCCTACAAGGAAGGCGTCGCCATCCCCGGCATCACCTGCCCGGTGGTCGCCGGATCGATGTCGGTGGTCTGTGGCGGCACGGCGGTGGCGCCCGGCTTCCAGTACGACTTCAAGGTCACCGCCGCCAAGGACGGGTACAGCTCCACCCCCGCGGACTCCGGGAACATCTACATCCTCGGCACGGTGAACCCGCCCACCGACGTCGTGGTGACCGGTGGCGACACCGAGGCCACGCTGACCTGGGCCGCTCCCGCGTCCGGCACCGTCACCAAGTACCGGGCGACCGCGACCACCGGCGGCGGCGTCATCAGGCAGTGCATCACCACCGAGCTGACCTGCAAGGTGACCGGCCTGACCAACGCGACCCTCTACACCCTGGGTGTCGCGTCCCTCAACGCCAACGGCACGCAGTCGACCGTTGCCGCCTCCGCTCCCACGACGGTCACGCCCGCCGTGATCCCGAAGCCGGCGCCGCCGGTCGTCACTCCGCCGGCTGCGGATGACGTCACCTCCACCTCGGCGACGATCGCCTGGACCGCTGCCGCTCCCGTCGGTGGTGCCGCCGTCGTGTACTACGTCGCGACCGCGACTCCCACCGCGCCCGCCGCGGCCAGCGCCGGAACCCTGAGCTGCACCGCCGTCGCGCCGGCTGTCACCTGCGCGATCAACGGCCTGGCGCCCGGCACGGCATACGACGTCACCGTCGTCGCCTACGCCAGCCCGACCGCGTACAGCACCGCCGCGGCGACCTCCATCACCACCGATGGCGCGGCTCCCGGCACCGCCGGTGCGCTGCACGGGCCGATCGTCACCAACCACGACGGTCTGGCGCAGATGTTCGCCCGTGGCGGCGACAACAACCTCTACACGAGCGTCCAGGCCGCCAACGGCACCTGGGGCGCGTGGACCAACCTGAGCGGCCTCATCTTCAGCGACCCGACCGCCGTGCTCAACGCCAACGGCCGGATCACGGTCTTCGCCATCGGCGGCGACCACTCGATCTGGTACCGGCTGCAGAACGGCGACGGCTCCTTCGCCTGGTGGACCCGCCTCGGCGCGGAGAAGTACGCCATGGACATCGAGGTCGCGCAGAACGCCGACGGCACCGTCGCGGTCTTCATCCGCGGTCAGGACAGCAACCTGTACTCGCAGGTCCAGACCGACCCCGCCGACCCGTCGCAGTGGTCCGGCTGGACCAACCTCAGCGGCCTCATCTACAGCAACCCGACGGCGTTCACCCGCGCCGATGGTGTGATGGAGGTCTTCGCGGTCGGCGGTGACGGAGCGGTCTGGCACCGCGTCCAGTCCGCGCCGAACTCCGGCACCTGGGGCTGGTGGGCGCACGTCGCCTGATCGCACGACCGAACACACGTAGCGGCGAACGCCCCGGGGCCCTCCCCCGGGGCGTTCGTCTGTCCGGACCCGGCATGATCGGACCTATGCGCGTCACGACGCTGGGGGAGCTGACCGTCGACGGGCGGCCGGTGAAGGGCGCGCGGCTGGCGGCGATGGTCCGGGCGCTCATCGACGCGCGCGGGCGGGCGGTGTCCGTCGGCGCGCTCGTCGACGCCGTCTGGGACGCCGATCCGCCCGACGACGCACCCGGCGCGGTGCAGGCGCTGGTGTCGCGGGCCCGCCGGCTCGGACTGGCGGTGACCGCCGCTCCCGGTGGCTACCTGGTGCCGGTCGAGGCCGTCGAGGTCGACGTGGTCGTGGGCCGGGCGCTGCTGGACCACGGGCGGCGCGCCCTGGACCGCGGTGACCCCGACGCGGCGGCGGCCGCGGCACGGGAGGCCCGGGCGCTCTTCCCGGAGGCGCCCGACCTCGACGACCCCGCCGGCCCGGCCCAGCTGTTCGCCGAGACCGCAGGGCTCGCCGCGCAGGCCGCGCTCGCCGCCGGTCGCCCCGCCGACGACGCCGACCTGCGCCGGCTCGTCGCGCACCGGCCGCCGCACGAACCGTCGGCGGTCCTGCTGGTGCGGATCCTCGCCGCGCAGGGGCGCGACGCCGAGGCCCTGGAAATGGTCGAACGCCTGCGGGCCGACCTCGCCGACGGCTACGGCGCCGACCCGTCGCCGGCGGTCGCGGCCGCCCACGTGGCGCTGCTGCGGGGCGAGCTCACGCCGCGGCCCGCGCCGAAGACGGCGCTGCCGGCCGGGTGGCGGCGGGCGATGACGCCGCTCGTCGGGCGGGAGCAGGACGTGGCCGCGGTCCTCGCGGCCCTGGAAACGGCGCCGCTGGTGACGGTCGTGGCCGCCGGCGGGGCCGGGAAGACCCGGCTCGCCGCCGAGGTCGCCCGGCGGGTCGTGGCCGGTGGCCGGGCCGTGCACGTGGTGGAGCTGGCCGGCGTGCGAACCTCGGCCGAGGTGCTGCCGGCGGTGCTCGCCGCGGTCAGCGGGCCGGACTCCGGGGTGGGCCGGGCCGAGTGGCGGTCGGCAGGCTCCGGCGAGCGGCTGGCGCTGGTCGTACCGGAGCTGCATGGGCTCTTGGTTCTTGACAATTGCGAACACGTCCTGGAGGCGGCGGCCGGAGCGGCCGCCGAGCTGCTCGCCGCGCCGGACCTCGCGGTGCTCGCGACCAGCCGGGCCCCGCTGAGCCTGCCCGGCGAGGTGGTGCACCGGCTCGGGACGCTGCCCGACGCCGCTGCGCTGGACCTCCTCGCCGCGCGGGTCCGGGCCGGTGGGGCGACGCCCGGCGACCCGGACGCCGCCCTGGAGTTGTGCCACCGGCTCGACAACCTGCCGCTCGCGCTCGAGCTCGCCGCGGCCCGGCTCCGGCACATGCCGATCGACGACGTCCTGGCCGGGCTCGCCGACCGGTTCGGGCTGCTCGACGACGCGCTGCGCGGGCTGCCCGACCGGCACGCGAGCCTGTGGGCGATGGTCGACTGGAGCCGCGAACTACTCGGCGCCGATGACCGGGAGCTGCTGGAGCGGCTCGCGGTGATCCCGGCGCCGTTCACCGCATCGCTTGCCGGCGCGGTCGCCGGGGGCCGGGACGTCCGGCGCGGGCTGGCGGTGCTGGTCGAGCAGTCGCTGCTGTCGCTGGAGGCGGGCGAGGACGGGGTGCCGCGGTACCGGATGCTGGAGACCGTCCGCGAATACGGCGAGGTCCGCCTCGACGCGGCCGGCACCCGCGACGCCGCGGTGGGCGGCCTGGTGCGGTGGGCGGCGCGGCTGGCCGCCCGGCTGGCCGCGGCCTTCCTCACGCCGGACCAGCTGCCGGCGTTCCGGGAGTGTGGCCTCGAACAGGACAACCTGATCGCCGCGCTGCGGTGGGCCCTGGCCCGCGAGGACGACGCGGCGGCGGTCGACGTGATGACGGCGCTCGCGCACCTGTGGACGGTGCGCGGCCTGCATCCGGAGGTCATCACGTGGACGCTGCGGGTGTTCCGGGTCGACGACCCGGCGGCCCAGCAACGCTCGGCGCTGCTGCGCGGGGATCCGGCCGTCAACGCCGAACGGGCCACCTGGCTGTGCCTGTTCACCGGGCTCAACGCGTTCGTCGTGGACACGCCGCGGCTGTTCGCGCTCGTGCTGAAGGTCCTGCGGGCGTTCGGCCCGCGCAGCCACGAGGTGTCGACGCGGGCCTGGACCCTCGCGTCGTCGCTGCGCGCGCTGAGCTCGTCGGACCTCGACGCGGCCGTGCTCGCCGCCGGCGATCTGGTCGGCAACCCCGACCGCTACGTGCAGGGCTTCGGGCTCTACTTCCGGGCCCTCATGCACGAGAACCGGGGCGACCTCGCCCGGTCCGTCGCCGACGCGACCCTGGCCTACCAGCGCTTCGAGGAGGTCGGCGACCACTGGGGGATGGGCACGACCGCGCAGACCATCGGCGGGCGCGGCGGGCCGGACGCGCAGGAGTGGCTGCGGCGCAGCGAGCGGCACATGGACCTGCTCGGCGCCGCCCAGGACCTCGGCTCGATCCGGGTCCAGCTCGACGCGCGGTTGGCGTTCGCCGGCGACACCGCCGCGGCCGACCGGCTCCGGGTGGTGGCCCAGGCGCCCGGAACGCAGGAGATGGACGCCGGGCTGGCGGATCTGGTGCTCGGCCAGCTCGCCCTGGTGCACGGCGATCATGCCGAGGCCGAGGCGCGGGCCGACCGGGTCCTTGCCGTCCTTGAAGGCATCGAGATCAACGTGCCGCAGGTGCGGGTGCTGTACCGCAGCTGCGTCGCCGTGCTGTTGCTGCGCCTGTCGGTGTCGTCCCAGCGGGCCGATGGGCTGCTTCGGCAGGCCTTGGATGAGGCGCTGAGCACATACGACATCCCGGTGTTCGGGGTGTTGACGCTGGCCGGGTCGACCTTCGCGGCGCACCGCGGCGCACCCTCGGCGGCGGAGTTGTGGGCGCTCGGGCTGCGCCTCGGCGGCAACGTCGAGCTGCTGTTCCCCGACGGTGCCGGGACGCCGCCGGCCGGCGAGGACGTCTGGAACTGGCACGAGCGGCCGGTGACCGAGGCCACCGACCGCGTCCGTGCCCTCATGTCAGACCTTCTTGCGGTAGGCCGCCAGGGCTAGCGGCATGAACACGATCACGAAGGCCGCGCACCAGCCGAGGGTCCACCACACGTGGTTGCCGACGGGCGTGCCGAGGAACAGTCCGCGCATCGACTGGACCAGGTGCGTCAGCGGGTTGACCTTCACGAACCCCTGCATCCAGCCGGGCAGCGTGAACGTGCCGACGAACACGTTGGACGCGAACGTCAGCGGCATGATCACCAGGAATCCGATGCCCTGCACCGCGCCGGACGTCCGCACCAGCATCCCGACGAACACCAGCGCCCAGCTCAGGCAGACCCCGAACAGGACCGCGAGCAGGCAGCCGGCGATCGCGTGCAGCGGGCTGGCGTGGATGCGGAAGCCCATCAGGTAGGCGAACGCGAACGTCGAGATGGTGACGATGACGTAGCGGACGACGTCGCCGAGGACCGCGCCGATGAGCGGGGCCGAGCGGGCGATCGGCAGCGACCGGAACCGGTCGAAGATGCCCTTCTCCAGGTCGTTGTTGAGGTTGACGCCGATGGAGATGGCGCCCATCGCGACCGTCTGGGCGAGGATGCCGGGCATCAGGAACTGCAGGTACTCGTGCGTGCCGCCGGCGATCGCGCCGCCGAAGATGTAGACGAAGATGACCAGGAACAGCGCCGGCTGCACCGTGACGTCGATCAACGCCTCCGGGGTCCGCCAGGTCTTGATCAGGCTGCGTTTTGTGAGTTCCAGCGAATGGCGTACCAGTCGCAGGGGTTTGAACTGGCTCTTCAGTTGGGGTTGTACGGCGATGGCGGTCACTTGAGGTTCCCTTCGGTGTCTTGACGGCCGGTCAGGGTGAAGAAGACCTCGTCGAGGCTGGGCAGGTGCATGGAGAGCTCGGTGACGGCGATCCCGGCCGTGGCGAGCCGGGCGACGGCCTCGGTGAGCGCCTCGTCGCCGCTGACCGGGACGGCCAGGACGCCCTTGCGGGTCGTTTCCGCCGGCTTCTGGTTGGTCGCGACCGCGGCCAGGATCAGCCCGGTCTTCTCCAGGTCGTCCGGGTCGGAGGGCCGCACCTCGAGGGTCTGCCCGCCGACGATCCGCTTCAGCTGCTCCGGGGTGTCGTTGGCGATGACCCGGCCGTGGTCGATGACGGTGATCTCGTCGGCGAGAGCCTCCGCCTCCTCCAGGTACTGCGTGGTCAGCAGCACCGTCGAACCGTCGCGGACCAGCGTGCGCACCACCTGCCACATGTCCTCGCGCTTGGACGGGTCCAGGCCGGTCGTCGGCTCGTCCAGGAAGATCACGTCCGGGCGGCCGACCAGGCTCGCGGCCAGATCGAGCCGGCGGCGCATGCCACCGGAGTAGGTCTTGGCCGGCCGGTCCGCGGCCTCGGTCAGGTCGAACCACTCGAGAAGCTCTTTGGCACGGTGCTTGGCGGCGCTCTTGCGCAGGTCGAGCAGGGTGCCGAAGAGCACCAGGTTCTGCCGGCCGGTCAGGTCCTCGTCGACACTCGCGTACTGACCGGTCAGCCCGATGCGGGCCCGGACCTTCTCGGCGTCGCGGACCACGTCGAAACCGGCGATGCGGGCCCGCCCGGCGTCCGGCCGCAGCAGCGTGGACAGGATGCGCACGGCGGTGGTCTTGCCGGCACCGTTGGGCCCGAGCACACCGTGCACGGTGCCGCGGGGGACGGCGAGGTCGACGCCCTGCAGCGCCCTCGTCTCCCCGAATCGCTTGACGAGGCCCTCGGCCTCGACCATCACGTCTGTCATGGACCTACCGTGCGCGGGGCCGCTGACACGGGGCCGACACGGCACCGACACGGGTTTTGAACCCCGTGTCGGGTGCCGTGCATCGTCTTGGTGTTTCCGTTTCCGTCTCCTTGGGGGTTTCGTGCGTGCCGAGCAGGAGCACGATTACGTCGAGTACGTGCGGTCCCGGATACCGAGGCTGCACCACGTCGCCTACCTGGTGCTCGGCGATCGTGACCGGGCCGACGACGCGGTGCAGAACGCGCTGACCGTGCTGTACCGGCGCTGGCCCCGGATGGGGGAGGTGGACAACCTTGACGCGTACGTCCACACCATGGTCGTGCGGGCCTGCCTCGCCGACCGGCGCCGGCCGTGGTCGAAGGTCCTGCTCGGCAGCGCCCCGCCCGAGGCCGCGGTCGCCGACGGCGGCGGGCGGGTCGACGAGCGGCTGCTGATCCGGCAGGCCCTCGACCGGCTGCCGGAGCGCCAGCGGATCGTCGTCGTCCTGCGCTTCCTGTGTGACCTTCCGGTCGCGGAGGTCGCCCGGCTGATCGGCCGGTCCGAGGGGACGGTCAAGAGCCGCACCTCCTACGCCCTGGCGGCGCTGCGCCGCGCGCTGCCCGCCAACACCACCTGGAGTGCGCCGTGATCGACGACCAGTTGCGGAACTACGCCTCGGCTCCGGATTCCGCCTCGGCGTTCGGCTCCGCCTCGGCTTCCGGTTCCTCTCGGTTGCGTGCTGAGGAGGTGCTGGCGCACGCCCGCCGCTCGCACCGTCGCCGCCGGGCCGCACTGGTGGCGGCCACGGGTGGGCTGACCGCCGCCGTGATCGTGCTGGCGGCCCTGGTGCTCCGGGTGCCCGCCCCGGCGCCCGTGCCGTCGGTGACGGTGGCGGTGCCCGGCGGCTGCCAGGTCACGACGCTGCCGCTGCCGCCCGGGGTCACCGGCGCCACGGTCACCGGCGCGGACCCGACCGGCCGGTTCGTGGTCGGCGCGCCGTTCCCCTCCGACGACACCGCCCCCGCCGTGACGGTGCTGTGGACCGACGGCACGCCGAGGCTGCTGCCGGCCGGCTTCCTGGCCGCTGCGGTCAGCTCGTCGGGGCTGGTCGTCGGCACCCGCGGCCGGCTGGAGGACCGTCGGGCCGCCATCCTCCGCGACGGTGCCGTGACCGACCTTCCCCTGCCGGACGGGGCGGTCATCAGCGACGCGGTCGCGGTCAACGGCCGGGGCGAGATCGCCGGGATCGTCTACTACCCGGACTACAGCGCCAGGGCCGTCGTGTGGCCGCCCGCCCACGACCGGGCGCGGCTGCTCCAGGCGGGTTCGGCGGGTAAGCAGGACACGATGGCGGCCGGGATCGGCGAGGACGGCACGGTCGTCGGCACCGTCGGCGAGCGGGAGCGGGCGTACCGCTGGGCGTCCGACGGCACCGGTGTCGCGTTGAGGCTGCCGGAGGGGTACCGCAGCAGCGAGGGCCAGGCGATCACCGGCGACTGGGCGATCGGGGTCGCGTCCACCAGCCGGGGCGGTGAGGACGGCAAGGAGGAACTGGTCGCCCGCAGCACGCCGGTCCGCTGGAACCTGGCCACCGGGGCCATCGACCACGGGTTTCCCGTCGTGCCGGTCGCGGTGGACGGCACCGGCGCGATCGCCGGGCGGGGCACCGGGGAGCAGGCGACGGTCTGGCGCGACGGCACCGTCTTCACGCTGCCGTCACCGGAGGGGCGGCGGGCCATCGTCAGCGGCTTCGCCGGCGACAGCCACACGCTGGTCGGGCACAGCGACCGGCCCGGCGGGCTCGCGCCGGTGGTCTGGCACGGCTGCTGACACCGTTTACGCTTGGTCTTCATGTATGTGCCCAAGCACTTCGCCGCGCCGTCCGACGCCGCCGTCCACGAGTTGCTGTCCCGGGCGGCGGCCTGCGACCTGGTCACCTGGGACGGTCAGGGCATGGTCGCGACCACGCTGCCGCTGCTGTTCGACCCGGCGGCTGGGGTGCTGGCCGGGCACGTCGCCCGGAACAACACCCAGTGGCGGCACACCGGCACCGAGGCGCTGACGATCGTGCGGGGTCCCGACGCGTACGTGTCACCGTCGGCGTACGCGTCCAAACGCGAGCACGGCCGGGTCGTGCCGACCTGGAACTACATCACCGCACACGTCTACGGCACGCTCGTCGCCCACGACGACCCCGCCTGGACCGAGGACCTGGTGCGCCGGCTCACCGAGCGGCACGAGGCCGACCGGCCGTCGCCCTGGTCCGTGGCCGACGCACCACGCGCCTTCATCGAAGGACAGCTGCGCGCGATCGTCGGCATCGAACTCGTGATCACCCGGGTCGAGGCGAAGTGGAAACTGAGCCAGAACCGCAGCGCCGAGGACATCGCCGGGGTCCGCGACGACCTGCGCTCGGCCCACCGTGGCAGTGAGACCGAGCGGCAGGTGGCCGCGGCGATGGATGCCTTTTAGCTGTTGTCCTCGGCGGGCTTGTCCGCGACCAGGACCTCGGTGGTGAGGAAGAGCGCCGCGATGGAGGCGGCGTTCTGCAGGGCCGAGCGGGTGACCTTGGCCGGGTCGATGATGCCCTCGGCCAGGAGGTTCACGTAGTCGCCGGTGGCGGCGTTGAGGCCCCAGCCCGCTTCGAGGTTGCGGACCTTCTCCACCACGACGCCGCCTTCGAGGCCGGCGTTGACAGCGATCTGGCGCAGCGGCGCGTCAAGGGCGACCTTGACGATGTTCGCGCCGGTGGCCTCGTC